>CAMCWU010000297.1 GCA_945882675.1 Klebsiella pneumoniae | reverse complement strand
GCCTGACAGCACCGCAGCGGGCATCACCAGCATCGAGAACAAAGCCACGAGGCTAACAATTACGATCACCACGAGCGACCAGCCGCCGCCGAGGACGAGCGCCGCGAGGCCGGGACCGGGATCGTTGAAGCCCGTGAAGATCCCCCAGCCGATACCCGCGATCCCGGGGACGAGGAGGATCGCCATGGGCACGATGACCAGGATCTGGGCCACGATGCCCGCCAGGATCGCGTTGCCCACGCGCGGCGCCAGGAGCACGCCGCCGATCGTCGGGACATCGCCGCGTGCCGCGACCTCCACCTGGCCCATCAGGCCGACCGTGAGCCAGTAGATGACGAGCGCGTTGAGCAGTCCCACGACCATCACCACGCCGGAGATCGCGAACGACTCGAAGGGGTCCGCCCCCTCCTGCAGGAGCTGGCTTCCTTGCTGAAGCACCTGGCCGAGGACCTGGAGCACCGCGACCGCGCCGGCCACACCGAGGAATACGACCGGGTGTTCCTGTATGAGCGCGTAGCCGAGCCCGAACACCACATCGACCGAGAACGCCTGGTTCATGTCGACGCCGATGCCCTTCTGGGGCGGGCCGCCGTCGACGGAACCGGGCGCCCACACCCCGTCGGCACGCTCAACCGGCATCGAGACCCCTCCCGCGCCGCAGCTTAGCTCACCGCGGCAGCTTCCGGCCGTCGGACCGCTGCGCCTCCGCCGCGGCGGCCTCGGCGTCGGTGATCGGCGCGCTCGCGAGCGTGGCGTCGATCCACACCTCCACGGCGCGCGTGAACGCTTCGCCCTCCGGCGTGTCGCTGCGGGTCGCCCAGAACGCCAGGATCGCAGCTCGCTTCGCGTCAGGCGTTGCGATCGGCGGCCCCGACTCGAGCGGGACGCCGTCGCGCCACAGGGCGTCCAGGCGGTCCGGCAGCTCGGCCAGCCGCTCCCGGAACCGGGTTTCACGGATCACGGCGCCGTACGCCGAGAGCTCCTCTCGCACGTCGACGAACAGGCGCTCCTGCTTCGCCTCCACCTTCCGCTTCCCGGGGAAGCCGAGCTGCAGCGCGAAGGTCGGCACCGGGGGCCCGAGCTCTCGCTGCGCGGCCATCGAGGCGCCCTCGGTGGGGGTCGAGCCGTTCGGATACAGGTTCGGGGAAGCCGACAGCTGCTGGCCCTTCAACCCCGCGATCGTGACGCGGGGCCGCGTGAAGGTGAACGCGCCGGTCTCCTTGTCGAGGTGCCCCTTCCCCATCCAGACGCGCGGGCCCTTGAACACGACCTGATCGCCCTTGTCCTTCGAGCGCCAGCCCTGGGCCTCGAAGGTGCGGATCACGCGGGACCGAGCGTCCCGGATGGCGGCTTCGCCCCACACGGTCACCTCGTACGCGGGCTCCGGCGGCGCCACGGACGCGTCCTGGGCGCGGGCGGCCAGCGCCAGGAGGAGGAGGATCACGCCGCCACCCACGGGGCGATGCGCTGCCGGAAGTCGTCCGACCAGGGCGTGGACTTCTGGGTGTTGGGATCGAAGCGGACGATCACGCGCTTGCCGCGGGCGTACTCGCGATCTTCGTCCATTGGCATGATCGCGAAGCGGAACACGAGGGACGACCTGCCGATCGACTCCACGTACACCCGGACGCGCACCCGGCCGACGCCGCGCACCGGCGCGAGGTAGTCGACCGAGTTGTGGGCGACGAGGTGCAGGTGGTCGGTCTCGCCGTTCAGGTCGAACGCGCCGAGCCCGACCTCGAGCCAGAACGACCCGAGCGTGCGCTCGAACAGCAGGATGTAGCGCGCGTTGTGGAGGATCTGGAACGCGTCCAGATCATCGAAGAACACGCCCATCACCTGCTCGTGGAACCGCGCCATCCGCCCCCCTGGCATAGATCTAACCCCTACGGCGCGGAGGTCGTGAACTTCTCGAGGGCGGTGCGGTAGCGGAACGTGCGGACCTTCTGGTCGGCCGCGACGGGAGGGGCGTCCGCGAGCGCCTTCTTCGCCGCGGCGGCGGCTGCGGGAGCGTCTCCCAGGCCGACGAGCGCCGTGCAGAGCTGAGCCACCACGCGCAGGTGGTTGTCGCCCCACGACCGGTCCATGGCCCGGGTGGCGCGGGCCTTCGCGTCCGCGAACCGCCCCGCTTCGTTCAGCAGGCGCGCGGAAGCGAGGTCGAACGTCGGCTCCTCCGTCCAGCGCGCGGCCTGCGCGTCGAGGAACGCGACCGCCCCGTCGAGATCGCCGGACTGCGCCATCAGGTCGGCCAGGTACGTGAAGTGCCCGCGATCGCGCTCGGGATCTCCCGTCAGCGACGTCCGCAGCGCGGCGAGGGCCGCGGACGCCCACGCAGGCGCCTCCGCGTCCGCGACCAGCTCCGCGCGCAAGCCCAGGAGATCCGCGGCTTCCGGGCCGGAGGCGTCGCGCAGGTCGTGGTCGATGGCGTCACGCGCCGCCGCCTGGATCTCCGGCGCGGCGTCCACGGCGCCGAGCGCCCACGCGCGCGCGTGGCCCGGCGCGTTCTCGGCGAGCCACGCGGCGTCCTGGGCCTTCACGGCCGGATCCTTGCCCGTGGCGAACCGCGCCAGCCGCAGGTCCGCGGTCCCGGTGTCGCCATGGGGGACCCAGCGCGCGGCCTCCTCCGTGCGCCCGGCCTCCACGAGATCCCAGGCGATCTCCGCAGCTTTCTTCGGATCCGCGGCGGCGGGATCCAGGCCCGCAGGATCCGGCGGCGGCGCGTCCAGCGCGGCGGAAGCGGCTACCCACGCCAGGAAAGCGTCGCGGCCGGGGTAGCCCACGATCCGCGCGAGCTCCATGCCGTCCTCGCGGGCCACGATCACCGTGGGGTAGCCGCCGATCGCGTAGCGATCCTTGAGGGCGAAGCTGGACGGATCGTCGACGTCCAGCGTGGCGATCACCACGCCGTCGAGCTCGGGGGCAGGCGGCTCGGCGTCCAGGACCTCCGCCGCGAGCAGGTTGCACGGCGAGCACCACACCGCGCCGAAGTCGAGGAGCACCGGCTTGTTCGCGGCTCTGGCGTCGTCGAAGGCGGCCGTGGCGGCCTCTCCGGCGTCAGCGCGGTAGGGCGTCGGCTTCGGCTTCGGGATGCCGATCTCGGCGTCTAACGTTCCTTTCTTGCGATCGGGGACGTTCAGCGTGGCCTCCACCGCCCACGGCCGGCACACGCCGGTATCGTGCCGGCAGGACGTCACCGTACCGAGGACCGCTACGGTCTCCCCGCGTAGATCCCCAAGACTAACGCCGCTCCCCAGCGTACGACCCGTCCCGGTCCATGCGATCCCGGTGTCCCCGTACGCGACGGCCAGGCGGGCCGGCCCATCCGCAGAGAGCTCCTCCCCCGCCGGGGCGTTCACGAAGAGCCTGGATCCATCTGGGTTCCACGTGAGCGTGGCGGTCGAGCCGGCCCATGCTGTCGTCACCAACCACCACATCGAACACCTCGGCTTGTGTCTGTCCCGAATGCGGGATACGCCCGGCCCGCTCGAAGCCCCGCACGGCGGGACATCGCACTCTGGAGGACCTCTTGCGTATCCCGTCGTTCGTCGCCGCGTCGATCACCGCCCTGTGGCTCGGCGCATGCCAGCCGGCAGCCGGCCCGGCCCCCGTCCCTGGCCAGATCGACCAGGCGGGCGCCCCCGTCGTCAAGGTCGACGCGTTCAACATCACGCAGCCCATGCTCGACGCGAGCACCCGGTACTTCCCCCCCCAGCAGCTCGAGAGCGCGAAGAAGAACGGCCAGTTCGACCGCCTCCTCGACCAGCTCGCGATGGGGGAGGTCTTCTACCACAAGGCAGTCGACCAGAAGCTGTACGAGGACCCGGCCGTCCAGGCCGTGATCGCCATGCGCGTCCGCGAGGCCATGGCCAACGAGTACGTCTACCGGGAAGCGCAGAAGCGCGTCTCGCAGGAAGCCGTCCAGAAGTACTACGACGAGCGTAAGGTCCAGTACGGCCGCCCGCAGCTCAAGGCGAGCCACGTCCTCGTCAAGGAAGAGGTCCTCGCCAACGACCTCAAGACGCAGATCGACGGCGGCGCGAGCCTCCCGGATCTCGCGAAGCAGTACTCGACCGACAAGTCGAACTCGGCGAACGGCGGCGACCTCGGCTGGTTCAACGAGGGCACGATGGTCAAGGAGTTCAACGACGCGGCGTTCGCGGCGGAGAAGGGCTCGATCATCGGTCCGATCCAGACCCGGTTCGGCTACCACATCATCAAGGTCGAGGACAAGCGCGACGCGACCCCGCTCGAGGAGGTCCGGCCGCAGATCGAGGCCGCGCTCCGGCAGGAGGCCATCGACGCCATCCGCAAGGAGACCAAGGACGCGATGAAGGTCGAGAAGAACGTGCCGGACATCGCCCCCGCGCCGGAAGGCGGCCCGGGCGGTCCCGGCGGTCTGGGCGGTATGGGCGGGCGTCCGCGCCCCCCGGCCGGTCACCCCGGCATGCCCCCCGGTGGGATGCCCCCCGGCATGGGCGGCCCCCCGGGCGGCCCCCCGGGAGCGCGCCCGATGCAGATGCCCCCGGGCGCCCCGCCGGCTGGCGCTCCGCCCGCTGGCGCGCCTCCGGCCGCCCCCGCAGCCCCGCCCGCCGGCAACTGAGCCATGGGCACCCCGAGTGACC
>CAMCWU010000296.1 GCA_945882675.1 Klebsiella pneumoniae | reverse complement strand
CGATCACCGCGCCCACGACGACCAGACCGGCCGTGGCGCTGGACTCGTCCACGGCCACCGCGGCCGCGAGGCCGGTGGGGAGCGCCACGATCGCGCCCACCCCGAGCGCGAGCCACGCGGCCGACGGCACGCGATCGAGCTTCGAGACGGACTCCAGGCCCGCGGGCTCCCGCGCGCCGAGGGCCCTGCCCTCCCGGCGATCCGCGAGCACCGCCGCGATCCACGGCCCCCACACCACGGCGGACGCGACCGCGATGCCCACGTGATCCTCCATCTCGCCCGGGGACGCGAGCAGGACGCCGACCAGGTGCAGCGGCGCCCAGAGCAGCCCGCCCACGAGCGCCGCGGCGATGGCTCGGTACGCGCCGAGCCGGAGCCAGCGCGCGCGCTCCGGCAACAGCGGCGCCGTCCGAGCCTCGAGGCGCGCGACGATCCCGCCCACCGCCGCGCCCGCCGCGCCCGCCACCAGCGCGGCGCCGATCGCCAGCCCGCCGCACACGAGCAGCACTTCCGACGGGGAGCCGCGCTCCCACGAAGCGGCCAGCAGCCCCAACGCGCCCCAGATCGACGCCGTGGCGAGGACCGCCGCGGGCAGCCACAGGATCAGTCGCGCTGCGGGCGGTGAGGGGTTCCTGGCTGGCGGATGGATGGTGCTCACGTGTGCTCCCGGCGCCTCGATGTTACCGCGCTTCGTACCGGTTTGACAGCCCGGTCCGCCTGCTGTAGGCTCCCTCCCGTTGTCCGGAGCCCCCCGCTCCCGGACGCACCGGGCCCCGCCGCCCGGATACCCCCTTTTCAACTGCAGAGGTCTCTCGTGGATGCACCGACCGATTACAAGAACGCCGGGCTCGCCAACATCATCGGCGGAGCGCTGAACGTCATGATGTCGCTCCTCTGGACGCTGTCCCTGATCTGGATCTGCATCGGCCTGTTCTGGCTGGTCCCCGCGGCGCTCGGCGCCTGGCAGATCATGGTCGGCCTCAAGATGTACAACGGCGAGCCGAACTCGAGCGCCAAGAACGCCACGATCGCCGGCCTCGTCGCGGGCGCGCTGAACTTCAACATCATGAGCATCGGCGCGGGCGTCTTCGCGTTCATGATGCTCGGCAAGCCGGAAGTCGCGGGCTACCTCGAGTCGAACGGCTGAGCTGATCAGGCCCCGGTCGCCCTTCCACGGGCGACTGGACCAGAGCCTCGGATCGCGGGTGGGGTGCAGCCCCCCACCTCGCAATCTACCGGCGGCGTCGCAGGCTTAGGAGCGCGAGCCCCAGGCCCAGGAGGCCCACGGGCACCTGGCCGGAGGTGGCGCAGCCCACGGTCCCGCCGCCGCGGATGGCGATGCGGTCGCACAGGTCCCCGGCGCCGTCTCCGTCTTCGTCGAGCTGGTCGGCGTTCGGGTCGATCGGGCAGTTGTCGCACTCGTCGCCGAAGCCGTCCGCGTCGTCGTCGCCGTTCGCGGTGGAGATGACCTCCGGGCACAGATCACACGGGTCGCCGACGTTGTCCCGGTCGCGGTCCGGCTGCAGCCCGTCCTCTTCGCGCGGGTTCCCGATGACCGGGCAGGAGTCGCAGACGTCGCCCACGGCGTCGTCGTCGCCGTCTTCCTGCAGCGGGTTCACGGCGTTCGGGCAGGAGTCGCACGAGTCGCCCACGGTGTCGCCGTCGGCGTCCCCCTGGGTGTCGTTGTAGAACGTGGGGCAGTTGTCGCAGGCGTCCCCGAGGCCGTCCACGTCCATATCCGCCTGGTCGTCCGCCAGCCCCGGGCACACATCGCAGCTGTCGCCCGCGCCGTCGCCGTCGCCGTCGGGCTCGTCGGCGGTGGTCGCGACGTCCGGGCAGATGTCGCAGGCGTCGCCGATGCCGTCCTGGTCCACGTCCGCCTGGTCAGGGTTCGGCTCGGTACGGCAGTTATCGCAGGCGTCGCCCGCGAGATCGCCGTCGCCGTCGCGCTGGTCCTCGTTGCAGTGCAGCGGGCAGTTGTCGCAGGCGTCCCCGAGGCTGTCGGGCGTGACTACGCCGTACGGGTCCATGGGGCAGTCGATGCCGTCCCCGTTGAGCTGGTCCTCGTTCTCGAGGAAGTCGCAGTTGTCGCAGGCGTCTCCGAACGAGTCTTCGTCCGAGTTCACCTGGTCGTCGTTCGCCACGTCGAAGCAGTTGTCGCAGGCGTCCCCGACGCAGTCCTCGTCCTCGTTCGCCTGGTCGACGTTCGGGATGATGAGGCAGTTGTCGCAGAGATCGCCCTTGTTGTCGCAGTCCCGGTCGGCCTGATCCGGGTTGTAGTCGAGCGGGCAGTTGTCGCACTGGAGCGTGTTGGTGCCGACCACGACGCCGGCGTCGTCCGTCACCTCTACCGTGCCGACGCCGGCGTCCGCGTCGAACCCGACGAGGAGATCGCCCATGATGGGCGTCTGACCTTCATTCAGGTCGATGTCCTGGTCTGCGACGAAGTACTTGCAGCCGTGGCTGAAGACGTCGAAGTAGTAGTCGTTCGAGAGCGCGGGCTCGCCCGTGTACGGGTCGAAGTCGTCGCAGTCGGCGTCCAGGAACGGGTCGATCGGCGGCTCGTCCGCGATGTCCGTGCCGTTGCAGTTGAAGTCCTGCAGGACGTCGTCGTTGACGCAGACCTCTGGCCGGACCGCGCGCTGGGCCCAGACGAGGGCGTTCGACAGCATGTTCGCGCCGTCGGTGGCCGCGGCCCACGAGCTCGCTTTGCTCTCGTCCGACGCCGTGAAGAAGTTCAGCGCCACCACGCGGCCCTGCGTGAGGTCCGCGGGATCCGTGGTGACCACCAGGGGCTGGCCGCTCGACCAGTCCGCGACGACGATCGCGCTCGCCGTGGGCACGAGGCCCGCCGCCTGCTGGCTCGCCGTGCCGCCGTCGAAGGTGTTCACGCCATACACGAGGGGGTGACCGGCTTCTCCGGGGAGCCAATAGTGCTCCGGGCGGATGGCGAAGCCCAGGTTGGCGCCCGGCGTGGACGCTGTGCCCACCGACACGGGGAGATACCCGCCCGTCACGAGCCGGCCCGCGAGCTGGGTTCCCTGCACCAGCGGCCCGTACCCGAGGACCACGCCGCCGCCGGCGTCCACATAGTCCGCGAGCACGTCCCCGAGCGCCGCGGCGTTCGGGAGCGCGCGGTCGTTCCACACCAGCACGGCGTGGTGGAACTGCAGGTCCGCCAGGGTCGGCGTTGCCGCGACCAGATCCCAGCCGTCCACGGACTCGAACTCGCCGCTGCACTGCACCAGGTCGACGACGTCCTGGTTCACCGTCGCGACGTTGACGGCGCCGAGCACCGCCACCGACTGCGCATGTGCCAGCCCGGGGGCCAGCAGCCCGAGGAGGGCCATCCGGATCATCAGGCGCTCCGACGACGGGCCACGAGCGCGAGGGCCAGGGCCGCGAACGCCCCCCACCCGGACGACCCACCGGCCACCCCACCGGCCGACGTGCAGGTCGCGCCGCCGCCGCGGAGGGCGATCACGTCGCACACGTCCCCGAGGTTGTCCAGGTCCTCGTTCAGCTGGTCCGCGTTGCTGTCCTCCGGGCAGTTGTCGCAGACGTCGCCCACGCGGTCGCCGTCCATATCCTGCTGGTCGTTGTTCACGCCCGTGGGGCAGTTGTCGCATTCGTCGCCGATGCGGTCCAGGTCGAGGTCGCGCTGGACGCCGTCTTCGTTGGGCGGGTTGGAGATCTCGGGGCAGTAGTCGCATACGTCGCCGACGCCGTCGCCGTCCTCGTCCTCCTGGAAGGAGTTGGTGAACTGGGGGCAGTTGTCGCAGGCGTCACCCACGCCGTCCTGATCCGAGTCCGCGCCGCCCGTGTTGATCTGGCTCGGGCAGTTGTCGCAGGCGTCCCCCGAGCCGTCGCCGTCTGAGTCGGTCTGGTCGGGGTTGGGGACATCCGGGCAGTTGTCGCAGGCGCGACCCCAGCGATCGCCGTCTTCGTCCGTGTGGTCGTTGGTGACGGGCGGCTCGTTGCCGACGGTGGGCTCCGCGAGCGGGAGGAACGGGCAGGCGTCGCACGCGTCTCCGCCGCCGCTGGCGGTCGGGTCCGCGATGTTCACGTCGCCGTCGCTGTCCGCCTGGTCCGGGTTGCCGGCGAGCGGGCAGTTGTCGCATTCGTCGCCGACGGTGTCGTTGTCGACGTCCCCCTGGCCCGGGTTGCAGATGAACGGGCAGTTGTCGCAGGCGTCACCCCAGCCATCGGGGGCGCCGAAGGGCGGACACGAGTCGCTGTCCGCCTGATCGGGGTTGAACGTCAGGATACAGCTGTCGCAGACGTCGCCGACGTTGTCCCGGTCCATGTCCGCCTGGTCGTCGTTCGCCACGCAGATGCAGTTGTCGCAGGCGTTGCCATGGCAGTCGCCGTCCGGGAAGCCGGTGAACGGGCAGAGGTTGAGCTGATCCAAGTTCCCGAGATCCGGGCAGTTGTCGATCAGATCGCCGACGGCGTCGCAGTCGCGGTCGGCCTGCTCCGGGTTGTACTCGTTCCAGGCGTTGTCGCACGAGAGCGTGGCGGTGCCGGAGCCGTTCACGTCGATGGTCGCGAGGGCGCATGGCGGGCTGTCGCAGATGCCGCTCGGGGTCATGCCCGAGGGATCCGGCCCGAGCAGCAGGTCGCCCGTGCTC
>CAMCWU010000295.1 GCA_945882675.1 Klebsiella pneumoniae | reverse complement strand
GCGCTCGCGCCCGGCTGCGAGCCGACGATTTCACTCGCCGGGGGCCACGGCATCCCACGGTGGATCGGACCGCCGCCGCCCACCGCTGATCGACGCCGCGTCAAGCACCGCCTCGATCGCCGTGGTTGATGGAACCGGATCCCGTGGGGGGCGCGGGTCCGGACGCCGGCCGGTCGCGCCACCCGGGCGCGTCTGCGGCGGCAAGGACAAAAGCAGACAAATAGCCGCGCCCCCCGCGGCGTAGACTCGGCGAGCGGGGGTGCCGGATGGCTTCGATGGATGCGTTCGTGGCCGCGACGCGCTTCGGCATCGGCGCCCGGCCCGGCCAGCTCGCGGCGATCGAGCAGGCCGGGGCGCGGAAGTGGCTGCTCGCGCAGCTCGACGGGCCGGACCCCGCGGTGACCGCCCGCCTCGCCGCGTTCCCGCCGGCATCTGCCGGGATCCTGCGGCTGGCCGAGCTGCGTGCCGAGGATCCCGCCGTCCGCGACGCCATGAAGAGCGACACGCGCGACGCGTTCGTCGTCGAGCACGCGGCGCACCTGGAAGCGTCGGTCGTCAGCAGCATGCCGTTCCGGGAGCGCCTGGTCGCGTTCTGGAGCAACGTCCTGTCGGTGTCGACGGAGCGGAAGGAGGTGACCGCCCTCGCCGGCGCGTTCGAGCGGGACGTGGTGCGAAAGGGCCTGGACGGCGCGTTCGGACCGATGCTCCTGTCGAGCGCCCGCCACCCGGCGATGCTCGCGTACCTCGACAACGCGAAGTCCGTCGGCCCGGACTCCATGGCGGGGCAGCGCTCGGGGCGTGGGTCGAACGAGAACTATGCGCGGGAGCTCCTGGAGCTGCACACGCTCGGGGTGGGCGCGTACGCGCAGGCCGACGTGGAGGCGCTCGCGCGGCTGCTCACGGGCTGGACCGTGGACGTGTCGCGTGGCTCGAAGCCGAACGGGGACGCCGACTCCGGCGAGTTCGTCTACCGCGCCGAGCGGCACCAGCCGGGCGCGCAGACGGTCGCGGGCGTGAGCTACACGGACGCGGAGCCGGCGCTGCTCGACCTCGCCCGCCACCCGGCGACGGCGCGGCACTTGGCGACCCGGCTCGCGCGGCACTTCGTGGCGGACGATCCCCCGGCATCCGCCGTGGACGCGCTCGCCCGGGCGTGGACCCGGAGCGGCGGGAACCTGCCGGAGGTGCACCGCGCGCTGGTCGCGCTGCCCGACGCGTGGAGCGCGCCGCTCGCCAAGCTCAAGACGCCGCGGGATCTCGTGCTCTCCACGGCCGCAGCGCTGCACCGGGACGCGACGCCGGTGGACGGGTCGGTGCTCCTCCGGTCGCTCAAGCTGCTCGGCCAGCTGCCGTACCGGGCGCCGTCGCCGCAGGGCTGGCCGGACCGCGCCGAGAGCTGGATCGGCCCCGGCGCGCTGTGGGCGCGGCTCGAGTGGGCGGCGGAGGTCGGCAAGCGCGTGCCGGACCTGTCGGTGCCCCGCCTCGCCGAAGACGTCCTCGGACCCGCGCTGACGGACGCGACGCGCGCGGCGCTGACGGATGCGCCGAGCGGGCAAGCGCTCGCGCTGCTGATCTCCAGCCCCGAGTTCCAACGGAGGTGATCGTGGACCGTCGCACATTCCTGTACGGCCTCGGGCTCGCGGGCGCCGCTGCAGTCGCGGGCCCTTCGGTCGCGCTCGCGGGGGGCACGGGCGATCCGCGCCTGGTGGTGCTCCTGCTGAGGGGCGGGCTCGACGGGCTGGCGGCCGTCCCGGCGATCGGAGATCCGGCGTTCGCGGCCGCGCGCGGGGCAGAAGCGGCCAGCGGCGCCCTGCCCCTCGACGGGATGTTCGGCCTGCACCCGGCGCTCGGCCCGCTCCGCCCGTATTGGGACCGGCGCGAGCTGCTCGTGGTCCACGCGACGGCCTGCCCGTACGCCGACCACTCGCACTTCGACGCCCAGGACGTGCTCGAGACCGGGCACCCCACCCCGCACGCCGCGGTGACGGGCTGGCTGAACCGCGCCCTCGCGGGCCTTTCGGGCGGTCCGGCGGCGCTCGTGGGGGGGCGCCAGATCCCGCTGCTCCTGCGCGGGCCGTCGCGCGCGACCAGCACCGACCTGCTCCGGGCGCCCCGGGTGCCCGAGCCGCTGCTCGCGCGCATCAGCGATCTGTACGCGGGGGACGCCCTGCTCGGGGCGGCCCTGGCCGAAGGCATCGCGACGGAGAAGCTGCTCGCGGCCTCCCGCGGGACCGCGGCCGGGAAGACGGATGCCGACGGCGCGCTCGTCCTCGGGCAGGTGATGGCGCTCGACGACGGCCCGCGGATCGCGGCCCTCGAGCTCGGGGGCTTCGACACGCACACCGGGCAGGACCGGGTGCTGGGCGGGCGCCTCGCGGACCTGGCCGCGACGATCGACGCCCTGGCGCGCGGGCTCGGCCCGGCGTGGCGGCACACGGTGGTGGTCGCCGCGACGGAGTTCGGTCGCACGGTCCGGCCGAACGGGACCGGCGGCACGGATCACGGCGTCGGCGGAGCGGCGCTGCTCGCGGGCGGTGCGCTCGCGGGCGGGCGGGTCGTCGCGGACTGGCCGGGGCTCGGGGCGGCTGCCCTGCTCGAAGGCCGCGATCTGCGCCCGACGACGGATCTGCGCGCGGTGTTCGCGGGGATCCTCCGGGATCACCTGGGCGTATCGGAGGCGGCGCTCGCGCGGGACGTGTTCCCAGGGAGCGGCCGACTGCCGGCGCTCGATGGCCTCGTGCTCGGGTAGGGCGAATGCAACGGCGTCGCGGCGTTCCCGTGGCGCGTCGCGGTTTCCCCACGAGCGGCCCCCCCGAATGCTACGCTCCTGGCTCGGGAGGCGGTTCCATGTGGACGATCGCGTTGGTCATGGCGTGCGGCTCCGAAGTGACGGACAAGCCCACGCCGCCGGATATCCCCGCACCCACGGGCACCACGCCGCCCGTGACCACGCCCGAGCCCGCCCCGACGGACCCGACCTCGACGCCGACCACCCCCGTCGACCTCGGCGCGCTGGACTTCGTGGACGGGGACATGCCCTCGAACCTGCTCGTCATCTCGCTCGACACGACGCGGCGCGATCACATCGGCCGGTTCTCGGGCACCGGGCTGACGCCGAACCTGGACCGGATCCTGTCGGAGTCGGTGGCGCTCGACGACCACCACTCGTGCTCGAGCTGGACCGCGCCGTCGATGACCTGCGTGGTGACCGGCCGCACGCAGATGGAGCACGGGTTCGCGACCTGGAACGACGACGACAAGGTGCCGAACTACCCGAACGACCAGTTCGTGAAGGACACGCTGCCCACGCAAATGTCGGACCTGGGGAAGGAGACGCTGCTGATCACGGCGAACAGGGTGTTCGGCCCGTGGAGCACCCGGGTCGCCGTCGGCTTCGACACGGCGATCAACGTAGACTCGCAGCCGGCAGCAGATGTCGCGGCGACCGCGATGAAGGAGATCCCGCCGCTCATGGCGCGCGGGGACTGGTACGCTCACGTCCACTTCATGGATCCACACGGCTCCTACTGCGCGCCCGAAGAATACGTGGAGCTCGACCTGCTGCAGGGCGCTGGGTTGTCCGCCGACGACTGGTGCGCGGACACCTACGGCCCCGGCTACAGCTACGGCTATTTGGAGCCGGCGGCGCAGGCCGCCATGCTCTCCGCGTACCTCGCCCTGTACGACGGCGAGATCGCGTATTGGGACGAGCAGTTCGGGATCTTCTGGGAGCAGCTCGACACGGTGGGCGCGCTCGACGACACGCTCGTCGTATTCGTCACCGACCACGGCCAGCAGTTCTTCGAGCGCGGTCAGCACGGGCACGGGATCTACCTCGGCGCAGAGGAGAACCGCTCCACCGCGGCCTTCTGGGCGGAGAACCTCACGCCCCGGGCGTGGAGCGAGCCGACCATCCACCAGGACGTGAACGCCACGATCAACGCCGTGTTCGGGATCACCCCGGTGGAAGAGCGGAGCGGGCTGGTCGTCGGCACCGCGCCGCCCGAGCGGCCGCTCCGCATCATCAACTTCTGGGGCGGCGGGTCGCCGGTTGAGCTCGGCGTGATCCGCGACCGGGAGCAGCTCAACTACGATTACTTCGGCAACCGGGCGCTGTTCCGCATGGATGACGACCCGACGGGCACCGTCGACGTGTACGACGCGGCGGACCCGGACGTGGTCGCGCTGTGGACCGAGATGGACGCGTGGATCGCGGAAGTCGGGGCGCAGTGGCCGCACCTGAAGCCCACGGCTCCGGGGCCCTGAGGTCTCGCTGGGCGCCGCCCCCGCTCGGAGCGGGGGCCGGCCTCCCTCCGGGGTCGGCTCCGCCTCCGTCGGGCCCGGTCCTGCATGGTGGCTCCGCCTGCGGTTTCTGGCCGGGCTCCGACCGCCCGCTCACCGCGGGCGCCCTGCGGTCCGCCTGGCGCGGGCCCGCCCACGGTGGCCAGGGGCCGGGAACGGGAACGGGAACGGGAACGGGCTCGGGAACGGGCTCGGGAACGGGCTCGGGAACGGCGACGGGAACGGCGACGGGAACGGCGACGGGAACGGCGACGGGAACGGCGATCTGTCGCCTCACGCGGAGGGATCCCGGGAGCCCTCGGCTTCCGACGACACCGGTGGCGCCGCTCGGGCAG
>CAMCWU010000294.1 GCA_945882675.1 Klebsiella pneumoniae | reverse complement strand
GAGCTGCGCAACGTGCTGACGCGGGCCGTGGTCCTCACGGGGCCGCTGATCGGGCCGGGCGATCTCACGTTCAACCCGTGGGCGTTCGACGGCGAGCCCGTCGGGAAGCCGGGCCTCCCCGCCGAGGATCCGGAGCGGAAGGAGGTCGTGGACGCGCTCCGGCGCGCCGCCGGGAACCGCACGCACGCGGCGAACCTCCTCGGCATCCCGCGCTCGAGCCTGTTGTACAAGATGAAGAAGCACGGCATCGACGTCCGCTGACTGTTGCGCGGGCGGAAACAGTCCGTTCTGCAGACCGCGCGGGCGCAACGAGCATTCGCGCGGCATCTTGTTGGTGTCGGCCCCCTACATCGGGCCGCGAAGGAGATCTCATGGCGGACAACCGCGCGAACCTGCAGGGCGTCATCGACGGCATCATGAACGGCCGCCTGCTCGAGGGCTTCGACCAGTACTACCACGACGACGTCGTGATGTCGGAGAACGGCGACGCGGACGCGAACCGCGTCGGCAAGGCGAAGAACCGGGCGTACGAAGAGTACTTCGCGACCAACGCGAAGTTCCACGGCGCGCGCGTCGACCGCGTCATCGTGGACGGCGACCACTCCGCTTACGAGATGTGGATGGACTTCGAGATGGGCGGCGCCCGCATGCAGCGCACGCAGATCGCGGTCCAGACCTGGAAGGATGGCCAGATCATCCAGGAAACCTTCTACTACAAGGCGTAGATCCTGGTCTATTCGCCTTCGGCGGCCCGCACGCTGCCGCGGGTGTTCACGGACCGGATGACGCGCGCGAGCAGCGGCTCGAGCGCGAACTCCCGGTACCAGGCCGGCGTCTGCGGGTGCGTGATCCCGGACGTCCCGACCACCTGGAAGTCCGTGCCGCGCCGCGCAGCCTCCGCCGCGAGGCCGTGCAGGCGCTCCCAGGCCGGGCCGGACAGGAGCAGGTGCGCGCCGGCGATCGTGAGATCCCGCGCGCCCGCCGCCCACAGCGCGTGCGCGGCCGAGACCACGCTGCCCGCCGTGTCCACGATGTCGTCCACGATGAGCACGCTCCGATCCCGGACATCTCCGATCAGCGTGGTGCTCGCCACCGTGTTCGGCCGGCTGTAGTCGCGCTCCTTCGAGAGCGCCACGATCCCCGCCGACAGCGACTGCGCGACCTTCCGCGCCATCTCCAGGCCGCCCACGTCCGTGGAACCGACCACGTCCGGGCGGATCCCCTGCTCCGCCATGTACTTGGCAAACGAGTGGGTCACGCTGATCCCCTCGAACACGCACTGCCGGGGATCGAAGCACCCGATCATCGACTCTTCGTGCGGCTCGATGGTCACCACCATGTCCGCGCCGGAGACGGAAAGCATGCGCGCGAACAGGCCCGTCGACACGCCTTCGCGCACGTTGTGCTTGCGCTTGTCCTGGCGTCCGCCGGGGAAGTACGGGAGGATCACCGTGATCCGGTCCGCGTCCGCGATGCGCGCCGCGTCGATCGCGTGGAGCAGCATGACCAGCCGGTCATACGGCGACCGGTCGCTGCCCGGGACCACGGGCCGCTGGAAGATGTAGACGTCCGCACCCCGCACATTCGCTTCGATGACGTGCTTGCCCTCCCCGCACGAGAACCAGATGTCGTGGCTCGGCGTGACCCCCACGTTCAGCCGGCCCGCGACGCGCTTCGCCAGATCCTTCGCGTCGTCGCACGCCAGGACGACCAGGGGCGCGCGCGGCTCGTGCTCCGGGAGCGGAAGGACGTGGTGCGGCAGGGTCATCGGGGGTTGTACCTCGGGTGTCGGCATATCCCGCTCGGGCGCCGGACGCCGCTGGCCGCTGCGGGCTGCGTGTTTACGTTCCAGCTGGACCCCTAAGGAGGCCGCATGGCCGCTGTCACCATCACTGCCCAGAACCTCGAGAGCACCATCAACGCCGGCGGCATCGTCGTGCTCGACTTCTGGGCGAGCTGGTGCGGCCCGTGTCGCGCCTTCGCGCCCACGTTCGAGGCCGCGGCCGGCCGCCACCTGGACGCGGTCTTCGGCAAGATCGACACGGAGGCCGAGCAGCAGCTCGCGGGCGCGCTGCAGATCGAAGCCATCCCGACCCTGATGGTCTTCCGCGACAAGGTCCTCCTGTACCGGGAAGCCGGCGCGCTCCCCCCGGGGCAGCTCGAGCAGCTGATCCAGCAGATCAAGGGCCTCGACATGGAGCACGTGCGCTCGGAGATCGCGAAGCAGGAGGAGCCCGGCGCCCAGGGGAAGGGAGAGGCCTGAACCCACGGAGGGCGGCTGCGCTCATTCGTCTCGCTCGAACCCCGTCAGATCGAGATCGTCGACGGTCTCTATCTCGAGCTCGAGCGGTACGAGTCGGCGCACCCGCTCCGTGAGCTCCCGGGCCCCGCGCTCCCCCTCCGCTTCGAGCGCGGCCAGGTAGCCGATCAGCCGCTCGCGGGCGGCGTCCGGCACCTCGCGGCCGAGCGCCACGAACGCGTCGAGGTGCTCGACGGCGGCGCGCGCGCTCCGCAAGGCCTCGTCCCAGCGCCCGTCCTCCATGCGCACGAGCAGCAGGTTCGTGGCGATGGTGCTGGCGTCGTAGCGCAGCTCCGCGACGTCGTGGCCGGGTGCCGGCGCAGCGATCGCGCGCTCCAGGATCCCCTGGCCCCGGAGCAGCAGCGAGCTCACGCCGGCGCCCCGTGCGCCGCGCTGGAACGCGATCCGCGCGAGGTCGCCCCAGCCCTTGGCGAGATACGGATGATCCGCTCCCCACGCCGTCTCCCGGTGCTGGAGCGACTGGCGGAGCGCGACCTCCGCCGCCTTCAGATCGCCGTCGTGCTGGAGCGCGCTGCCCAGGTGGTGCCAGGCGTCTGCGAGCGTCGGGTGGTCGTCGGGGGCCGCCACGGCGATCGCCTCGCGCAGGGAGTCCCGGCCGTCCGCCAGCTCCCCGGCCAGGATCCGGGCGTACCCGAGCGTCACGAGGCAGCGCGCCAGCGGCCCCGGCCCGAGACCCAGGGCGAGCATCACGGCGTCCGTCGCCTGGTCCACGGCGGCGTCGGGATCACCGGCCTCCGCCAGCGCCACCGCGCGATCCACCAGCCGCTCCCATTCCATCCCACCGCTCCGAGCGCTGTCCCGATGTGTCGCGCACTCGTCACCGTCGAATGGCGGGACCGTCGCGCGGGTCTCACGGGCACGGGTCATACTATCTTCAGGAGGTGAAGCGTGGGACTGCCGGAAGCCAACCTCCTCGTGATCAGCGACCTCCACCTGGGAGAGGGGATCGGAACTCCGGTCCCGCGCGACCCGGCCACGCTCGACCGCGAGCTCCGGGCGTTCCTGGAGCACTACGCGGTGGTGCGCCGGGACGACCGGCCGTGGCGCCTCGTCATCAACGGGGACATGGTCGACTTCATCGGCGTCTCGATCAAGGGAGATGCCGCGTCTCCCGCCGACTACCGGACGTATGGGCTCGGCGCGCGGGCGCGGGACGCCGCGGCGAAGATGGCGGCCGTCATCGAGCGGCACGACGGCGTATTCCGGGCCCTCGGCCGGTTCGTCGGCGCGGGGAACGAAGTGTCGGTCGTCCTCGGCAACCACGACGCCGAGTTCCACTTCCCGGAGGTCCAGACGCTGTTCCGCGACGCCGTGGCGCGCGGGCTGAACGAGCACGGCAACGAGAGCGACGTGTCCGTCGCCTGGATGGAGAACGCGGTCCAGTTCTGCCCGTGGTTCTTCTTCGAGGAGGGCGTCGCCTGGATCGAGCACGGCCACCAGTACGACCCGTACTGCAGCTTCGAGGACGTGCTGGAGCCCGCGTCGGACGCCGCCGAGATCGACCCGAACGTGGGCTCGGTCCTCGTCCGGTACGTGCTGTCGCAGGTCGACAAGGACATCGGCGACCAGTACGACGACGGGTTCTGGGCTCACCTCCGGTTCGCGGCATCGCGCGGGGTGAGCGGCGGGATCGCGGTCGTCACCGGCTACGCGGACATGAACCGCCGGCTGTTCCGCTTCTGGTGGGACCGGAGCCCGGTCGTGCTCAAGGCGCGAATGGAGCGGAGCAAGGCGCGCTTCGACATCATCGCCAGCAAGGCCCGCATCGCGGAGGAGCGGCTGGCGACCGTGCGCGACATGTGGATGCGCCCCGTCGGCCAGGACTTCGGCCGGCTGCTCCGGGCGGTGATGCTCGATCGGCTGATCGTGCTGCTCGCGACCCCGCTCCTGCTGCTCACGCCGCTGATGACGCCGTGGGAGTGGCTGCCGCTCGTCGGCCTGGTGGTGGGCGGCATGTTCGGCGCCGGCCTGCGCGAGGCCATGCGCGAGCGCGAGACCCCGGACCCGCGCGCGGCCATGCGGCGGGTGTCGGCGACCCTACGCGAGCATTTGCGGGTCCCGTTCGTGGTGTTCGGCCACAGCCACGACCCCGCGGCGGAGCTCGCGGAGACCGGCGCGTACTTCAACACCGGCACCTGGGTCGCGCACGGCCCGAAGCGGGCGTTCACCCACGTGCTCATCGAGCGTGGGGTAGACGGCGTCCGGGCGCGCCTGCTGCAATGGCGCGACGGCGACAGCCGGGATCTGGTGGGCTGAACTCCGTCGAAGAGAGCCTACAACCACCGCTTATGGCGGAACCACCCGATCATGCACCCGGCCGCGACCAGCATGACGATCCACACGGCCGAGTAGCCGTACTTCCACTCGAGCTCGGGCATATACTCGAAG
>CAMCWU010000293.1 GCA_945882675.1 Klebsiella pneumoniae | reverse complement strand
AGCTCGGGAAGCGCTACGCCCAGCTTCGCCGTACGGCGGACGATCTCCGCCGCTCTTTCATGCTGGAAGCCGATCGGCAGGACGCCCAGGAGCGGTTCAAGGAGCTCCAGGAGCGCCGAAAGAAGATGGAGGAGGAGCGGGCGAAACGCCTGGCAGAGGCCCAGGCCCGTGGCGCGGTCGCGCAGGCGTCTCCCCCCGTCGCAGACGAGCCCACGGTCCTCGCGCCGGACGACGACCCGGAGACCCCCGCGGTCCGCCGTCCCCAGGTCGATCATCACGCCCCGCCGGCCGATCCCCCGGCCCCGACCCCGCCCGAAGACGGGAGCGTTCCATGACCGTCCCGCCACCTCCGAAGACCCCGGTCCGAGCCGGGAAGCCCTCGGTTCCGCCTCCGCCGGAGGACCCGGACGAGTTCCGGATGCCGCTCATCGAGCACCTCAAGGAGCTCAAGAACCGGCTGCTCTGGGCGCTCGCGGCCGTCGGCGTCGGCGTCGCCATCTCGTTCTTCTTCACGGACCAGATCCTGGAGTGGCTCACCACGCCGATCCGGGACGCGCTCCGCGAGTCCGGGGTGGAGGGCGGGCTCGTCATCAACTCGGCGTTCGAGGGCGTACAGGTCTGGATGAAGGTCGCGATCCTCTCCGGCCTCCTGCTGGGGTCGCCGGTGGTCGCCTGGCAGATCTGGGCGTTCGTCGCCCCGGGGCTGTACTCGCAGGAGCGGCGCACGGTCGCCCCCCTCGCGTTCTCCTCCACGGTCTTGTTCAGCTCGGGAGCACTCTTCTGCTACTACGTCGTGCTGCCGCGGGCGTTCCCGTTCCTGCTGCAAGTCATCGACGTGACGAGCAACCTGTCGATCGAGGCCTACCTCGGCACCATGATCAACATGATGCTGGCGTTTGGTGCCTGCTTCCAGCTCCCCGTGATCACGTGGTTCCTGGCGCGGC
Source organism: Klebsiella pneumoniae (assembly GCA_945882675.1). Taxonomy (GTDB): domain Bacteria; phylum Myxococcota_A; class UBA796; order UBA796; genus CANLGQ01. Next base: position 3,774 of record CAMCWU010000293.1, on the reverse strand, counting down.
TCGGCCTCATCGACCACCGGGACATGATCAAGTTCTTCCGTTACGCGATCGTCGCGATCTTCGTCGTCTCCGCGGTCATCACGCCGGATCCGAGCGTCATCACGCAGTCCATGCTCGCGGTCCCGCTGACGCTGCTGTACTGCATCTCGATCGGCATCGCGTACGTCGCGACGACGAAGGGGAAGGAGCTCACCGAGGAGACTTGAGGATCCCCGGAAACTGCACGCCGGCGCGCGGGTCGATGCCCTGGTACTGGGGCCGCGCGACGCCCAGGTTCACCTCGAACGACATGGTGGGCAGGTAGACCCGGCCGTCTTTCTCGACGAGGCCCTCCGGCGGGTTCGGGAACGGCCCGGCGATGCGGAAGGCCTGCACCACGGCATTGTCCAGCTCGGGGCTGCTCGACTCCTGCGTCACCTCGATATACTCGAGCGCGCCGTCGGCGTTGAGGATCACCTCCACCGTCGTGTCGTACGAGCTCCGGGTGAGCCGCGCCGAGCTCGGCAGGCTGTCGAGGTTCTGCTCCCAGTAGAAGTTCACGAGGCGCCGGATGCGCTTGAGATAGCCGGCGTACAAATACTCCTTCGTGTTCAGCGCCAGCTGCTCGCCGACCTTCTCGTCGAGCCGATCGTTCTGCGGCGCGCCGGCCAGCGTGTTCTGCTCGGTCGCCGAGAGGGTGGGGTCCGCGAGGCCGGGCTTGTTCGTCTTGGTCCACGGCGAGGGCAGGGCCGCCAGGTTCCCGTCGCGATCCGGGTCGAACCGGTTGTTTCCGACGGTCGCGCCGGTGGACGGCTTCTGCATGTCGAGGTCTTCGACGGGCTCACCCTCCGCCTTGATCTTCTGCTCCTGGCTGAACCGGGGCGCGAGGACCTCCGGGTTGATCTTGAACCGGTCGGTGCGGGTCTCCTCGTCCACGGTCGCGTCGTGCTCGGCGAGGTAGTCGGCGTCCTCCGGGCGCTTCTCCTCCTCCGGCGGCGGGGTCTCCACGATCTGGCCGTCGAGATCCTGCGGCTCCTCGTCCGGCTCCTCGGGCGGCGGGACGGGGATCGGGGGCGGCAGGATGACGAGCGACACCGGCCGGTTGCGGGCGTCCACCGCCGTGTCCGGGAAGAGGGGCGCAACCCACACCGCGGTCGTCACGGCCATGACGTGCAAGACCAGGGCCGCCACCAGGAAGGGGAGCCAGCGCGCCAGCAGTCCGGGACGCCGCGACTCGCGCACGACACCTCCACTCTCCACCTTACGGCCCCGCGGCCGCGGGGACAAGTGGCGGGTACGGACGTCGACATCTCGTCACCGCTTCACGGGCCGCCGCCGCCCGACACGAGCGGGTTGCGGTACTGGAGCTGCACCTGGTGCCAGAGCGGCTCCTCGCGATCGAGGTCGCGCGGGAAGCGCGGGACATGGTCGGGGATCGCCTGGAGCGCCATGTGGTCGAGGAACAACATCCCGCTCGAAGCTGCGATCTGGCGGTCCGTGACCTTCCCGCCCGGCCACACCTTGTACCGCACGATCACGCCGCCCCCGATGCCGGCCGCGCGCTCGCCGACCGTGAGATCCAGGGTCGCCCAGCGCTCCGCGACGATCCCCTCGAGCTCCTCCACGTAGCGACCGAGCGCGGTGCCCTTCACGTCGACCTGTGGTGTCCAGCTCGTGGGGAGATCCGCCGAGATCTGGGGCGAGGTCGCGAGCATGCCGTTGGTGCCGATGGTCGCGGCCCATGCCGCGCGGGGACCGAGCTTCGAGCGATCGATCGGGCCCCACCCGAGCGCGTCGCGCAGCGCGTCCACGGGGTCCTCGGTGCCGTGCTCCTCGCGGAGGAGGACGCCGGGCTCGCCGGCGACCTGGCCGGGGGCCGTGGAGTCCACGCCGGAGCCCTCGGTGCCGCCGCGATCGAGCTCCCGACCGGGAGATTCGACGATCGCGCGGGCGGGGCCGGCGGTCGGCGAGGGGGATCCGCCCGACGCGTCGCCGATGTCGGGGGGGCGCGGGAACACCCGGCTCGCGATGGGGTGCCACCAGTCGGGGACATCCCCCGGGACGCCGGCTCCATCCCGGGCTTCGGGCGGTGCCGCGCCCGCCCGCCCGCTGCCGCCGGGAGCGGTCTCGCCGCCCTCCCGCCGATCCCCGCCGGTCCCCGGGGCGCCCGCGCCGTCCGCCACGCCGTCCTGGCCGCCGCCGCCGCCGTCCCGGCCGGTCCGCGCGTCCCCGGTGGGGATCCCGGCGCGCGGGTCGTTGTCCGGCACGGGCCGGAGGTCGGGCGTGGGAGATCCAGGTGCATCGCCGACTCCGGCGGTCTGCGGCGTGGCCTTCCCCGGCGTCGACGCGGTGATCGGCGCCTGGGTCGGTGCGGGTGCGTCCACGTCGCGCGCCGAGATCGCGAGCGGATCGTCGGGCGGAGCGACGTCGGCGTCCGCGGCTGTGCGGAGGTACGGGACCCACCGATCGCGCGGCGGGGCGTCGGGCGGCGGGTCCGCCTCGGGCGGCGGGGTGACGCCGGGGAGCGCGTCGCGGGCGGAGACGCGCCGGCTGTCGTCCGGGTCCGCGGGCACCTGCACGCCCGGCGCAGGCGGACCGGGCTCGGACACCGGGAGCGCTGGGTCGATGCGGGTGATCTCGACGAGCGGCTCCACCCCGGCACCGACGCCTGGCGGGCCGGTCAGCAGCAGCCCGAGCCCCGCGCCCGCGTGCACCCAGATCGACGCGAGCAGCCACCACGGCCAGTCCGATGGCCGCCGCCGTCGATCGCGTACACGCCGGGGCGAAGGGGAGCGCATCGGACAACCTCTCACGTCCATCGGCCGGCGGCACGTGGCGGTGGACCCCCGGCGTGACTACGTCTTCCCGAGGAGGCCACCCTGCCGCCGCTCCAGTTCCGCGCTTTCGGCTTCCCCACCGTGGTCCAGCCGTTCTTCCTCGTGCTCCTCGCCATCTACGCGTGGCTCGGCGTCCAGCGCGGCGATCCGCCGTGGCAGATCTTCGCGTTCTGGGTGATCGTGTCGGTCTCGATCCTCGTCCACGAGCTCGGGCATGCCTTCACGTGCCGGGCGCTGGGGGTGGAAGTGCACGGGATCACGCTGCACGGGCTCGGCGGGCACGTGTCTCGCGGTCGGTCGGGCCCGGGGAAGTCGCTGGCCATCTCGCTCGCGGGGCCGGGCGCAGGCATGCTCCTCGGCTTCACGCTCCTGGGGCTGTTCTGGGCCACGGGCGCCACGCAGGACCCGCGGGTGGCCGTGATCGCACAGCAGCTCCTGTGGGTGAACATCGGCTGGAGCATCCTGAACCTGCTGCCCATGCGCCCGCTGGACGGCGGAAACGCCCTTCTCTCCAGCCTTCAGCTCGTGGTGCCGACGTGGGCTGTCGGGGTGACCGCCGCGGTGGGGCTGATCTGTGCGCTCGGCCTCGTGGGCCTGGGCCTCCTGTGGGACGCCCCGTTCCTCCTCATCTTCGGTGGGCTCGCCGCCTGGACGAACGCTTCCGGGCTCCGGCGGATGCCCGAGGACACCCGGACAGGTTAACGCACATCGGGGAGGGTACTTGCCCGCGATCCGCCAGCAGATCAACATCGACGCGCCTCTCCGGGCCGTCTGGAACGCCCTGACGACCGACGACGGCATCGGGGCCTGGTGGGCGCGCACCGCGCGGGTGGAGGCCCGGGAGGGCGGCCGCGTGGTCCTCGCGCAGGACGGCCCGGACGGCGAGCCCGTCGAGCTCCGCGGCATGTTCCACGAGTTCCGCCCCACCCGGAAGATCGAGATCGCGTGGGACACCGCC
>CAMCWU010000292.1 GCA_945882675.1 Klebsiella pneumoniae | reverse complement strand
CTGGCTGGCGTTCGCCCTGTCCTCCTGCCTCGTCGCCGCCCTCGCGTTCGACCCGTCCATGTGGTGGGGGGCCGGCGCGGTGCTCTACCTCGGGCTGGGCTTCGTGGACGGGATCGTGGTCTCGGTCATCCACCGGCGGCTCTCGGCGGCGCTGCTCATCGACGAGATCGAGAAGGCGATGCAGGAGGGGATCCCGGCGGAGGGAGAGGACGAGGAGGAGCACGAGGAGCCGCCGCAGGTGGTGACCTAGACCGCCTCGCCGTCCACGCTCACATCCACGTGCCCCGCCGACTCCACGTACACCTTCCCCCCCGCCCGCAACATCTCGAGCACCGCCTCCCGCACCGGCGACTCCCCCGCCTCCCTCCGCTTCCCGTGCCCCGTCACGATGCGCACGCGCCCCGCGCTGACGTCCTCCGCGGCGTCGACGATCTGCCCGGCGGTCGCGGTCGCGACGACCACGGGGAGGCCGTGGAGGTCCACGGACAGGATGTACGGCCAGACAGGGCCTTCGAACGGCGCATCCGGGTTCCGGCGGCGGCTCCGGCGCTTCCCGTCCGCGTCCGGTGGGCGCCAGCGCTCGAACTCGAGGACGGACCGCTCCGTCACGGGGTTCACGCCACGCGGCGTCCACAGGCCCTCCGGGAGGTCCCGGGCCTTCAGGCGGTGGGTCAGCTCCGCGAGGAGGACCTGCTGGCGGCGCAGATCGACCTCCCGAGCGGCCTTGTCGGGATCCACGCGCGTGGGGCGCCGCGTCTCGGTCTGCGGAGGACGGCGCAGCGCCACCCAGCCCGCGACCAGCAGCGAGCCGACGAGCAACCCGGCGAATCCCGCAAAGAGGAGGGCGGTCACTCTTCCTCTTCCTCTTCCTCTTCCTCGGCCGCTTCCGCCGCCTCCTCGTCCCGCCAGGTGGCCGACAGGGCGCGCCACTCCGCGCGGCGGCCGTCCGGGGGCGGCGCCTCCGTCATGGCGGGCTTGGCGTCGGGCTCGGCCGCTGCAGGATCTGGGGCAACGGGAGCCGGGGTGGGAGGCTCGGGCGGCAGGAGCGACACCGCCTTGCCGAGGGCCGCCTGCGCGCGCGCCCAGTCGGATTTCCGGTAGTACGCCTCCGCGAGCGAACGCCAGGTGTCGGCGTCGCTCTCGAGGTGCGCCGTCGGGATCTGGTTGTACTTGAGGAGCAGCTCGAAGTTGTCGGCCTGCGTGTCGACGTGCAGGTTCATCGGCGCCGAGTACTCGATGATCATGTTGTCATCGGTGTTCAGCGGCCCGGGACCGGTCATCTCGAGCATCTTCTCCCGGTCCATCTGGTAGAGCGCGACGATGTCGAGCGCCTCCTCGATCCCCACGATCCGGAGCTCGTCCCCCACCTTCGGCCAGTCGAGCAGGTGCTGGGCCGCCGCGCGGTTCGGGACCAGCGGGCTGTCGGACCCGACGAGCACGAGGTCGGCGTCCTCGATCGTCGCGTACAGCAGGATGTGCGGGTACACCGTGGCGAACGTGCGGATCAGCGTCCGCAGGTCGCGCGTGTCCATGCCGTACATCTGCACCCACTGCGACCACACGCCGCCAGCCTTCAACCGCGACTTCCCGAGCTCCAGGAACTGCTGTGTGAACAGGTTGGAGACGCCGGTGATCCACGGGTTCGGCGGCTCGGAGACGATCACGTCGTAGGTGCCGGGCGGCGTGAGGAACACCTGGTTGCGCCCGTCGTTCGCGATGAGGTTCGTGCGCGGATCCTTGAGGACGGCGTGGTTGTTGACCTCGAAGTACGTGGCTGCCACTTCGATCGCCGGCTCGAGCTCGACGATGTCGAGGCGCCCGACGTCCGGGATGAGGCTGACCGCGCCGGCCGTGACCCCGCTCGCGAGGCCGATCACGAGCACATCCTCGGGATCCTGTACGAACTGCATGGGCAAGAGAGAGCACAGGACCTGCGTCGGCATGTCGGTGGTCGTGCTCGCGTCGACCTTTCCGTTGTTCGCGAGCCACATGTTGTCCGATGTACGGTTCTTGGCGACGGTCACGACCGAGGAGAGCCCCTCCTTGTAGTAGACCAGCTTGTAGCTCGTGATCGCGAAGTTCTTGATCCCCTCGCGGCTGTGGTCCGAGAAGTGCGACACGTAATGGTACATGCCGGCCGTCATCAGCATCGGGTCCCACGGCGGCCGCTGCGCGACGAACAGGAGGCCGACGGCGACGAGCGGGATCGGCGCGACGAGGATCCAGCTCTTCTCCGCGCTCTGGCGCGCCGCCCACACCACGCACAGGATCGCGGCGACGAGGTTCGCCATGGCCGCGACGAAGATCGTCCCCTGCACCTGGATGCCCGGGAGCAGCACGAAGCCGGCGAGGAACGCCCCGACCACGCCGCCCGCCGTGTTCGCAGCGTAAACCTGGCCGACCGGCCGCGCGAGCTCGTTCGCGTTCCCGAGTACGGCCCGGACCGCCACGGGGAATGCCATGCCCATCAGCAGCGCCGGCGGCGTCATGATCAAGCCGGCGATGAACGTCGAGACCACCCACATCAGGCTCGGGTTGTCCTCCGCGCCCATCGCGTCGAACAGCCAGACGTACCAGTACGGGATCTCGGGGTAGATGTACATCAACCCGAAGGAGGTGAGCGCGACGCCGACCTCGATCGCCGCGAGCGCCTGGAGCACGCGGGCCTGGCCGCCGCGGGCCAGCAGCCGGTCCGACAGCGGTCCGCCGACCTTGCCGCCGATGGCGATGCCCACGAGGAAAGCGAGTAACATCGTCGAGAACGCGTAGACCGACGCGCCGAGCATCAGCGCCATCAAGCGGGTCCACGCGACCTCGTACACGAGCGACGCGAAGCCCGCGAGCGCCATGGCGATGGCCACGGGGACGAGCGCGGGCGGGTTCACGCCGGCAACCAGATCGTCCTGCGGCGCCTTCGAGTCCTCCGCGGCCCACATGTCCAGGCCGACCGCCGCGAAGCCGAGGAGCAGGTTCGCGATCGACGCGATGATCGTCGTGTCCCACTTGCCGAGGTACGGCAGCAGGATGAAGCCGCACAGCCAGGTCCCGAACACCGCGCCGGCCGTGTTTACGGCGTACAACGTTCCGACCTGGTCGCCGGCGGAGCCCATGCGCGCCGTCGCGAACCGGGCGAGCAGCGGGAGCGTGCCGCCCATCAGCGCCGTCGGGAAGATGAGGATCGAGCCGACCATCACGAACTGGATCAGGCCGTAGAGCACCGGGCCGGGCTGCATGCTCTGCCAGACCGAGATGTAGACCGGGCTCACCAGCCCCACGAGCTGCGGGAACACGAGCGCGTACAGGCCGATGCCGATCTCGAGGATCCCGTAGAACCGCAGCGGCCGCAGCGTCCGATCCGCGATGCGCCCCACCCACGCGCCGCCGATGGCGAGCCCGCACATGAACGCGGCCAGCACGGTGGAGATGGCGAACGTGGACGTGCCGAAGACGAGGTGGAGCTCCCGCGCCCAGAGCGTCTGGTAGACCAGCGCGGTGGCCCCGGAGACGAAGAACAGTGGGAGGAGCGCCCACACCGCCTGCTCGTGCCGGTGCGTGTCTTCGACTCGTTCCATGGGCCCCTCGGAGGGCCGTCTGGTATCGCGGCCCGGTCGCCATCGCCCGGACACACCGGTGTTTCCTTCCCGCGCGCTGGCGGACCGCGATATGCTGCGCGCACCGCCCCCGACCCGCGAGACGAACGCCGTATGTTCCCGCACGTCAAGCTCGACTGGAACCTGAGCCGCCTCGAGAAGCGCCTCGAAGAGGTGCCGGACGACGTGGCCAGCCGCCTCGAGCTGGCGAACGCGGCCTTGTCGAAGGCGCTCTTTCACGAGGGCGGAGAGGTCTGGTACAACCGTGCGCTGACGCAGGCCCGCCGGGTCCTCCAGTCGGACGCCACGAGCGTGGGCGCCATGGTCGTGGCCGGGATCTCGCTCGCGCGCCTCGATCGGATCGAGCCTGCGACCCGGTATCTCGACGAAGCCATGCGGTGCGACCCCGAGCGCCCGGACGCCTGGCTCGGCATGGGCCTGCTCCAGCACGCCGCGAACGACCGGCATGCGGCGCTGCGCCAGCTCGAGACCGCGTGCCGGCTCGCGCCCGAGAGCTGGGAGCCGCACTTCCTCCTCGCGAAGGCGCTGTGGGAGCGGGCCCAGGAGCTCGGCGGTCCGGAGGCCCCGCTCATGGCCCGCCGCCTCGTGGAGCGGAGTCAGTACCACGCGATCCGCTCGTTGTCCCTGGGTGCGGCCTCGGTCGAGGGCCCGCTGCTGTACCAGCTCGCCATCTCGTGCATGCACCTGAACCGCTTCGTCGAAGCCAGCAAGCTCTTCCAGCGCCTGCTCGACAGTGATCGGTACAAGACGCGCGCCCAGTACTACCTGGGCCTCGCGTTCTACCAGCTCGGAAAGTACAAGAACGCGGTCCTCTACCTGCGCCAGCACCTCGAGTCCGCGCCGGAGAACCCGAAGGTCCACGCCCGCCTCGGCATGTGCTTTCTGCAGCTCGGCGAGATCGCCAAGGCGCGGGAGGCGTGCAACCGCGCCCTCGCCATCGACCCCACGGACCCGCAGGCCCGCTGGACGCTGGGCTGCGCGCTGCTGGAGGAGGGCCGCACGGACGAGGCCGTCCGCACATTCAAGGGGATCCTCGAGGACTCCCCGGATCACGCCCCGGCGTTCTCCGAGCTCGTCCGGATCCGCTCCAGCACGCGGGACGTGAGCTGGCTCCGGCAG
>CAMCWU010000291.1 GCA_945882675.1 Klebsiella pneumoniae | reverse complement strand
CAGCAGCCGCTCCAGCGCGACTGGCTCCCTGTGATCGGCCCGCGGCGGGCGACCGACACCGACATCCAGCGGCTTACTCGACCTCGGTGACCTGACCGAGGGCCGTGATCTCGAACGCGAGCGGCGTCCGCGCGCCCTCCAGATCCGCGCGGATCGTCACGTCGTCCACCCGCGAAAAGACGAGATCGAGCTTCTTGCCGGCCGGGCTCGTGACCGTGAACGTGCCCGCCTGCGGCGCCGGATCGATCCACCGGGCCTCCACGCCCGTGAACACGAGGTCCCACGCGTCGCCGTCTACCGTCCACTGGCGGTCGCCGTCCAGTGTGATTCCGCCATCGAAGAACCAGCCGCCTTCCAGCGTTCCCATCGTGTGGGCGCCCGTGACGTCCACGGTCTCGCCCGTGGCGTTGTCGGACCACGTGTGCGTGGTGGTGACGTCCTGCGTGAGCGCGCTGCCGTCCCAGAGCACGGTCGCTTCGCCGTCCACCGTGACCCGCCCGTCCGTGAACCCGGTCCACGCGTGGTCGACCTGCACGTCGCCGATGCTGGCGCTCGTGATCGTCGCTGCCGTGATGCCGGCGTAGGTCCGGCCGTTCCACACGCAGCCGTCGCTGAGCTCCCCGTAGTCCACCGTGATGGTCGCCCCGGTCACGTCCACCGTGGTACAATCAGCCTGGCTCGCCCAGAAGTCCGCGAGGTCCTGCGCCGCCTGATCCACCGCGTCACCCAGCGTGAACTCCGTAGAGACCTGGATGGCGCCGGAGGTCGCCGTGTCGCCCTGGCCCGACCGCATGGTCTGCCCGAGCGCGTCGAGCGCTTCGAGGTTGGTCATGGGCGCGGCGGAGCCGCAGGCGGCGAGGGCGAGGAGCAGCGGGATGGTGCGGTTCATGGGATCCTCCGGCCGTGTGACCCGCGAGGTGGCGGGAGCGGAAACATCATACGCTGGAATTTTTGTGGGTGGTCCGATCCGGTCCACGGGGACAGGGCGCCGACCAGGGCCGGGCTCCGAGCCAGAAAGGAGCGACCGCCCGCAAGGCGCACCGAGCGACCGACTGAGCGACGATGCTCGCGCGGAGCGCGAAGGCTCGGTGACGTGAAGCCGCGCGCTCCATCGAGCGCGACCCCCTACTGATAGCCTGTTCACGTCGACGCGCAAGTCAACGTTGACGATATCGTCGACATCGACCGTATGGTCCGCACCTAAGGCGTGGGATCGAGCGGTACGATGTACAGCCTGTCGAAGTCCCGCTCGCCACCCCCCTTTCGCCCCTGCGCCACGTAGGACACCCAGACCTTCCCGTCCGGGCGCTTCGCCACGTCCAGGTCCCCGTGGCCCACGGTGTCGATCGCCAGGTTCGCGCTCGCTCCGCTGGCGACGGTGACCGCCGCGATCGGGTCGTACCGCTCGTCGTCGTCCTTCACGTAGAGGATCCGGGTTCCGTCGGGAGTCCAGGAAGGACCAGAGATGTCGGGCACGACCCCCTTGACCAGGAGGCGAGGGGTGGCGCCGGGCGCGGCGTCCATCACGTACAGGTCGAACCGCTCGAGGTCCTCGTGGTTCGCGTAGAACGCGATCTGCGTGCCGGTGGGCGCGAACCGCGGGCGGATCTGGTTGCCGGGCCATGACGTGATCTGCGTCGGGTTCGCGTCGAGCGCGGGCTTCAACCACAGGTTGTCGCCGGTCCGGCTGTGCCCGACGTACACGAGCCGCGTGCTGTCCGCCGACCACGCCGGGTAGAGCTCCGACGAGCCGGCAGCGCTCGAGATGCGGCGGGGCGCCTGCTCGATCGCGTTGGTGTCGAGCAGGTACAGGTCGCCCTCGCCCGTGCGGGCGGAGGTGAACGCGACCCACCGGCCGTCGGGAGACCACACCGCGCCGCCGTCCGCCCCGGGAGCCGCGGCGACCGGCCCGCCCCCCGAGATATACAGGTCGAACTCCCCGACGTCGTTGCTCGCGCTGAACAGGTACCGGCCGATGGCGGGAGGCGCCCAGCAGAGCTCGTAGATCACGGCGCCGCCCTTGTTCGACGTCGCGAAGCCGCTCGTGGCCGCCGTCGGGGCACGCGCGCCGGCCGTGACCTGCGTGAACCCGCGGCTGGTGGGGTCGCCGACCCAGGTCTCGATCACCTTCTTCTCGTGGTAGTTTGCTTCGTACGCGAGCTTCGTGCCGTCCATCGACCAGCGCGGACGCTGCAGATTGGCGCCATCGCGGCTCGCGACCTCCGTGGGCGTGGCGGCGTTCGCGGCGATTGGAGCCAGCAAGCCGGCAAGCAGGCCGCTGAGACCGGCGAAGAGGTTGGCGAGGCGCATGAGGGCTCCGTCAGAAGGCGAGGGTGAGGGTGGCGAGGCCGCGGATCCCGAGACCCGCGACCAGGCCGGATTCGTTCGTCCAGGTGTAGGTCCCGCCGTCGGGCGCGGCGGCCCGGCCGGATCGCGCGGCGCCGATGATCCCGTCGACGCTCGCGACGAACCCGGCGCCGAAGGTCGCCTTACGCGCGCGGTTCAGGTAGATCGCGGCGATCTCGGCCTTCGGCATATGCGCCAGCGTCGGCGCGTGAACATACAGATCCGCCGGCTCGGCCCCGTCACAGGCGTAGTCGTCTCCCTGCGCTGTGCACGCGAGCTCGATCCCGGGGACCCGACCCACGCCATACCCGAGGGAGGTCCTCAGGATCAGCGGCTCCAGGTGCCCGAGCTCCAAGCCCAGCCGGCCACCCACGCGCCAGGAGTCCACGGAGAACCGCACGGCGTCTGTCGCGGTGCGCCACGGCTGGGGCGTCCACGCGCCCTCCAGCCCCAGGACCGCCGGTCCCGTGGGGATATTCCACGACAGCGACGTGGTCGGCACCGGGAGCAGCGCAGCGAGGTCGCGCCCCACCCAGAAGGTCGGGCCGAAGCCGAGCTCCACGGACGACGCCTGGAGCGGTCCGGCCTGGACCCGCGGCAGGACGGCGGCCGATCCGCCAGCCGGGACCTCCACCTCCACGCCGTTGACGCGGTACCGGCCTGCCGGCAGCGCGACGGTGTGCGGGAGGGCGACGGCTCGGTCCGTGCGGTCGTGCAAACGGGTCAGGTAGAGCTTGAGCTCTGGGTCGAAGAGCGGGCCAGAAAGCTCGATCTCGAGGCGAGTGGTCACGCCGCGGTACGGCGCGTTCACGGTCAGCGCCCCGAACTGACCGTTCAGCCAGTCCCGCAGCGCCGCGGCCTGGCCGGCCTGGTCGAGGTCCCGGCTGTTCACGTGCGCGCGGTCGGCGGCGTAGCGCGCGCCGGGGACGTCGCACTCCTGGTACCGCACATTCGCGAGCAGCATCCAGGCTTCCGGGTCGAGCGCGCCGTCGTCCGTGGCGACGGCGGCCTCCAGCCGCTCACGGGCGTCGGCCCACCAGCCCTTCTTGATGAAGAAGCGCGCCTCCTCCACCGCGGACACGAAGTCCACGGGCTCCTGTGCGGCCGAGATTCCAGCCAGGAGTGCGATCACGCGGCCATCCCCGCCGCCGCGAGCAGGCCAGCCGCCACCGGGTGCCGCGGCGCGCCGGCGCCGAGCTCGTCCGGCCGGAAGGTGTCCACGACGCGCCCGCCGGACATCACCACCGCGCGGTCGCACATCCACGTGACGGCAGGGAGATCGTGGGTGATCACCACGACGGCGCAGTCCGGGCCCACGCTCCGATCGAGCAGCTCGAGGATCTCCGCGCGCATCCCGGCGTCCAGGCCGGCCGTCGGCTCGTCCGCCACCACCAGCTTCGGCCGCGCCAGCAGCACCCGCGCGATCCCCGCCCGCCGCCGCTCGCCGCCCGAGAGCTCGTGGAGGAGCGCGCCTTCCCGCCCTGCCAGACCCACCTCGTCCAGCGCCCGCGCGGCCTCCCGCACCGGGTCGAGCTCGGGGCGGTGCAGGCGCGCCGACTCCGCGAGCTGCAGGCCGAGCGGGAACCGCGGGTGGATGGACGCCCGCGGATCCTGGACCAGGAGCTGAACCCGCCGCCGCGCCGCCGCCCAGGCCGACGCACCCCAACGACTGGCGTCCTCGCCCAGGATGTGAATGGTCCCATCGTCGCGGGCCACCAGGCCCAGGCCCGCGCGCGCCAGCGTCGTCTTACCGGACCCGGACTCGCCAACGAGCGCCAGCCGCTCGCCGGCCGCCACCACCAGGTCCACGCCGTCCACCGCGGGCCGCGGGACGGACCACGGCCACCGCCGCCAGCTCTTCCGCAAGCCACGCAGCTCCCAGGCGTTCACCGAAGCCCTCCGCGCAGCCGGCCGCCTGCGATCCGCCGCGTGGCGTCCACCAGGCGCCGCGCGGGCTCCGACGCCATCTCACCCCGTAGCAGGGTGGCAACAGGGACGTCCTCGACCACGCGGCCGCCGTCCATGCATACCACGCGATCGGCGCAGCCGGAGAGCGCGCGCAGATCGTGCGTGACGAGCAACAGGCCGAGGCCCGCGTCCACCTGCCGCCGGAGATCCTCCAACACCAGGCCCTGGACCGTGGGATCGAGGCCGTTCGTCGGCTCGTCGGCGAGGAGGATCCGGCTCCCGCGCGCGAGCGCCACCGCGAGGGCCGCCCGCTGCGCCATCCCGCCCGACAATTCGTGCGGCCAGCAGCCCGTGACCGAGGCCGGTTCTACGAAGCCCGCGCGCTGCAGGCACGCGATCGGATCGCCGCCCGCGTCCGCCACCTGGCGCCCCACGCGGAGCAGCGGATCGAGCGCCGCGCGCCCGTCCTGCGGCAGATAGCCGAGGA
>CAMCWU010000290.1 GCA_945882675.1 Klebsiella pneumoniae | reverse complement strand
GTGGACCGGCAGCGGGGTCGGCCACACCGCGGCGTACTTCAGGCGCGTGTCGAGGGTGAACGCCGCGGGTGGGTGGAAGCGCTCGGGCGCGGCGGCACCGCCGGGCCGGGAGCTCGGCGGGACGGTCACCGACACGGCGTCCGTGCGGCGCGCGAACGGAAACGCCGTGACCTTCTGCTCGACCGGCCGGGTGGCGGGCGCGGCGGGCGGCGCGTCGATCGCGGCGGGGGTCGTGCACGCGGCGAGCACGAGGAGCGGGAAGAGCAGCACGGGAACGCCCTCGGAGGTCTCCCCCGCCTATCGCGGACCGGGCGCGCTGACCGCTCAGGCCGCGAGCAGCGCCCGGAGCTCCGGGATCTCCCGTGACAGGCCGAGCGCGCGCAGCGAGCCCACCGTCGACGGGTCGAGGAGCGCGCGGGCCCCGGCCTCGTCCCCACCGCGGCGCCGGAGATCGGCGAGCAACCCCACGAACAACGGCGTGGCGCCTGGGGCGATCAGGTGCTCGCCCAGCGCGCGGGCGGCGACGTCGCCCTCCCGCCGGAGCACCAGGAGCAGGCGCACGGCGTCCGTCTGCGGCTGCAGGAACCGGGCATACGGGCCGGTGACCACGTCGAGCAGCTCCACCTCCGCCGCGGCGAGGTCGCCGTCGAGGAGCAGCAGCATGGCGCGGCCCGCGCTCGCCCACGCGCCGGCCGGACCCGCCGTCACCACGAGGGCCCGCCGCGCGCCCTCGATGTCGCCCCGGGTCAACGCCAGCATCCCCAGGTTCACGCGCGCGCCGTCCCGCACCACGCGCGGCGCCCACCACGCCCCTGCGAGCCGCTCGAGGCGACGAGAGGCGTCCAGCGGCTCCTCGGCCTCCGCGGCCTCCAACGCGCGGGCCAGCGCGTGCTCGCCGAGCAGCTTCCGCACGAGCGCGAGGGACCCGAGCCCAACCGCGAGGCACGCCCCGACCGCCCACGGGGTCTCCCCCGCGAACGCCAGGATCCCCCCGAGGCCGACCAGCGCGGCCGTCCCGATCGCCGCGGGGATCAGGTGCGCCGCGGCGTGCACCGGCCGGCGCGACCGCCCGCGCGGATCCACGACGGCCGGCCGCTCCAGCGCCTGCCAGCGCTCGATCCGCGCCACGCCCAGGCCGATCATGCCGCCCGCACCCCCACCCAGCGCCGCCGCGAGCGGCGGGATCCAGTCCGGCCCCCCGAGCGCCGCCACGGCGATGCTCCCGCAGACCGCGACGGCGAACCCGGCCATGGCCCAGCTCACCGGCACCAGCAGGTTCGAGGGCCCCGGCGTGCGCCGCTCGATCGCAGCTTCGAACGGGTCGTTCTGCGCGACGAGGGGCTCGGTCACGGTGCCGCCTCCACTGTGAACGCCTTCTCCCCGAACCCGAGCGTGAACGGCCCCAGGTGCGCCTGGAGCGTGCGAGCGTGGCGCATCAGATCGCCCCGCACGACCTCCTCCGCGTATCCTAGGGACGAAGCCTCCATCGGCGGCGGCAGCGGCGCGGCCGCGATCCAGGCCTGCTGCTTCTCGTAGCTCGCGATCGCCCAGCGATGCCGGATCTCCGGCCAGTATGCGCCCAGGGACGCCATGGCGATCTGCTGCTCGCGCGCGCTCGATCCGAAGACGTCCACCATCATCTCGTAGGTGGTCACCCGGTCGGCGATCGAGAGGCGCAAGGGCGTGGTCCCCTGCGCTTCCCGGCACAGCGACACGTAGCGGATCCAGCCTTCGATGTCGGTTTCGGTCAAGGCGAGCTGCTCCTCGTCGTCTCTCGCCCATACCGACAACGCGCGCTTCTGGAGGTTCCACAGAGTTCCGTCGCCCTCGCGGATCGGCCCCTGCCCGCTGACCGCGCGCCACACCGCTTGCGAGCGCAGCGCCGCGCCGGGCATGTCCGTCTTCAGCTCCACGGTCGCCCCGATCGCCGTCATCTCCTGCAGCCACGCGCGGGTCCCGGCCGGATCGCGCTCGAACCGCTCCCGCACGCCGATGTACGCGAGCTGCCGATCCCCCGGGGAGAGCTCCCTTCCCGACAGGCGCACGACGTAGCGCTCGGCGGTCTCGGCGTCCGCGCACACCAGCGCGTCGGCGCCCACCGTCACGAGCGGATCCGTGGGCTTCTCGCAGAGCGGGGCGGTGTCGCACGCGAGCAGGGCGAGCAGCCAAGCGGTCAAGCCCCCTCCAGCTCCCAATATACCCCGATCACGGCGTCGCGATCGGCGATCCCGCGCCGAGCAGCCAGTACGGGCTGCCCGCGAGCTGCGTCTTGAGCTGCGTCACCTCTGCCGCGCGGAGCTCGAAGGTCTGCGGCTGGCCCGTCCGGGGGTCCGTCTGCGTCGCGAACCAGCGATCGCCCACCTTCGTCTTGTGCAGGAGCAACCCGCGCGGATCGTCGTACATCAGCGTGAGGTCGGCCTGCGTGAGCTTCTTCTTCTCGTCCGGCTTCGGCGCTTCCGGGGGCGCTTCCACGGGCGCCGGGGGCGGCTTCGTCTCCTCGAGCACGGCCTGGACCTCCCAGCGGAGCTCGAGATCCTGGATGTCGCGCAGCTTGCCCTCCAGGTGCTCCCGGATCGTGCCCGGCGCGTCGCTCGCCTGGATCATCGCGACCATCTCAGCCTTCACCGCGTCCCGCGCCTTCCAGTTGGCCGCGATCAGCTTCGCGACCAGCGCGTCGATTCCGTCCGTTGCCGCACCCATTCGAGCCCCCGCATGTTCGGACGGACCTGTCCCGGCACCGTCTCCGCGGGTAAGCTACGCACCGAACGGAAGACGGCACCCATGTCCCTGCTCGACCACCTCTCCGAACCGCACCAGCAGCTCCTCGAGTCCCTCGCGGAGCCCGTGCGCGTCGCGCGCGGCCAGTACCTGCTGCGGCGCGGCGAGTCCGGCGGCGACGTGTACCTGGTGCGGGCCGGCGCGCTCGACATCGTGGACACGCGGACCACGCCGGAGGTCATCGTCGCCGGCGTAAAAGCCGGAGATCTCCTCGGTGAGCTCTCGTTCCTGGACGACGCGCCGCGGTCGGCGGACGTCCGCGCCAGCGCCGACAGCGACGTCCTGCGCTGGGCGCGCGACGACATGCTCGCGCTGCTCGAACGGGAGCCGGAGTTCGCGCTCGCGTTCTGGCAGGCGATCGCTCGGATCACGGCGCTGCGGTCACGCCGGAGCAACGAGCGCGTGGCCCCCCGCCAGGATCCCACGGAGGGCGAGCACTCGGCCCGGGACGTGCGCAGGCTCGTGGAGGCCACCAAGACCGGGCTCCTCGATCTGGCGCCTCGCTTGCGGCACGCGGCCCGGCCCGCGTCCATGGCGCCCGATCCCCCGTCGCTCGAGGTGGAGGCCGCGGCGCCCATCGGCGGTCCGGATCCGCAGGGGGAGCTGAACCGCCTGCTCGACGGGTTCGAGGCCGAGATCGAGCACCTGTTCCACGGCGCCACCCCCGAGCGCGCGGCCGCGACCGCCGCGATCCTCACGCGCGAGCTGACGCCGTACCTGGTGCGCTCCACCCTCGCCGAGAGGTGCCTGCGAAAGCCGAAGCGCGCCGTCGCGACCGGGGACGTCCTCGCCCACGTGCTCGAGGATCACGAGCGCGGCGAGGGCCGGATGGGCGAGCTGCTCGACCGCTGGCTGCTCGATCGGCCGACGCTCGCGGCGCTCCGGGCAGTGCGCACGGCCGTAACCATCCGCGTCGCGGCGATCCTGTCCGATCGGCCGGATGGGCGGGTGCTCGTTCTGAACGCGGGCGCCGGGTCGCTGGTCGCCGAGCTCGCGGGGCTGCTCGCGTTCGGGGACGGGCTGCTCACCGTCGTCGACCAGAGCCGCACCGCGCTCCAGCGCGCGGAAGAAGCGCTCGCGACGCCGCGGGTGCGCGTCCGCGTCGTACAGGAGAGCCTCGTGCAGCTCGCGACGGGCCGGGCGCGGGCGGACTTCGCCGGACAGGACGCCGTCGTGATCCACGGATTGCTGGAGTACCTCCCCGATCGGCTCGCGATCTCGCTGCTGGAGGCCGCGCGGGCCGCGCTGTCGCCGGGCGGCGCCGTCGTCGCCGTGACGCTCGCGCCCACCCGGGACGCCGTGCTCCTCGACCGCGTGCTCGGCTGGCCCGCGATCCGCCGCGATCGCGACGCCGTGACGGACCTGTTCGCCGCCGCGCGCCTGCTGCCGGACGTCGACCGCCCGCACGACGCGCTGTGGGCCGTGTCCGCGCTCGCCGCGCCGGACGCCGCGCGGACCGCCGGGCAGCCCGCGCCCCGCAACCTCTCGCGATGGTCGGCCGTTCGCCCATGATCCGCGGGGCTGGCGCTGACGTCGGCGCGGACCCGTCTCCCGCGATATCCTCCGCCGCGACACGGAGGGGTTCGATGGTCCGGTACGTCCATGCGCTCGCCACGGCGGCGCTGCTCGCCGCCTGCGATGGCGGAGCCACCACGCCCCCCGAGACGCCGCCGCCAGCACCCGTGGAGGCCCCTGCCCCCCCCGACATGCCGCCCATCACCGCCGGAGAGCTGGCTGCGAGCGCGGAGAACCGCACGCTCGTCCCCTCCCCGATCGAGACGCAATACGCGCTCGAGGCCGCGGGCGTCGACACGAAGCTCGCCACGCTGGTGCCGGAGCGGAAGTTCGATCTCGCGCGGTCGGACCCGGACTATATCGCGATCCGTACGGGCGTCGTCCTCGCGGACACGCTGCTCACGGTCGTCGCGGCGGAGACGCCGGCGCTGCTGGCGCGCCTCGACCAGGTGCGGACCGGCCTC
>CAMCWU010000289.1 GCA_945882675.1 Klebsiella pneumoniae | reverse complement strand
CGCCAGCGCCCCGAACGGCACGAACCGTCGGACCACCCCGCTCACCAGCCGCGCGAGCCGCCCCTGGGACCGGCTGGACCAGTGGACCTCGCGGAAGTCCGTGAGGTTCGCCAGGATCCGCGCGCGCTCCACCCCAGCGCGCAGGTCGCCCTCCGCGTCCACGAGGCCCAGGCGCCGCGCCGCAGCGCCCGTCCACACGCGTCCGCGGCAGTGCGGCTCGATCTCTTCGACCGTGCGGTGGCGACCGGCGGCGACGCGCTCCACGAACCCATCGTAAAAGCGCTGGAGCGAAGCGCGGAACCGCTCGCGCTGCTCGTCCGTGAACCGGCGGGCTGGCGAGAACAGCGTCGCATTTGGCGCGGCCGAGATCTCCTGCAGGTTCACCCCGATCTTTCGGAGGCCCTGGCCAAGCACCAGCTTGCCGCCGAACACGCCGATCGAGCCGGTCAGCGTGCCCGCCCGCGCCAGGATCTCCATCGCGGGCGCCGCGAGGTACACGCCGCCGCTCGCCGACACATCCTCGTACACGGCGATCACCGGCTTCTTTCGCGCAAGCAGGTCGACCTCGCGCCACATCAGATCGCTCGCCAGCGCGCTTCCCCCCGGCGAGTTCACGTGCAGGACCACGGCCGCGACGTCGTCGTCTTTTCGCAGCTTCTGCAGGACGGGCACGATCCTCCGTGCGCGCAGGGTGGTGGCTCCCGCCTGATCGTCCATCACGATCGCGCCGTCCAGGTGAAGCACGACGACGTACGGGCCATCGTCGCCCCAGGCTTCCACGCGCTCCCGCGCGGCGTCCCGCATGGACCATCCGCGCCAGGTGACCAGGTGGGCGCCGTCCCCGTGATGCTCCAGGATCCAGGCTTCGGATTCGTCAGCGTACTCCACGGCGTCCACGAGGCCCGATGCGAGCGCGTCCTGTGGCGCGATGGGCGCGCGCTCGAGCAGCGCGTCGAGCGTCTCGCGCGAGAGCCGGCGGCCGTCCCCGATCGCCGCGACGAGCTGGGCGTGGAGATCCCGCACCAGGGCGCCCGTGGCCTCCTGGTTCGCCGGAGACGCAAAGCTCCGCGTGAAAGGCTCGCCGAACGCCTTGTACTCGCCGGCGGCCTCGAAGTCCGGCTCCACGCCGAGCCGCTCGAGCGCGGCGCCCGCGAACACCAACTCCGCCGCGATGCCGACGAGGTTCACCTCCCCCATCGGCGCAATCGCGATCCGATCGCACGCGGACGCGAGGTACATCCCCGCGTTCCCGGGGGACTCGAGGACGGCATGCACCGCGGTGCCGGCCGCCCGCACGTCGAGGATTGCGGACCGCAGGTCCTGGCACGACGCCCACGACCCTGGCGCGGCGTCGATCCGCAGGACCACTCCGACCACCTGGGGGTCCGCGCCGAGCCGCCGAAACCGTTGGAGGAACGCGGCTCGCGCGCCGGCGTCCCCGATCGCTTCGATCGTGACGGAAACGAGCGCCCGGCGGCCCGTGACGCGCTCGTGAAGCCACCCGAGCGCCGCCCCGACCGGGACGGACAGCGCCCCGCCGATGGCTCGACCCAGTTCGCTCGCGGCGCGCATGCAGCCTCCCGGGCGACCGCGGCGGCCCCCCACCGAACGGATAACCACGCGACCCGCGAACTCAAGCGGCGGAGGCCGACCGGTGTTACGCTGGCGGCCGTCGGAGTCCCCGGATGAACACCAAGACCTGTCCCGCGTGCGGCGCGGAGGTCCCCGAGTCGGCCTCTCGCTGCAAGACGTGCTTTCACGACTTCACCGTCACCGTCCCGCTCATGAAGCGGATCGGCCCGGTGTTCCTGCTCGCGTCGCTGGCGGGGATGTCGCTCGTCGCGGTCATCGCGCTCGTCGTCGTGCTCCAGCAGCCGCTCGAGCAGCGGATCTTCGTGGACGAAGCCACGCGCCAGATCGTCACGATCACGAAGTACCGCACCGGTGACCCGCAGACCGAACGTGTCATGTGGGACGACATCGAGAAGATCGCGTACATCGAGCGCATGGGCGAGTTCGAGGTCGCCGCCATCACGAAGGACGGCGAGAGCCACACCATCGAACGCGCCGAGCAGCCGCTCAGCGGCGCCGCGAACCGCTACGCCGAGCTCCTGGACAAGCCGCTCGAGGAGCAGAGCGAGCTCAACCCCGGCAAGTCGAAGGAGTAGAGCGGACCGGGATGGCTGGCAAGCAACCCGCAGATCTCGCGGTAGACCTGGGCTCGTCCTTCACCCGGATCGCGCTCCGCGGTCGCGGCGTGGTGGTAGAGGAGCCTACGGTCGTGGCCACCCAGGTCGGCGCGCGCGGGCGGGAGGTCGTCGCCGTCGGCACGGAAGCGCGCGAGATGATCGGGCGGACGCCGGCCGGCATCACGGTGGTCCGTCCCGTCCGCAACGGCGTCGTCGCCGACTTCGAGGCAACGGAGCAGCTCCTCCGCCAGCTCATCCAACGGGCGCTACCCCGCACTTTGCTCAAGCCGCGCGTGCTGGTGTGCGTGCCATGCGGCACCACCGAGGTCCAGCGACGCGCCGTGCAGGACAGCGCCCGGGCCGCCGGCGCCCGCGAGGTGTTCCTCGTCGCCACGCCGATGGCGGCCGCGATCGGCGCAGATCTCCCCGTGGACAAGCCGGTCGGCTCGCTGATCGTGGACACCGGAGGCGGCCGCACGGAGGTCGGCGTGGTCTGCCTCGGCGGCCTGGTGGTGTGGCGGTCCGCGGCCGTCGGCGGCGACGCCATGGACGACGCGATCGCGAACTGGGCGCGCTTGAAGCACAACCTGCAGATCGGCGAGCGCACGGCGGAGGCCGTGAAGCAGCGGGTCGGCGCCGCGTGCTTCGAGGATCCTCAGGAGATCACGCGCGGCCGCCCGCAGCAGATGCGTGTCCGCGGCCGCGATCTCGGCCAGGGGGCCCCGCGGGAAATCGACATCCGCAGCAACGACATCGCGGAGGCCGTGGCGGGTCCGGTCGCGACCGTGCGCCGCCTCGTGCTCGAGACGCTCGAGCAGACGCCACCCGAGCTCTCCGCGGACATCGTGGAGCGCGGCCTGTTCCTGTGCGGCGGTGGGAGCGCGCTTCGCGGCCTCGACACCCTCCTCCGAGCCGACACGGGCCTCCCGGTCTTGCAGGCGGACGAGCCGGCTCGCTGCGTCGCGCGGGGGGCCGTGGCGCTCCTCGGCGACGCCGCGCTGTTCGAGCGCGTCGTGGGCGTGGTGTGAGCCTCCCGCTCCTGCCGGGGACGCAGCTGCCGGGGACGCAGCTGCCGGGGACGCAGCTCGGGGCGCGCCGGGACGTTCCGTTGGCCGAGCGGATGCGGCCGGTGAACGCGGGTGAGCTCGTGGGGCCGGCCCGCGCGGCGCACGCGCGCCTGCAGGTGGCGGGGACGCCCGTGCCGGCGGTCGTGTGGGGGCCGCCCGGCTCCGGGAAGACCACGCTCGCCCGCGTGCTGGCCGCCGAGTCGGGTCGGGCGTTCGAGCAGCTCTCCGCCGTGCTGGACGGCGTGAAGGAGCTCCGCGCCGTCCTCGAGAAGGCGGCGGCGACCACGGACGCCGGCCGCCCCGCGCCCATCCTGTTCGTGGACGAGATCCATCGCTGGAACAAGGCGCAGCAGGACGGCCTGCTCCCGTACCTCGAGCGCGGCGTGGTGATCCTCCTCGGCGCGACGACCGAGAACCCGTCGTTCGCGCTCAACGCGGCGCTGCGGTCCCGGGTGCGCGTCGTGCGCCTCGAGCCGCCCGACGACGACGACGTCGCGGAGGTCCTGGTCCGCGCCCAGGCGGATCCGGCCCGGGGGATCGGCCGCGAGGCCGTGGACGGCGACGCGCTCACCGCGCTCGCGCGGTCGGCGGGGGGCGACGTGCGGCGGGCGCTGGTGGATCTGGAGCGGGCCGCGGCCGAGTCCGCGCGGGTGGGCCGGCCGCTCCGCAGAGACGAGCTCGGCGAGCTGCTTTCCCGATCGGATGTCCGGCACGACGCCACCGGCACCGACCACTACGACGTGGTCTCGGCGCTCATCAAGAGCATGCGCGGGAGCGACCCCGACGCCGCGATCTACTGGCTCGCCCGCATGCTCTCCGGCGGCGAGGACCCGATGTTCGTGGCCCGCCGGCTCATGATCTTCGCCGCGGAAGACGTGGGCCTGGCGGATCCGGCTGCGCTGGGCGTCGCCACGTCCGCCACGCTGGCTGTCGAGCGAATCGGCATGCCGGAGGGCCGCATCCCGCTCGCCGAAGCCGTCGTGTACCTGGCCACCGCGCCCAAGAGCAACACGGCGTACCTGGCCATCAACGCAGCGATGGAGGTCGTGGCCGAGCGCGGGGCGCTCCCGGTTCCGCTGCACCTGCGCCAGGGCGGCGCCGGCTACCGCTACCCCCACGACGCGCCCGGGCGCATCCTGCGGCAGCAGCACCTTCCGGATCCCCTCGTCGGGACCCGGTTCTACGACCCCGCCGGACAGGCCAACGAGACGAAGATCGCCGAGCGGCTGGCCTGGTGGCAGCGCAAGCTCGACGAGTCGGAGTAGCGGTCGGAGGCGCCGGAAGCTGGGCCCCCAAACAGCGGAACCCCGAGCGACCAAAGGGCCACTCGGGGTTCAGAAGGGTTGGCCCGAGCCACCATTGAAGGTGGCCCGGACCACTAAGGGAAAGGCCGGCGTGACCTACTCTCCCACCCGGGTGCCCGTGCAGTACCATCGGCGTGCTGAGGTTTAACTTCCGTGTTCGGAATGGGAACGGGTGGGTCCCTCGCACTATCGACACCGACCAGACTGATTCTCCCGACCACATCCGAATCCAGGACCGACGCTTACGCGCGCGGCTCGGATC
>CAMCWU010000288.1 GCA_945882675.1 Klebsiella pneumoniae | reverse complement strand
CTTCGAGGCTGTATTTCCGCGTGATTGGCATGATCTGGCGGCGCTGCTCCTCCGTCGTCGCGTTGAGGCTCACGGCGAGGTTCACGGGGAGCGCGGCCGCGAGCTCCGCCATCTTCGGCACGACCCCGACGGTCGAGACCGTGACGCGCCGGTGGCTGAAGTTCAGCGCGTTGTCGTCGAGCATGATGCGCAGCGCCGGCAGCAGGTT
This sequence comes from Klebsiella pneumoniae, assembly GCA_945882675.1. Lineage (GTDB taxonomy): Bacteria > Myxococcota_A > UBA796 > UBA796 > CANLGQ01. Next base: position 4,631 of record CAMCWU010000288.1, on the reverse strand, counting down.
CGGCAGGTTGTGCAGGGGCTCGCCCATGCCCATCATCACGATGTTGGTGATGCGCGTGCCTTCCGGGAGCTGGCGCTGGACCTGGAGCGGCTGGTTCGCGATCTCGCTCGCCTTGAGATGCCGCTTCAGACCGATGTCTCCGGTCAGGCAGAAGCTGCAGGCCATGGCGCAGCCGACCTGGCTGCTCACACAGAGCGTCAGGCGGCCTTCGTCCGGGATGAGGACGCTCTCGACGACGTGGCCGTCCTCCAGCCGCCAGAGGAACTTCATGGTCCCGTCGTCGGACTTGAGGATGAGGTCCGGCTCGAGGAACGGGATGTACGCCTTCTCTTCCAGCTTCTTCAGCGTGGGGCCGGCGACGTCGCCCATCTCCGCGAACGTGCGCGCGCCGCGCTGCCAGAGCGCCTTCCAGACCTTGAACGCGCGGATCGGGCGCTCACCGAGCTCGTCCACCATGAAGCGCTTCAGGCCGTCGAGGTCCAGGCACTTGATGTCGATCCGGCCGCGATCGTCACGCAACATGCGGCCGACCTTGCCGCTCACGGGCAGGTCGAGGGCGCCGCGCGGGGCATCGTGTGTCGCCGACGTCCCGGCCGTCGTATCGGGAGTCGTCTCGGGATGGATCAAGTCGCGCCTCCCAGTACGGGACCTGTGACTGCTCTTGATAGCCCGCCAGGCCCCTCGTCGGCCACCTCCTTGCGGTGACGGGGGCGGCGTGGCACGTTGCGAGCCCTCGGAGGCCATGGATGTCCCTCGCCGTCATCGACCAGGCGCTGCGCGGCATGCCGTACGTGGCGAGCCTCGGCATCCGCGTAGAGGAAGCCCGCCCCGGCCACATCGTCCTGCGGATCCCCTACAGCCGCGCCGTCACCAACCACGCGGGCGCGATCTCGACCGGCGCCATCTTCTCGCTCGGCGAGCTGGCGGGGGCCGTCGCGGTGTCCACCCACCCGCTGCTCGGGCCGCTCATCAGCCTGCAGAAGTCGTCTCGGATCAAGTACTATCTGCCGGCCACGAACGACGTGACGGCGCACGCCGGGATCGGCGCCGAGCTCGTCCGGGCGGTCCAGGAGGGGCTGGCCCTGGGCAACGCCCACATCGAGGTCCAGGTGAAGGTGCTCGACGGGCACGGGAACGACGTGGCGGAGCTGCTGCTCCACTTCGGGTTCAAGAGCCGGTGAACGGGTCGTGGCGGATCCGCTCCGCCAGGGCCGTGTAGCGTAGATCCCCGCCCACCTGCTTCACGGCTCGGAACCATGCCTTCGGGCTGCCGACCACGCAAGCGAACCGCTTCGCTCTCGTGAGCGCCGTGTAGAACAGGTTCCGCTTGAGCATCATCCCGTGCGAGCCGTGCAAGGCGAGGACCACCGCCGGGTACTCGCTGCCCTGGCTCTTGTGGACGGTGATGGCGTAGGCGAGCTCGAGCATGGGGAGCTCGTCGAAGGTCCACGGGACCTCGCGGTCGGCGAAGCGGACGACCAGCCCGTTCGCGGCGATGGCGTGGACGACGCCGATGTCGCCGTTGAACACTTCCACGTCGTACCTGTTCTTCACGCAGATGACGCGATCGCCGACGCGGATCTCGCGATCGCCGCGCTGGATCCCGGCGCCATCGGGGTTCAGGCGGCCCTGCAGGAGCTGGTTGAGCTGCTCGGTGCCGAGCAGGCCCTTGCGCGTGGGCGCGAGGACCTGGATCTCGTGAGGGAGGAAGCCCTTCGCCGGCAATCGCTCGCACACCACCTGCAGGATGGTGGCGCGGACGTCGTCGGCCTCCTCGCGGGGGAGGAGGAACAGGTCGTTCCGACCCGAGCGCTCGCCGGACACGGGCACGCGCCCCGCCTGGATCTCCGCCGCCGCCGTGATGATCCCGGAGTCCACGCCCTGCCGGTGGATGGTGCCCAGGCGGGCCACCGGCACGCGCCCGCTGTCGATGAGGTCGCGCAGGAGCTGGCCCGCCCCCACGGATGGGAGTTGGTCCACGTCGCCGACGAAGACCAGTGGGAAAGCCGGACCTTCCGGCAGCGCGTCCAGCACCGCAGCGCCGAGCTGGACGTCCACCATGGACGCCTCGTCCACCACGAGGCCGTCGCCCTCGATCGGGTTGGTGAAGTTCCGGAGGAACCCGGCGTTCGCGGGATTGAACTCGAGCAGGCGGTGGAGCGTGGACGCGGGCTGGCCGGACGCCTCTTCCAGCCGGCGGGCGGCGCGGCCCGTCGGGCTCGCGAGGCGGAACAGCAGGCTCCGCTCGCGCACCACGCGCAGGAGGATCCGCACCAGCGTGGTCTTCCCGGTGCCGGGACCGCCCGTCACGACCACGATCCCTCCGCCCAGCGCGGCCTCCACGGCGGACCGCTGGGTCGGATCCAGCGCTACGCCCTCCCACCGCTCGGCGTCCGCGATGGCCGCCCGATCTGCAGCTTGCGACGACGGGTCTCGCGCACCGCCCGTCCGCGCACGCACGTCCATGCCGATCCGCGTCTCGGCCTCCAGGGCCGCCGCGGCCCACACCCGGTCGAGCGAGGGCTCCGTGCCCCGCTCCACCGCGACTTTACCGGTGGCCTCTGCGTCCGCGATGGCGTCGTCGATCCGCTCGATCGGCACGTCCAACCCCGCGACCCGTCGCGCGACCTCGTCCCGCGGGAGGTAGCAGTGTCCCTCGTCCCCGGCGCTCTCGAGCACGTGGATGGTGGCGGCGCGGATCCGGCCCGGCGCGTCCAGCGGGAGACCCTGGTGGCGCGCGAGCAGATCCGCAGTGCGGAAGCCCACTCCGGCGATGTCCTCGGCCAGGCGGTACGGATCCGCGGCCACCACGGTCGCGGCAGTCTCCCCGTACTTCCGGCGGACCCGGTCCACGATCCGCGCCGACAGCCCGAGCCCCCGCAGCAGGATCTCGAGCGCCTTGCCCTGCGCGTCTCCGTTCCACGCCTCCTGGATGGCGTTCGCCCGCGCCTTCTTCACGCCGGGGATCTCCAGCAGCCGGGCGGGTTCGCTCGCCAGGATGCTCGGCGTCCGCTCGCCGAAGGTCTCCACGATCCGCTCCGCCAGCTTCGGGCCCACGCCTTTGATCCCGGCGGATGCGAGCCAGATCTTCATCCCCGCGAGCGTCCGCGGCGTCCCCTGCAGCCACCCGTCGCAGCGGAACTGGCGCCCGTGCGCGACGTGGTCCTCGTACCGGCCCTCGAGTGAAGCGAAGGTCCCGGGCTCACACTCGGCCAGCGACGCGATGGCGCCCACGGCCACGACCGTCTCGCCCTCCGTCGATGCGATCCGGACGACCGCGTACCCCGTAGAGGCGCTGGCCCACAACACCCGATCCAGGCGTCCTTCCAGCCAGGTCACTTGCTGTAGACTTCGTACTGCTCCGGATGGTAGTGCGGCAGCGCGCGGATGACGACGCGCTTCGCGACGGACTTCTCGGTGGCTTCGAGATCGAGGAAGGCGTCCCCGTACAGCATGTCGGCGATGGCCGGGCCGGTGTTCACGTACACGGTGCCGTGCGCGGCAGACCGCGCCGCTTCCCGGCGGATCTCGCGGAGGATCTCGTACAGCGTCGTCGCGCGTGAACGCACCACGCCGGTCCCCGTACAGGTCGGGCACGGCTCCATCAGGTACCGGTCGAGGCCCTCCTGCACCCGCTTCCGCGTCATCTCGACCAGGCCGAGTTCGCTGATCCGCAGCACGTTCGTGCGCGCGCGGTCCTTCTTCAGCGCCTCCTCGAGCGTCCGGTAGACCTTGTCCCGGTTCTGCTCGCGGTCCATGTCGATGAAGTCGATGATGATGATGCCGCCGATGTTCCGCAGCCGAAGCTGATAGACGACCTCCTGCACCGCTTCGAGGTTGATCTTGAGCGTCGTGTCCTCGAGGGACGAGCTCCCCACGAACTTGCCCGAGTTCACGTCGATCGCCATCAGCGCTTCGGTCTGGTCGATGACGAGGTAGCCCCCGGACTTCAGCCACACCTTCCGGCCGAGGCTCCGCTGGATCTCGACCTCCACGCTGTAGTTGTCGTAGACCGGCTCGGCGCCGCGGTACAGGTGGACCCGATCCTTCGCGTCCGGCATGAAGTCGGCGATGAAACTACGAACATCTTCGTACATCTTCTTGTCGTCGATGACCAGCCGCTCGACGTCGTCGTCGAACAGGTCGCGGACCGCGCGGAGCACGATGTTGTACTCGGTGTGCAGCGAAGCGGGCGCCTTGCGGTTCTTGCAGCCCTCCTGCACGCGCTCCCAGGTCTTGGCGAGGAAGTCCATGTCGGCCTTCAACGTCTCGACCGGCTGACCCTCGCACACCGTGCGGACGATGTAGCCCGCGCCCGGCTTGCGGTGCTTCTCGACGATGTCGCGCAGCCGCCGCCGCTCCTTCTCCTTGTCGATCCGCCGCGAGATCCCGACGTGCTCGACGGTCGGCATGAACACGAGGTACCGGCCGGGCAGCGCGATGTGCGTGGTAAGCCGTGCCCCCTTGGTACCGATCGGATCCTTCGCGACCTGGACGACGATCTCCTGGCCTTCCTTCAGGAGATCCTGGATCGGCGGGAGGCCGGCGCGGGTCGTGCTGCGCGGCACGCCCTCGTCCACGAGCGGGACCTCGCCCTCCTCCGGCTCGGGGACGCCGTCGGCCTCCTCCGT
>CAMCWU010000287.1 GCA_945882675.1 Klebsiella pneumoniae | reverse complement strand
CCAGCAAGCCGCAGATCGCCGGCCCCACCCCGTAGGCCGTCGACAGCAGCAACGCCACGGCGCTCGCCCGCACCCGCTCCGGCAGCTCACGCCTGACGAGCTCGAGCGCCCCGGCCCACCACACCGCGAACACGACCCCGTGCGACAGCGCGGCCGCCGTCAGCACCAGCGGATCCGCGCTGTACGCCACGATCGCCCACCTCCCCGCCCCGACCACGCACCCCGCGCCCACCCACACCAGCGGGTCCGCGAGGCCCTGCCACCGGCGTAACGCCGCGAAGAACCCGATCTCCGAGAGCACGCCCACCACGAGCGCCGCCCCGGTCCACCGTGAAGGCAGCCCGAGCTCCGTGATGTGCAGCGCATAGAAACTGTCGTACGCCGATAACGCCACGCCATGGAGTGTCACCACCACCCAGAACAGCAGGATTCGGGGGGAGGACGCGAGCGTGGCCAGCGCGGCCCCGAGCCCCGGCCCGCGCGCGCGCGTAACCTCCACTTCCGGCAGGTACCTCCCCGTGAACGTCGCGAGCGCGAGCAGCCCGACCGTCATCCACAGCGGCGCTGCCGGCGACCACTCGGCGAGCCACCCCGCGAGCCCGCCCGCCAGCAGGAACCCGACCGAGCCCCACAGGCGGACCCGCCCGTACGACGTGACCGTCCCCTGGACCTCCAGCACGCGCATGACCGTGGCGTCGAGCAGCGGGGTGATCGGCGCTCGCGAGAACGATCCGGCTAGGAGCCCGGCTATCGTCCATGTGGGGCTCGCGCCCGTGATCGCCACGGCGGCCGCGAGAGCGCCCAGGCCCGCCGCGATCCGCAGGAGCAACGCCGTGCGACGCGTGGTGTCGGCGACGAGCGCCCACGCCGGCCCCGAGAGCACCCGGACTGTCGCCATCCCGGCCAGCAGCGAGCCCACGGCCGCCCCGTCGAAGCCGGAAGAGCGGAGCCACGGCGCCAGATACGGGCCCCACGCGCCGGACGCCGACAGGTGGAGGAGATACATTGCCGCCAGCAGGCGGCGCTCGGCGGTCGGGTCGGTCATCGGCGCCTTCCCCTCGGAGGGTCGCTCCGCGACGGCAGGTATCCCGCGGCAGGCGGATGGAGGGGCGGTGGGCGGTCGGGGGATGATCGTGCTCCGGGGCGCGCGCGTGTTCGCTCCGGCGGACATGGGGATCCAGGACGTGCTCGTCGCTGGGGACCGGATCGTGGCGATCGCACCGGCGCTCTCGCCCGGGCCGGGCGACTGGCCGGTGGAGGAGCTGGATCTGCGGGGAAGGTGGCTGATTCCCGGCCTCGTGGACACGCACGCGCACTTCTGCGGCGGCGGGGGGGAGGGCGGCTCGCACACGCGCGTCCCGCCCATGCTGCTCACCCAGTTCACGCGCGCTGGAGTGACCACGGGCGTGGGGCTGCTCGGGACGGACGGGACCACGCGATCCACGGCGGAGCTCCTGGCGAATGCGCGGGGCCTCGCGCATTACGGGTTCAACGCCTTCTGCTACACGGGCAGCTACGAGGTGCCGTGCGTGACGCTGACGGGCTCGGTCAAGGGCGACATCGTCCACGTCGACCGCATCGTCGCGGCGGGCGAGATCGCGGTGAGCGACCACCGGTCGAGCCAGCCCACGTACGACGAGATCATCCGGATCGCGGCCGAGTGTCACGTGGCCGGGATCATGACGAAGAAGGCCGGGCTGCTCCACCTGCACCTCGGGGACGGGGCGCGCGGCCTCGGCTTCCTGCGACGCGCGCTCGACGAGACGGAGCTCCCGGCCCGCGTCTTCCACCCCACGCACGTCAACCGGAACCCGCGCCTGTGGGAGGAGGCGAAGGCGATCGCCGCCCGCGGCTGCACCATCGACGTCACGGCGTTCCCCCTCGACGAAGCCGATCCCACCGTGCACACGGAGCAGGCCGTCCTCGAGTACCTGCGCGACGGCGGGGCGCCCGAGCGGCTCACCATCTCGTCGGATGGCGGCGGTTGCCTGCCCACCTTCGACCGGGACGGGAACCTGATCCGGATGGACGTGGGGACGCCGTCGACCCTGTTGCCGGCGGTGGCGGCCGCGATCGGGCTCGGCGTGGAGCCTGCGCTCGCCATCGCGACGGTCACGCGGAACCCGGCGGACCTGTTCCGCTTCGGGGGCAAGGGCCGGATCTCGGTCGGGGCGGACGCCGACCTGGCCGTCGTCACGCCGGATATGGCCCTCGAAGCCCTCCTCTGCGGCGGTCACTGGATGATCCGGGACGGGGAGCCGGTGGTGCGCGGCATCTTCGAGTGACGGGCGCATGACGCGGCGATAAGAATTGGGAACTGCTACGACTTCGGGGAGACGGACCTTGCCTTCACCGCAACCGGGCCGCGGGACGCGCGGCTTCATCATCCCCATCGGCGGCGCCGAGGACAAGATCAGCGATCGGGCGATCCTTCGGCAGTTCGTCGACCTCGCCGGCGGGTCGCGGTCGCACATCGGCGTCATCCCGACCGCGTCCGTCCTGCCGGACACAGGCCAGCGCTACATCGACGTGTTCCGCGCCGTCGGCGCGGGAGAAGTCAGCGTGTTCCCCATCTTCACGCGGGACGACGCTGAGCGGGACGAGTACCTGGAGCTCGCGGAGACCTGCACCGGCATCTTCATGACCGGCGGAAACCAGCTCCGCCTGTCCACGATCCTCGGCGGCACGCCCATGGCGCAGAAGATTCGCCGGCTCAACGCGCGCGGCGTCCACGTCGCCGGAACCAGCGCGGGAGCTGCGTTCTCTTCGGAGCACATGATCGCGTTCGGCGAGTCGGGCGCGACGCCGCGGGCCGGCAAGGTGTCCCTCGCGCCGGGTCTCGGGCTCATCAACCGCGTGATCGTGGACCAGCACTTCCGCCAGCGCGACCGCCTGGGCCGCCTGCTCACCGCGCTCTCGTACAACCCGTTCACGCTCGGCTGCGGGCTCGACGAGGACACCGCCGCTTTCATCGATCCGGACGAGATCATCCACGTCGTCGGCAGCGGCGCCATCACGATCGTGGACGTGTCCGATCTCGAGTACTCGAGCATGTCCCAGGCGGACGAGGGCGAGGCCGTCGAGCTCATCGGCATCCGGCTGCACGTGCTCGTGCAGGGCGCTACCTATGACATAGGAAAGCGCAAGGCGACCCCCGCGAACCATGGCAAGCCGGGGGCGTGAGGGACCCGACTCTTCGCGCGGGGGCGCCCCGGCTACGTCCGTGAAGTGTGTACAAGACGGCGGAAGGATCCATCCGCGCGGTCGAATGTCACGCCGGGGTAGCGACGCGGGCCTGGTGCTCCTCCGCGAGCTGCAGGACGATCCGCACGCGGGCGTCCCGCTCGATCTCGCGAGCGGCCCGGAGTGCGGGTAGGACGCCGGGGAGCGGGACCGCCGAGCACACCTGGGCCGCGGCCTTCCGTACCTGCCACTCCGGGTCCGCCAGCGCGACCCGCAGGTGCTCGCGCGCCATGTCGGTCGGCGCGTTCGAGAGCGCCGTCGTGGCGAAGAGGCGCACCTGGAGGCTCGCGTGGCGCATCAGCTCCGCGAAGGCGGCGCTCACCTCCGGGAAGTAGTGGCTGAGGACGGCCAGCCGGCTCGTGCCGAGGCCGCACACGGACGGGTGCTGGTGAGTCGCCGCCGCCATCACACGCGCGATCCGGTCGGGGGAAAGCGAGCGATCCTCGCACACGCTCGCGAAGGCCGCGACGGCGTACGCCAGGACGTGCCACGTCGGCGTCCCCGGACCGACGTCCGGGAAGTACGAGAGCTCGACCTCCCGGGCGAACGAGAACAGGCGTGGCTTGCGGCGAGTCATGGGCGGGCGGATGTTCTCACGCGGACGCGCCCCCCGGAACCCCGATGGCGTTCTTTGACACGCTCCCCGGCGCGGCCGCCGGTGGTAAGGTGCGGTCAGGAGGGACCGGCATGGCGGGACCGGACGAGTTCGACCGGCTCTGGGCGTCCTGGTCGGCCAGCGTGGCCGCCGGAGCACGGGACTCCAGGCGTGCCGCGGCGATCGGGCTCGCGGTCGTCGTCGGCTACGTGCTCATGCTCGTGGTGCCCGGGCGCCTCGTCGTGTTCGACATGCCCATGGACGCGCTCATCCCGCTGGACGCGGTGTGGCGGATGCACTATGGGCAACGCCCACATTTCGACTTCCTGACCCCCGTCGGCGACCTGTACTATGCGGTCCACCGGGTGGCATCGTGGATCACCGGGGCCGGTGACCCCGCGGTCCTGCCGATGACGAACGCGATCGTGGGCCTGCCGTTCTTCGCGCTCGCCTGGCTAGCCACGCGCGACCGGCTCCCGGAGCCGCTCCGGACGATCACGGCGACGACCATCGCGCTCGCGTCCATGTCCCCGCGGACGCTCGACGACGAGGGGATGGTAAGCTTCAACGCCATGTACAACCGCTGGGGCTGGGAGCTCGCGTTCGTCGGGCTCGCGCTCGTGCTGGTCGAGCCACAGACCGAGCGGCGCCGGCGGGAAGCGTGGGAGGGCGCGCTCCTGGTCGGGGTGATGCTCGGGTTGTTCTGGTTGAAGGTTACGTACCTCGCGCTGCTCTGCGCGGGGCTCGGCATCGCCGTGGTGTGCGCGCCGGCGAACCGGCGGCTCGCGGTGGTCGGTGGCGCCGCGGGCCTGCTGGCGGTGGGCCTCTCGGCGCTGACACCCACGGGCGCGGCGTACCTCGTGGATCTCCGGCTGACGGCGGCCACGGCGGCGGACGGCGGCGGGCTGCTGCGCAGCGCCCTGATCGTGCCCACGCTCGTGGTGAACCGCACGAACATCCTCGTGCTCATCGGCCTCGCGTTCGCGATGAGCCGGGCGGCGCGCGGAGATCACGGCGCGGCCGTCGGGCGCGCGGCGCTCGCGGTGAT
>CAMCWU010000286.1 GCA_945882675.1 Klebsiella pneumoniae | reverse complement strand
CATCCTGCGTGACGTCACACCAGCTCCGCGCGCGAGGTGAGGGCTTCGAGCTGGTAACCCGCCGCCGCGAGCATCTCCCGCGCGCCCTCCTCGCGGTCGACCACCGTGATGGTCTGGACCACCACGAGACCGGCGTCCTTCGCCCGCTCTACGGCCTTGAGCAGGCTCCCGCCGGTGGTGGTCGTGTCCTCCACCACGGCGACCCTGGACCCGGGCCGCAGGTTCGCCAGCCCCTCCACGTACTGGCCGGTCCCGTGGCCCTTCGCCTCCTTGCGGATGAGGAAGCCGTGGATCGCCCGACCCTCTCCGCCGGCGATCGCGACTGCCGAGCACGCGATCGGGTCCGCCCCGAGCGTCAGGCCGCCCACGCCCACGACCTCGGGGCGGAGCCGCTCGAGCACCAGCCTGCCGATGAGGTACGCCCCTTCGGCGTTCAAGCTCGTCGCGCGCACGTCTACGTACAGGTCCGACGTCCGCCCGCTCGCCAGGACGAACGAGCCGGTGCGGACGGAGAGCTGGCGGAGGAGCTCGATCAGGCGGGTGCGGGATGCTTCGGTCATCGGGTCCTCGGCGGGGGAAAGAGGGTCGCGCGGTCGGCCGCGAGCTGGACGGCGAGCGCCTGCACGCGGCGGTTCTCGGGGGCGGCGTCCGGTGCGGAGCCCGGTTCCGCCGTGGCGATAGCAGCGAGATCACGGTCGAAGGCCGCACCGTCACCCCGTGCGGGCGCCAGGTGCGCGGCACGCAGCAGCATCACCTCCAGCACGCCCGGCGAAAGCTGGACCGCGCGACTGAAAGCGGCCTCGGACCTGAGGATGTCCCGCCCCGCGAAGGACGGGAGCCGCGCGAAGTGCGCCCCCTCCCATCGCGTGGGGCCGTGCGCGTCGATGGCCGGCAGTCTGCGTCCGACCTCCGCCATCGCCGACTCCACCTCTGGCGCGGCGCGCATCCCGAGCGACACCGAGCGCCCCCACGACCGGTCCTCGAGCGCCCGCGCACCCCAGTACACGCACACCAGCGTGTCGGGCTCCACGAGCGCGAGCTGCTCCTTGAGATCGAGCCCGCGTGCCCGCGCGCCCACCGCGTGGGGATCGGCGTCGAGGCACCGCGCCGCGAGCGCCTCCGCCTCCGTGAACCAGAGTGTTGCGGCCGATTCTTCGTCGGCGGTCCACCCCTCGATCCAGGCCGTGTGCGCCAGCCGCCCCAGCGCTGCCCGGCTCGCCGAATCGATCGCCAGCGCGGCGCTCCACGCCTCCTTCGCCGCGGCGAGCGCAGCGGGATCGCCGCGATCCGGCCAGCGCAGGTCCCCCTCTGCCAGGAGGTCGAACGCGAGGGCGGTGTCCACTACCGGCGCCGCCGACACGGCCTCCGTGCTGCGCGGCACGCAGGCGACCAGGGCGAACAGCGCGAGCAGGGGCGGAACAGGCACGATCCCGGCTTACCGTCGAAGCGGGGTGTTGTCGAACGGCCCCCGGTGATACGTGATGGCGCCCGCGAGGCACCCCACATGCTGCTCGAGAACGTTCCGCTGGCCCTGACCTTCGACGACGTGCTCCTGGTCCCCCGCCACAGCACCGTACTGCCGCGGGACGTGTCCGTCGCGACCCGGCTCGCGAAGGGGATCGAGCTCAATATCCCGCTGCTGTCGAGCGCCATGGACACGGTGACGGAGGCCGATGCGGCCATCGCCATCGCGCGGCAAGGGGGGATGGGCGTCATCCACAAGAGCATGAGCATCGCGGACCAGGCGGAGATGGTCCGTCGCGTGAAGCGAGCTGTGACCGGCACGATCACGAACCCCGTGACCATCGGCCCGGACGAGCCCCTCTCCCAGGCGCGCCGCATCATGCGCGAGCGCGACATCAGCGGCCTCCCGGTCGTCGCGGGCGGCGCCGTCGTCGGCATCCTCACGAACCGGGATCTCCGCTTCGTCAAGGCGCTCGACCGCCCGGTTCGCGACGCCATGAGCACGGATCTCGTCACCGTGCGTCCGGGCACCGGCCTCGAGCGCGCGAAGGAGCTCATGCAGGAGCACAAGATCGAGAAGCTGCTCGTCATGGACGAGCGCGGCATGCTCCGCGGCCTCATCACGATCAAGGACGTGGAGGCCCACGGCCGCTTCCCGAACTCCGCCCTTGACGCCAACGGTCGGCTCCTGTGCGCTGCGGCGATCGGCGTCGGCAGCGATCGCACCGAGCGCGTCACCGCCCTGTGCGAAGCCGGCGTGGACGTCATCGTCATCGACACCGCCCACGGCCACAGCGAGGGCGTCCTCCAGGCCGCCCGGGCCGTTCGGGCGTCGTGCCCGGGCGTCGTCCTCGTCGTCGGGAACGTCGCCACGGCAGAGGCCACCCTGGCCTGCATCGACGCAGGCGCAGACGTCGTGAAGGTCGGCATCGGCCCTGGATCGATCTGCACCACGCGCGTGGTCGCGGGCGTCGGCGTCCCGCAGATCTCGGCCGTCGCCGAGTGCGCGAAGGTCGCCCACGAGCGCGGCGTCACGATCATCGCCGACGGCGGGATCAAGTACTCGGGAGACATCGCGAAAGCGATCGCGGCGGGCGCGGACGCCGTGATGATCGGCTCCCTCTTCGCCGGAACGGACGAAACCCCGGGCGAAGCGGTGATGTACCAGGGACGCCGCTACAAGGCGTACCGGGGCATGGGCTCGATCGAGGCCATGCGGGCGGGCTCGTCCGATCGCTACTTCCAGGATGACGCCGGCGATCCGGAAGCCGTCACCCGCAAGCTCGTCCCCGAGGGAATCGTCGGCCGCGTACCTTACAAGGGCCCGGTAGCAGAGGTCGTCTACCAGCTCGTCGGCGGGCTCCGCGCCTCCATGGGGTACTGCGGCTGCGGCACGATCGCGGAGATGCACCGCGATGCGCGCTTCGTGCGGATGACCGCCGCCGGCTTGCGCGAGTCCCACGTGCACGACGTGATCATCACGGAGGAGGCCCCGAACTACCGGAGCAATTGATCCGGCGGAGTGGAGGCGCTACGCTGATCTCCTGACAGGGGATCGTGATGGACAAGGTGGTGGAGAGCGCGGCGGCGGCGGTGGCCGACATCCCGGACGGCGCGCGGCTGCTCGTCGGGGGGTTCGGCCTGTGCGGGATCCCGGAGCTGTGCATTGCGGCGCTCCGGAAGCAGGGAACGAACGGCCTCGAGGTCGTCTCGAACAACTGCGGCGTGGACGACTTCGGCCTCGGAGTGCTCCTGGCCTCGCGCCAGATCCGGAAGATGGTCTCGAGCTACGTCGGCGAGAACAAAGAGTTCGAACGCCAGTTCCTATCCGGCGAGCTCGAGGTCGAGCTGGTCCCGCAGGGGACTCTCGCGGAGCGGCTTCGCGCCGGAGGATCGGGGATCCCGGCCTTCTTCACCCCCGCCGGCGTCGGCACCCCCGTCGCCGACGGCAAGGAAGCCCGCGAGTTCGACGGTCGCACCTACCTGATGGAGCACGCGATCGTCGGCGACTACGCGCTCGTGAAGGCCTGGCGCGCGGACCGGTACGGCAACCTCCAGTTCCGCAGGACCTCCCGGAACTTCAACCCGCTGTGCGCCATGGCCGGGAAGATCACCATCGTGGAGGTCGAGGAGCTCGTCGACGTCGGCGCGTTCGATCCCGACCAGGTCCACCTGCCCGGCGTCTTCGTCCAACGCGTCGTCGTCGCGTCCGACGGGGCGCGCCATGAGAAGCGGATCGAGCGTCGAACCGTCCGTCAGCCGCAGGGAGCCTGAGATGCTGAACCGCGACCAGCTCGCCCGCCGCGCCGCCCAGGAGCTCCGCGACGGGTTCTACGTCAACCTCGGCATCGGGATCCCGACGTTGGTGGCCAACCATATCCCGCCGGGGATCGAGGTCGTGCTCCAGAGCGAGAACGGCCTCCTCGGCCTCGGGCCGTACCCGGACGCCGGCACGGAAGACGCCGACCTCATCAACGCCGGCAAGGAGACCGTGACGATGCTGCCCGGCGCCGCGGTCTTCGACAGCGCCACATCCTTCGCCATGATCCGCGGCGGCCACGTCGACATCGCCATCCTCGGCGCCATGGAGGTCGGAGAGAACGGCGATCTCGCGAACTGGATGATCCCCGGCAAGATGATCAAGGGCATGGGTGGGGCCATGGATCTCGTCCACGGCGCGCGCCGGGTCGTCGTCGTCATGGATCACAGCGCGAAGAGCGGGGAGAGCAAGGTCCTGCGCCGCTGCCGGCTCCCGCTGACCGGCCAGGGGGTGGTCCACCGGATCATCACGGACATCGCCGTGCTGGATGTCGGCCCCGAAGGCCTGATCCTCCGAGAGATCGCGCCCGGCGTGAGCATCGACGAGGTCCTCTCGCGTACGGAAGCGCGCGTGAGCGTGCCGGAGGCCCCGGCGCGGATCAGCCTCTAGCTCGCTCCCTGCGATCGTCACGAGATCGTCGCTCGATCGCCCGGCATCCGCGACCACTTGCAGAATCTGCACTCTCGGCGCTTGCACGATCGGGAGGGGCGGATATCAGGTGTGGGTCGGCGGGCGAAGATGCCGCGACGGCGCGAACGCGCCGCTCGCGAGTCTGAACGCGTCGGCAGCGCGGTGTGTTCACATCGCGAACATGTCTTCCTTGACGGTCCGGTGACGGACTGCTACATGGAGGGCGCGAGCGGGGGAGCCAACGGGCTCTCGCGCGAACGAAAGACCCTCGGTCTTTGAAATTCAAGCAGAAGATGGAAATGTGCCTCTCGGGTCCGCGCCTCACAGCCGGGTCCGAGAAAAACGCTCAACAACCGTTGATTTTTGAGTAAGCGACGATGGGTCTTGGACCCCTTCGTTGCTGTTGATATTGAGTCCAAGCGATTAAACTGGAGAGTTTGATCCTGGCTCAGAGCGAACGCTAGCGGCGGGCCTA
>CAMCWU010000285.1 GCA_945882675.1 Klebsiella pneumoniae | reverse complement strand
CCCCGACCGCACCCTGGGCACTGCCATGCGCTCGGTGGGAGAGGTCATGGGCATCGGCCGCACCTTCCAGGAGGCGTGCCTGAAGGCCATCCACAGCCTCGAAGGCGGCTACCCGGACGTCACCGGCTTTACGGACGAGAAGATCCGGGAAGCCCTCTCCATCGCCACGCCCGACCGGATGGCGGCGATCTTCGAGGCCTTCCGGCGCGGATGGGACCCGTCGGGCGTCCATCAGCTGTCGAAGATCGACCGCTGGTTCCTCGATCAGCTCCGCGAGATCGTGAGCTTCGAGCAGAGCCTGGACGGGCGCTTCGTCGGCACCGTCTCGCGCGAGGAGCTGCTCAAGGCCAAGCGCATGGGCATCCCGGACAGCCACCTCGCCGGGCTGCTCGCCTGCCGCGAGAGCGCCATCGCCGACCGCCGCAAGGCCGACGGCATCGTCCCCACGTTCAAGCGGGTCGACACCTGCGCCGCGGAGTTCCCGAGCAACACCCCGTACTTGTACTCGACGTACGAGGACGAGGACGAGGCCGGCGACGACCCGCGGGAGCGCGTCATCATCCTCGGCAACGGGCCGAACCGGATCGGGCAGGGGATCGAGTTCGACTACGCGTGCTGTCACGCCGCGTACGCCGTCAAGGACGCGAACCTGTGCGCCGTGATGGTGAACTGCAACCCCGAGACCGTGTCGACCGACTACGACACCAGCGACAAGCTGTACTTCGAGCCGTGCACGTACGAGCACGTGCAGGCCGTCATCGATCGCGAGAGGCCGCGCGGCGTGATCCTGCAGTTCGGCGGCCAGACCCCGCTCAAGCTCGCGCACCGGATCACGCGCCCCGGAGGCGGCGGCTCCATCGTGCTCGGCACGCAGCCCGAAGCCATCGATCTGGCGGAAGATCGGCAGCGCTTCGGGGACTTTCTGCGCCGGCTCGACATCCCGCAGCCGGAGGGCGGCATCGCGAACACGGTGCAGGAGGCCGTGGCCTACGCCGCGCGCCTCGGGTTCCCGTTGCTCGTCCGCCCGTCGTACGTCCTCGGCGGGCGCGCGATGAAGATCTGCTACGACAACCACGACTTCGAGCGGGTCGCGACGGAGGCCCTCGCCTCGTCCGAGTCGCAGCAGGGCCGCTCGCTTCTCCTCGACCGGTACCTCGAGAGCGCGCGGGAGTACGACGTCGATTTCCTCGCCGACGGCAAGGACGTGTACATCGCCGGGATCATCGAGCACATCGAGGAGGCCGGCATTCACTCCGGCGACTCGACCGGCATCATCCCGCCGGTGAACCTGAGCGCCGGCGAGCGCAAGCTCATCGAGGAGTACAGCGAGCGCATCGCCGTCGGCCTCGGTGTGGTCGGCGTCGCGAACATCCAGTTCGCGGTGAAGGACGGCGCGGTCTACGTGCTGGAGGTCAACCCGCGCGCGTCGCGCACGCTGCCGTTCGTCGCGAAGGCGATCGGCCTGCCCCTCGCAAAGCTCGCGACCCGGCTGTGCTTGGGAGAGAAGCTCGCGGACCTCGGCTCCCTCGAGAAGAAGGGGCAGGACCTGTTCTTCGTGAAGGCCCCCGTGTTCCCGTGGCGCAAGTTCCCCGGGTCGGACGTCGTCCTCGGCCCCGAGATGCGCTCGACCGGAGAGGTCATGGGCGTCGGCTGGGGCTTCGGAGAGGCGTACGCGAAGGCGCTCATCGCCGCCGGCATGACGCTCCCGAAGGAGGGCGGCGTGTTCCTGTCCATGCGGGACGCCGACAAGCCGGCTTCCATCGCGATCGCAGGCGCGCTCCACCACATGGGCTTCAAGCTCTACGCCACGAGCGGAACGGCGCAGTTCCTCGCCGACAAGGGCATCTCGTGTGAGCCCGTGTTCAAGGTGAAGGAGGGGCGGCCGGATGTGGTCGACGCCGTGAAGAACGGGAAGATCCAGCTCATGTTGAACACGCCGCAGGGCAAGAAGGCGCAGTTCGACGAGCTCGCCATGCGCCTCGCCGGGCTGCGGTACGGCATCCCGTGCATCACGACGATCACGGCGGCCCGGGCGCTCGTTTCGGCGATCCGGAGCCTGCGCGCCGGCGAGCTCGAGCCGATCAAGCTGCAGGAGATCGTGTAGCTCATGGAGACCCGCCGTGAGCTCTGGTCCTGGGCCGCGCTCGCGGCGGTGGTCGCGCTGATCTGCTGGCTCGCGGTGCCGGCGGTGTCGCGCGACATGAGCCACTGGGGCCGGCTGGTCATCGCTGCCATGGGCGTCGTGCTCGTGGGCGTCCGCGTGCTGATCTCCTGGATCAAGCCGGTCTCCAAGCCGCCCACGCCCGACCAGCGCGGTCTGCTCCCGCCGCCGCCCCCCAAGAGCCGGGCGCTCCGCGGGCTGCACGGCGTGATGGTGGCGCTGTGCACCATCGGCTGGTTCAACTATTACCAGTTCGACGGCCGGATCTTCCGCGGCATCAACGACTATACGGACATCACGTACTACTACCTGAACAGCAAGTACCTCGACGAGCTCGGGTTCTACGGCTTCTACGCCGCGATGATCACGGCCGACTCGGAGATGAACAACCGGCACAACCCGCATATCCGCCAGTACCGCGACCTGCGAGACGACACGCTGAAGCCGCTGTCCGTCGCGCTCGAGCACGGCCGGGAGATCGAGGCCACGCAGTTCACGCCGGAGGGCTGGGAGGCGTTCCGGCGCGACACGAACTACTTCCTGTCCCGGATCTCGACGCCGGCGTTCCGCGACAACTTCTACGTGGACCATGGGTACAACCCGCCTCCGACCTGGGCGATCGTCGGGGGCCCGATCTCGGAGGCCGTGCCCGTCCGCTACCTGAAGGCGATCGCCTGCATCGACGTCGTGCTCGTGATCGGCATGTTCGCCGGGATCGCGTGGGGGTTCGGCTGGGAGCCCATGCTCTGGGCGATGTTGTTCTTCGTCTGCACCTTCTCGGGTCGCTGGCCGATCCTCGGGCAGGCGCTGCTGCGCTTCGACTGGCTCGCCGCGCTCGCGGTGGGCATGGCGGCTCTGCGAAAACAACGGTGGGGGCTCGCGGGCGGGCTGCTCGCGTACGCTGCTTTGAACCGGGTGTTCCCGGCGATCTTCCTCGGCGCGTGGCTGTGGGCGTTCGTGGCGGACGTCTGGCGTGAGCGGCGGATCCCGCGCCACCACCTGCGGTTCGCGGGGGCGGCGCTCGCCGTCGTGGTGGTCCTCGGCGGCGCGGCGTTCGCCCGATATGGCCGGACCACCTTCGAAGAGTCCGCCCACAACCTCGCCATGCACAACCGGAGCTTCAGCAGCCACCGGATCGGCCTCGGCGGCCTGCTCGTGTGGGACGGCGACACGACGCGGGCCGAGATCAAGGCGGGAGGCGGCATGGCCGCCAAGGAGATCGCGGTCCAGCGGATGATGCCGGGGCTGCAGGTCGCGGGCGTGCTCGCCATCGGCCTGGTCGCGGCGGCGGCCGTGCGGTCGCGGCGGGACGCGTGGGAGACGCTCCCGTGGCTTCTGCTCCCGTTCTTCGTGCTCACGAACCCGCAGGCGAACTACTACAACCTGCGGATCGTGGCGGTGATCCTGCATTCCGTGCACCTCGGCGTGCAGGACGACCGCGCGCCGGGCGCCGACCGCCTGTTCCACCGGGTCGGGCTGGCGTTGCTCCTCGGGATAGAGGTTGCGGCGCAATGGGCCTTCGTCTCGAACTGGGAGCGGCACGGGGTCAACAGCCTCGCGTCCGTCGGGATGGCGATCTGGTGCGCCATGCTGATGGCGTGGCTCGTCCTGCAGGTCGCGCGCGGCTGGCGCCCCGAGCAGCGGACATTCCCCGCCCCGAAGCCCGCGTCCGCCTGAGTCGCCGCGGATGGTGTATGGTCCCGGCGTGTGGAACTTCGCGCTCCAGATGCTGGCGGTGGTCGCGGGCTACGAGGCCGTCCGCTTCGTGGTGGTCCGCCGCCTGACCACGCGCCTGCGGCAGAGCGCGGTGGTGTTCGTCCGCGAGCACCGGATCCGGATGGAGGCCGCGCGGTTCATCGACCGCCTGTGGATCCGCGAAGCTCTGGCCCAGGACCGCCGCATCGACGAGAAGGTCGTCGAGATCAGCAAGCGCACCGGCGAGCCGCCGCGGGAGCTCCGCCGGCGCGTGGACGCGTACGTCGAGGAGATCGCCCCGTTCTTCTCGCTCACGGCCTACTACCGGTTCGGCGCCGGGCTCGCGAAGGCCGCGGTGAACTTCCTCTTCGAGCTGGTCACCACGCCGGGCGCGTTCGAGCGGCAGGCGGCCAAGGCGCCGCCGGATGCGGTTCGCGTGTACGTCATCAACCACCGCGCGAATATGGATCCCTTGATCCTGGCGTACGCGCTCCTCTATCACGTGCCCATGTCGTACGCGGTCGGCGAGTGGGCGCTTGTCTGGCCGCTCCACACCCTGTTCCGCATGTTCGGCAGCTACTTCGTGCGCCGCGGCGAGAAGGACCCGCTGTACCACGTCGTGCTGGAGCGGTTCGTGCAGCTCATCGCCGGGCACGGCGCCGTGACGGGGTTCTTCATCGAAGGCGGGCTCTCGCGTGACGGCGCGCTGCGGAGGCCGCGGACCGGGCTGCTCGACTACCTGGTCGGCCTCCGCCACGACGACCCGGACCGCCCGATCGTGTTCATGCCGGTCGGGTTGAACTACGACCGCGTGTTCGAGGACCGGATCCTGACGCGCGAAAAGGATGGTCCGCTGCCGAAGCCGACCGCTTCCGAGCGCGGGCGGAACCTGGTGGCGGTGGTGCTCTGGGTGCCGCTGCTCGTGTTCGCGAACCTGGTGAAGGTGGCGGCCCGCGCCCACCGGAAGTTCGGTTATGCGGCCGTGGAGTTCGGCGAGCCGCTCTCGCTCGACGACTGGCCGGGCGGGAAGGGGATCCACGCGCTGCCCCGAG
>CAMCWU010000284.1 GCA_945882675.1 Klebsiella pneumoniae | reverse complement strand
CGATAAGAGACCTCGAACCCATTCGCCCGGATGTCGCGCACGGTCGGGAGGATGCCCGCGGCGAGGACGCGCGACAGGCGCTGGACGGTCTCGACGGTCTGGAAGACGGCCCGCTCGGGGTCCGGCTGAATCTCGAGGTCCCCCTTGTTGAAGGCGCCGCTCGACTCCGTCTCGATCTGGATGACGGTGTCCTCGTCCAGCCGGCTGACGATGTAGCCCATCGGTCCCTCCATCCTCTCCGTACCACGGCCCACGGGTCGAACCCAGCGGGATAGGCTCGGACGCAGGGGTGTTGCAACCCCGCGGAGGCGAACGGCATGTGGGTGTTCCTCTCGTTGCTCCCGGCGCTCGCCGCGGAGCCGGCGCCACCTCCGATCGCGACAGCTTCGACCCCGCCGGATCCGCTCGCGGGGGTGCGGCCGGTCCCGGCGCCCGCGACCGCGCAGGCCGACTGGCGGAGCTGGCTCGCGGGGCACGGAAAGCCGTTGTCAGAGCTCGCTTGTGTCCAGACGTGGCCGGGCTTCGCGGACACCTGCTTCCGCGTCTGGGAGCCGACGGCGGCGGGCAAGCGATCGCGTCGGTGGGTCACCTCGGCCGATCTGGGCGCGTGGGGCACGACGGCTGCCGGGCTGCGAGATCGCGTGGCGCCGCACGCAGCGGAGCGGGTCGGCGCCCTCGCAAAGTCGCGCGACGTCGTCGGGATGAAGGCGACGTACTTGGAGATCGTCGACGGCGACGGGTGGGCGGCAGCCGCCATCCTGGCGCCGGAGGCGCTAGCCGCGAAGCTCGGAGGCGCGCCCATCGCCGTGGCGCTGCCCGCGGACACGGTCGCGCTCGCATGGAAGCCCGGGGACGAGCAGGTGGATCTCGCGATGGCGGTGGGCGTTCACGAGCTGTTCGCCGCGCAGGAGAGCCCCGTCAGCGAGGTGATCCACGTCTGGGACGGGAAGGCCTGGACCGCCTGGGCCGTGGCCACCCCGAAGGCGGCGCCCTGAAGCTGACGGCGGCGCCCTGAAGCAGAAGACCCCCGGGACGAATCCCGAGGGTCTAGCTTGCTTTATGGGGATGGTGGAGCGGATGGGGCTCGAACCCACGACCTCAAGAATGCCATTCTTGCGCTCTCCCAGTTGAGCTACCGCCCCCCAAGGACGCGCGCCTCTTAACGGTCCCCCCGGGTTGGCGCAAGCACGCCGCGCACGTTCGTCGAGAGGGCGGCTCCGCCCGTCAGGGGGGCGGCGCGGGGGTCCGCCGCAGGTCGTCGATGCGGCGCTCGAGCTCGTCGATCCGATCCATGGCGCGCCGGAGCGCAACATGGTCGAGCTCCCCCCCCTGGACGAGGTGGTACGCCGTCTTACCGAGGCGCACCCAGAAGTGGTCGAGGTCTGCCTGGGCCTGCCGGAGCTCGAGCCGGTGCTTTCCCGTCCGGGCCGCCCGGTCGACCTCCTTCCGGCCGCGGCGCAGGACGCGGTGGAAGGCGTCGCTCACCACCCGCGCGATCAGCGTCTGGCCGTCCTCGTGCTGCGCTCCGCCGTCCGTGTCGCCCATCCGTTCCCCCGCGTGGCGCACGAGGGTATCGCGCGCGGCGCCGTGGTACAGGGGCCCATGACCCGGATCGGCCACCTCCTCGCCTTCTGCTATGGCCTGTGGGTGATCGGCCTGGTGATCGCGAGCAGCATGGTCGTGGGCACGCTCGCCGTGCTCCCGTTTGCCGTGATCCCGCGTGGCAGGCGGGAGCGCTTCACGATCGTGCCGGCTGTGGCGTGGGCGACGTTCGTACTCCGCGCACTGTTGATGTGTCACATCAAGGTTACAGGCATGTCTGGCCTCGAAACAGATAAAGGCGCGATCGTCTTCTGCAACCACCGCTCGTGGGTCGACCCGCTGCTCCTCCTCGCGTACACGCGGAGCAACGGCCTGTCCAAGCGGTCGATCCTCTTCATTCCGTTCGTCGGGTTCTTCGCGTGGCTCACCGGCGCAGTGTTCTTCGATCGAGCGCGAAGCGACGCGCGCGCACGTGCCCGCAGCGAGGTCCGGAAGCTGGTGAACGGCGGCGCCCGGGTCCACGTATTCCCGGAGGGGACGCGGACCCGGGACGGGAAGCTGGCGGAGCGGGCGTACCTGCTACTCGCCATGGACTGCTACGCGGACGGCGTGCCCGTGGTGCCTTGCGCGGTGTGGGGGACGGAGCGCGCGCTTCCCGTGGGGCTCCCGTTCGCGTTCCCGCGACAGCGGGTCCGCCTCCACATCGGCGAAGCGCTGCATCCGCGCGACTTCCGCAGCAGCAAGGAGTTCGCGCGGGCCGCGTGGGACCGCGTGGTGGTACAGGTCGCCATGCTGGAGGGCGAGGAGTGCCCGGAGCGGGGATCGAACCCGCATGCCCTCGCGGGCGAGCGATTTTAAGTCGCCTGTGTATACCGTTCCACCATCCGGGCGCTTCAGAGATGCTTGGCAAGATCCTCGTGATCCACGGACCGCGCGAAGCGCGCGGCCACCGTCCCGTCCGCGCGGAACACCCACGTAACGGGGATGGCGTTCGGCCAGCCGGGGACCGCGCGGGCGATAGCGCTGACGGGGTCGCTGCTGTCGAGCGTGAGGAGCCGGGCCCCGCCCACGCCGCGCTGGCCGGCGAAGCCGACGATCCGGTCGCGCCGGCTCGCGAGGTCGAGGTTCACGAGGACCAGCTCGACGTCGGGGCGCTGCGCGGCGAACGCGCCGAGCGAAGGGAGCTCCGCGATGCACGGCTGGCACCACATGGCCCAGAAGTTTACGATCCGCGCCTTGCCGGGATGCTTCTCCGTCAGCATGGCGCGGATCTGGTCCTCCGAGACGATCTCCAGCGTGCCGGCGGGGACCGGGGCGGCGGGCGCGACGGCCTGCGGGGGCGCTGCAGCCGGCGCGGGGTCACAGGCCAGCACGAGCGCGAGGACGCAGGGAAGCGCACGTTCAAGCATGGGCATCCTCGAGCCTCCGGGCCGGGTCGAACCGCCGCAGCCAGTGGTGCAGCACGGCGAGCTCAGCGATCGGGTAACCCGGGAGCGCGCCCGCGCCGCACACGAGCGACCCGACCGCCACCACGGCGTCCCCTACCAGCAAGAACGCGAAGCGCGGGAGCCAGGCGTAGGGCGCCTGCACGAGAGACGCCCCGATCGCCGCGATCCCCCCGCGACCGCCGACCACGACCTCCGCGGGCGCGCCGGCCAGCAGCGCGCCCGCAGCGACCGCCGCCAGCTCCGCCGCGAGGACGCTCACCGCCGCCAGGAACAGCCCCGTCGCGAACCAGCCGGTGCCGATCACGAACAGCGCGGCTGCCAGTCCGGGCACGCCCACGAGCAACCCCATGCCCGCGCGGAACAGGGCGTCCGCCGCCGTCACTACCAGAAGGGGGCCGAGCCGCGGCCCGTGGTGGGGCGCGCCCATGGCGGTGGCGCCGCCGGCGAGCATGAGCCCTCGGAAGGGCAGCTCGACCGCGAACTGTGGGATCCGCAGGGCCCACCAGGCGACCCCGAGCCTCCCGCCGAAGCCGACGGGGTCGGCGCGGAGCTGCATGGCGCCTTCGTCGCGTACGATCGCGACGAGGATCATGGCGCTGATCACGCCCGCCAGCAGGCGCCCGCCCGCGGGGAGGAGGATCCCGACCGGGTGCCGCTCGATCGCTCGCAAAGCTCCGGCCAGATCGCGCATCCCGCCCCGCATGTCCGCGCACCCCTGCCGCCCGGGGGTGTCGTGTATACGTAGCACACATGTGGATCCTCCTCGTCCTGGCCGGCTGCCTGCACCGCAACAAGACGGACGTGGTGGACCCCGTCCCGGACCTGCTCGCGCGCGCCGATCGGGCGTGGGACGAGCGCGCGTCGGGTGGGCTCGAGCCGGTGGATGAGCTCCTCGGAGAGGCCTGGCAGGCGGATCTCCACCGCCCGGACACTCAGTGGCGGCTGGCGCGCCTCTACGTGGAGCAGGGCCTGGCGGAAGAGGACCGGCTGGTCGCTGTGGGCCGCTACGCCGAGGCGCGGGCCATGGCGATCGCGTGCCTGGACGGCGACTCGAACTTCGAGGCCGCGCGGCAACGTGGAGGGTTCAGCAGGGCGTCCGGGCGGATCCTCGTGGAGCGCCAGGGGTGCGCCGCGTGGGCCGGCATGGCGTGGACCCGCTGGATAGAGGCGATGGGAGCGGACGCCGCCGCCGTCGATCTCCCGGCGGTGGACGCGCTGAACAGCGCGGGGGCGATCGGGCCGCACCTGGTGACCGCGCGCTGGGCACAGGGCATCCTGCTCGCGATCCGGCCCGAGTGGTCGGGCCGCGACCAGGAGCGGGCGGCCAAACTCATCGGAGTGGCTCCGGACTCGGCGGACGCGTGGGTGCGTGCGGCGGACCTCTTGTTCGACGTCGCGATCCCCTCAGGGGGCGTCACCCAGGTGCGTACCGCCGCGGACCCGCCGCCCGCGACCCCGGACGTGGCGGCGCTGTGCGAGCGGTTCCAGGCGGCCCCGGCGAGCGCGCTCACGGCGGCCGAGCAGCGCGCGGTCGCCCGCGGACAGGCGGCCTGCCAGGGACGCACGTCAGCCCGCTGACGCGAAGTGCGTCAGCGGGCTGGCGTGTGAACCCGATCCTCCGGGGAGGACCCGGGGCTATGCGTTCGGGCGGCTCGCAGTGCGGGCGGCCCGGCGGGCGGCGCGGCGGCTGGCCTTCCGGCGGCGCTTCTCGGCGAGGCGCTGCTTCAGACGGCGCTTCTCGCCCGGCTTGAGATAGAAGCTGTTCTTCTTGATGTCCTTACGGATGCCTTCGCGCTCCACCTTCCGGCGGAAGCGGCGGAGGGCCTTCTCGAAGGGCTCGTTCTCGCGCACGGTGACCAGAATCACTGACTCTCTCCTCGCCGGGATGGTGCCGGGATGACGCCCGGCCCCCTATCTCGCTCT
>CAMCWU010000283.1 GCA_945882675.1 Klebsiella pneumoniae | reverse complement strand
ATCTCGCCGGCCGTCCAGCCGCCCTCCGGGCCCACCCACACGGCCACGGGCTCGTCCGTGGGGGGCAGGGCGGGCGCGCCGGGGAGCGCGATCCGTCGCTCCACCCCCGCGATCCCGAGGGACGCCGCGAACGGCGCGACCGGATGGATGCGCGGGATGTCCGCCCGCGAGCACTGCCGGGCCGCGGCCTCCGCCACCCGCTCCCACCGGTCCACGCGGTCGCCGGTCGCGACCGACCGCGCGGCGAGGACCGGGTGGATGTCCGTGGCGCCGAGCTCGGTCGCCATCCGCACCGCCAGATCCATCGCCGGGCCCTTCGGGAGCGCGAGGACCAGGTGCAGCGGCGCGCCCGGAGCCTGCGCCCGCCGCTCCCCGACGGCGACGAGCGTGGCCCGCCCCTCTGCGATGTCCGCGATCTCGGCCTCGATCTCTTCGCCCGTGCCGTCGAAGGCGAGCACGCGCGCGCCGCGCTGCAGGCGGAGCACCCGCACCAGGTAGTGGCTCCGCTCTGCGTCGAGTGTCCAGCCCGCCGCGGTCGGCAGGTCCGCGACGTGGACCCGCCTCACAGCCGGATCCGCCAGCTCACCCACTCGCCGTCCTGGCGGCGTTCGGTGGCCACGAGGGGAGCGAGCGCCGCGGCCACCAGGTGCTCCCGATCCGCGAGGATCCCCGCCAGCACCAGCCACTGCCGCGTGAGCCGCACCAGGTGCGGGGCCAGCTCCACGATGAGCTCGGCGTGCAGGTTCGCGACCACCAGATCCGCCGGCTGGTCGAGCGACGCGACCGGCGCAGTGGAGAACCGGGCGGTCCTCGCGAGCCCGTTCCGCTCGGCGTGCCGCGTGGCCTCCGCGATCGCCTCCGGCTCGACGTCCACGCCGAGGCCGCGCGCCCCGAGCTTCGCCGCCGCGAGCAGCAGGATCCCCGACCCGCACCCGACGTCGAGGACCGTGATCGGGGGGCCGCCGATTGGAACCAGCGCGTCGATCGCGTCGAGCGCCTGGCGCGTGGTCGGGTGGTCGCCCGTGCCGAAGCCCAGGCCGGGCTCCACGATCAGCGCGCCGGGCGGCGCGTCCCACGGGGGCGCCACGACCAGGCGGTCGCTGATCCGGATCGCATGGAATGTGGCCTGCGTGGCGGCTTCCCAGTCGGTGTCCGGCACCTCCGCCCAGGTGGCGGTGTGGCGGCGGATGCCCTGCACGTCGCGGACCGCGGCGTCCGCGGCGTCTCGATCGAACGGCTCCTCGAACCAGGCGGTGATCGTTACCTTCCGCGGTGGCGGGGGCTCCGGGCCGTCGTCCCAGGGCTGCCGCACGGGCCCGTCCGGGGCGTGCTCCTGGATCCCGCCCGCCCCCGCGAGGAGCAGGCGCGCGTTGAGCGGCTCCACGATCGCACGGTACACCGGGTCGATCCGCAGCTCCCACCAGCCCACGCTCAGTGCTCGTCCGGCGGGGCGGGAGGCGCCAGCGGCAGGTTGCCCGCCCGCGACGTGACGAGGATCTGCTCGACGGCTTCGATCCCGCCCGAGACCTCGATCCAGTCGGTGCCCTGCGCGCCGAGGAGGAAGAAGGTCGGGGTGCCGTGGATTCCCGCCTTCGCGCCCGCGATGGCGTCCGCTTGGACCCGGGCCATGGCCGCCGGATCGTCGAGGCAGGCGTCCCACTTCGGGACGTCGAGCCCGATCTGCTTCGCCATGAAGCCCAGGTCCGAGTACGCGAAGTTCGGTTGGTTCGCAAACAGCAAAGCCGACATCTCCCAGAACTTGCCCTGCCGGCCCGCGCACTCGGCGGCGAGCGCCGCATAGCACCGGTCCGGCCCGCTGTCGTTCTGGAGCGCGGGGTTGCACGCCGCGGTGAGCGGGAACACGCGGAACCGGAGCTGCAGGTCCGGGTTCTTCTCCACGAGCGGGTGGAGCAGCTTGGACGTCATGGCGCAATGCGGGCAGCCATAGTCCGCGAACTCGAGCAGCGTGTACTTCGCGTTCGGGTTCCCGAGCATGGGCTCGGTCCCGGACGACGTGACCGGACCCCGGGGCTGGTGGTAGATGCGCGCCAGGGCGTCCGGCGGGGGCGCCACGGGCGCGGGTGGCGGTGCCGGGACTTGGCCCGCCTGGGTGGGCGCGGGCGCCGGAGCGGGCGGCCGCTGCGTGAGGGCGTCCAGCGTGCGCGGGCGCTGTGCCCAAACGGTCGCGAGGGTCACCGTGATGACGAGGAAGAAGGCGGTGATCGTTCCCATCTCGCGGGAGAGGGGGATTCCCGCCGGCTCTTCCAGCGGGCTCAGGCTCTGCCGGCGCAGCGCCAGCCACCCTGAAGCGAGCAGCAGGACGTTCGCGAGGTAGATCGACACGCACACGAGGCAGACGGCCCCGATGAGCTTGCTCTGGTACGCGAGCCAGGCCGAGAATACGAGGTTCACGACCGCGAACAGCACGTTGAGCTGGTCGAACCTGGCGCGCTCGGGCTCGCCCTCCCGCGGCGTGGCCCCCGCCTGGATCCCCGCGATCGCCAGCCCCGTGTAGAACGCGAGGCCGAACACCGTGATCGGGACGCCGAACATCTCCGACGCAGCAGAAGCGTTCACGACGTCGCAGTTCACGACCTCGTTCACGTTGCAGATCGAGGGGCCACCGCCCGCCGCGAACTTGTTCTTCAGCAGGTACGCGTTCGCGAGCGCGGCGAAGATGGCGGTGACGACCGCGCCGCGGCGGGGCTCACGCGCGATCACCGCGGCGCAAGCGGCAAGCAGCCCGAGCAGCAGGCCGGCGAGCACGAAGAACGATGTCGGAAGAGATTCCATCGGGCGCTGGCTTTATCCACCCGGATCCCAGACGGCAACGCCTGATGCGCCGGTGGAGGTCAGTTGGTGCCAGCACCCCGCAGCCAGCGTTGCCGGCTCATCGGTTTGCGGCAACGCCCGACGCCCGGAACTTCACCGGACGCGTCTCAGCTCCCGCTCGGCGTCCCGGTCTTTGATGGCATCCCGCTTGTCGTGGAGCTTCTTCCCGCGGGCGAGCGCGATCTCGACCTTCATCAGCGATCCCTTCAGGTAGACGCGGGTGGGCACGATCGTCATGCCCTTCTCCTCGGTTCCCTTGCGGAGCTTCGCGAGCTCGTGCTTGTGCAGCAGCAGCTTGCGCCGGCGCAGCGGCTCGTGGTTCTGGCGGTTCGCGTGGGTATAAGGCGAGATGTGAAAGCCCTGGATCCAGGCGCCGTCCGGCTCGAGGACCACGTACGAGTCCTGCAGGTTGCCCTTGCCCGTGCGGAGCCCCTTCACCTCGCTCCCGAGCAGCGCGATCCCGGCCTCGAACGTATCGAGGAGCGCGAACTCGTACCGCGCGCGGCGGTTCGACACGATGTCCCGGGTCGCCTCTTCGGCCACGGCGCCTCCCGGATCTCCGTATCCCGGGCGCCGCGATCCGCCCGCGCCACCGCGCGCCGGGGCCGAAGTGGGTGAAAGTGGGAGGAGGTGCAAGAGCCGCCGCTTCGATGATCCGCGATCCAGCGGTTGGAACGCCGTCGTCATGACGACCCGCCGACTTCCATCGGCTTGCGCGTGGGGCAAAGTGGTTTACAGTGGGGGGGTGTGGGGCTGATCGCCCGACCGAGGTACCCCGGTTTGCTCCGCGTCCGTTGCCAGACCAGCGGCATGCTCGACGACAAGGGACGGCTCGCCCTGCCGGCCCCCTTGCGCCGCGCGTTGGTCGAGAACGGACATGAGATGCTGATCTTCACCTTCTACAAGGGAGCGGTCGTGGGATGGACGGAGGCCGACTTCGAGAGGAAGGTCGAAGCTCCGCTCTCCCAGGCGGACGCCTTCAAGGACGAGGTGCGGAACTTCACCCACGCCCTCGTGTCCTACGCATCCAACGTCGAGATCGACCCCCAGGGCCGGATCCGGCTGCCCCCGAAGCTCCGGGCGCTCGCCGGCCTCGACAAGGAGGTCGTGATCTTCAGCGTCCTCGACCGGGTGGAGATCTGGGACCAGGTCCAGTGGGACAAGCGGTTCCAGGAGGCCCTCGTGCAGACGCCCGACGGCCTTCCGGGGAGCGTCTGATGGTCGAAGCTACTCCCGAAGCTGGTTTCCACCACGTCACCGTCCTGCGGGACGAGGCCGTGGCGGCCCTGCAGCCGCGCGCCGGCGGCGTGTACGTGGATTGCACGGTGGGTGGCGGCGGGCACGCCTCCGCGATCCTCGACGCCGCAGATTGCAGGGTGATCGGGCTCGATCGCGATCCGGCGGCTCTGGATGCGGCGCGTGGCGTGCTCGACCGGTTCGGCGATCGCGTCACGCTGGTCCGCTCGCGCTTCTCGGGTCTCCCGGCGGTGCTCGCGTCGCTCGGGATCGCCCAGGTGGACGGGATCCTCGCCGATCTCGGCGTGAGTTCGCCGCAGCTCGACACGGCGGAGCGCGGGTTCAGCTTCCGCTTCTCGGGCCCGCTGGACATGCGGATGGACCCGGCGTCGCCGACCACCGCCGCGGACCTCGTGAACACGGCGTCCGAAGACGATCTCGCGACCTGGATCGCCGACTACGGAGAGGAGCGGCACGCCCGTCGGGTCGCCCGCAAGATCGCGGACGGTCGGCCCTGGTCGGATACCGCCGTCCTCGCGGACGCGATCGCCGGCCTCCTCGGGCGCAAGCCGGGCGGGATCCACCCCGCCACCCGCACCTTTCAGGCCCTCCGCATCGTCGTGAACGAGGAGCTCGACGAGCTCCGCGCGCTGCTCCCCCTCGCCACCGACCACCTCTCGCCGGGTGGACGGATTGCGATCATCGCGTTCCACTCGCTCGAAGACCGGATCGTCAAGCAGTACTTCCAGCTCCAGTCCGGCCGGACCGCTCCCCGCGATCCGTACGGCAACCCCGTCGGCCCCCTTCGACTCCGCCCGCTCCCGCCCGTCACCCCCCCCGAATCCGAC
>CAMCWU010000282.1 GCA_945882675.1 Klebsiella pneumoniae | reverse complement strand
CTCCCCCGCGGCGGGGGGAGGGGGTCGGACGCCGCTCGCCCGGCATCTCCCGGGTTCAACCTGTCCCCGGAGCGCCTGGTCGTCTGGTTCGCGGCGGCGGCGGGCGGGTTCGCGCTGGTGCTGGCGTCGCTGTTCGCGATGGCGGTCGCGATCGACCGCGGGTGGCTGGGGCCCGGCACGCGGGTGGGCGTGGGGCTGTTCCTCGGGAGCGCAGCGTTCTCGCTGGGAACCCTGCTGCGCCGCCGCTCGCCGGCCGTCGCCGCCGGGCTCACGGGCGCCGGCACGACCACGACCTTCGCGGTCCTGTTCGCGGCCCACTCGCTCTACGATCTCATTGGTTCGACGCTGACCTTCGCGCTCATGGTGGCGCTCTCGCTCGTCACCACGCTCGCGGCCGTCCGCCATCGGGACCGCCTGCTCGCGTGGCTCGGCCTGGTGGGCGGGCTGCTCACGCCGGTGCTCGTATCGAGCGGGGAGAACCGGCCGATCGCGCTGTTCGCGTACCTGGGGCTGCTCGGCGCGAGCCAGCTCGCCGCGGCCCGGATCCGCGGCTGGTGGGACACGGCGGCCGGGATGCTCGCGGGCACGGCGCTGCTGTACCTGGGCTGGAGCGCGCAGTGGTGGGCGGCCGACCAGGTCCCGGTCGCGCTCGCCGGCGCGTTCGCGCTGAGCCTCCCGTGGATGGTCGTCGCCGCGCTCGACGTCCGCGACGCCCCCGACCAGCCCGCGTGGTCGCGCCCGATCCACGTGCGGTGGGTCGCGCAGGCCGCCACGGCGCTGTTCCCGCTCCTGGCGCTCGCGTGGATCGTGCCGGTCGATCCTATGTTCTACGACCCCCGCGGCGGGGTCTCCGTGGCGCGGCCCCTCGCGGACGCGCTGGCGTTCGCGCTCGCCGGGACGCTCCTCCTCCCGCTGCCGGGCTGGCTCGCCGCGCGCCGCCGCACGGACGTCGTCGCCACGGCGGTCACCGCGGGCGTAGCGGGCCTCCTCGGCTTCACGTTCGCGGCGGGCTGGGCGCTCGTGGAGGGCACGGACTCGTGGCGGCTCGTCGCCGGCGCGGTCGGACCGCTCGTGGTCGGCGCGCTCGCCACCATTCGGAGCCCCGCGCGCTCGGGCACGGCGCCGCTGCCGCTGCTGGCCGGGATCGCACTCTCGACCTGCTTCGTGGCGATCGGCCCGCCGTACGCCGTCGGCCTGCTGGCGGTCGTGGTCGTCACCGCGACGGCCGGCCGTCAGCCGCTCGTGGTCGCGAGCGGCCTCCTCGGGACCGGGTTCGCGCTCGCGGTCGGGGGCGGGGCCGCCCAGGAGCAGCCGGAGCCCTCGATCCTCGGCGTCGCGCTGCTGGCACTCGGGATCCTCGGCACGTTCCCGCTCGTGCGCAAGGGGACGGTCGCGCGCGGCACGGACGCTGGCCAGCGCGTGGCGGCTTTCGCGGGGATCGCGCTGTTGCCGGGGTTGTACCTCGCGTGGCGGGCGGTGGTCGGCGCGGACCTCATGGGGCCGGTGCCGCTGATCGTCGGCGTGGTGGCCCTGCTGGGCGCGGCGCTCGCGGTTCGGCGGCACGGCGCGCGCGACGACGACCTCGGGCTCACGGTGCTCGTCGGCATCGCGCTGTTCGGCGTGACCGCGGCGATCCCCGCCCAGCTCGAGGAGGGGTGGCTCACCGTGTCGTGGGCGGTCCAGGCCGCCGCGCTCGCGTGGCTCTGGGGGCGGCTCCGTCACCCGCTCGTGCCCACGTTCGCGGTCGGCCTGGCCGTGGCGGTGGGCGTGCGGCTCGTGCTCAACCCGTACGCGCTCGACTACGGCGATTCGCGCGGGTTCCTCCTCGTGAACTGGCCGCTGTACACCTGGGGCGTGCCGTTCCTGGCGCTGCTCGCGACCGCGTACTTCTTACGGCGTAACGCGCGCGGCAACCTGTTCGAGAACGCGGCCGCACCGATCCTGCTGCTCGCGCTGCTCGTGGGCTTCGCCCTGGTCAACGTAGAGGTCAGTGACCTGTTCCAGGACGCCGGCCCGATCGAGCTCGGCGGCGCGTCGATCTGGCAGGGGATGGTCCGGTCGGTCGCGTGGGCGGGCTACGGCCTGCTGATCCTCGCGGCCGGGCTGTGGAACGACAGCCGGATGGTCCGGTTCGTCGGGTTCTTCTACGTGCTGCTCGCGACCGCGAAGGTCGGGATCTACGACGTGTGGTCGCTCGCCGGGTTCGTCCGCGTGGGCAGCCTCGTCGGCCTCGGCCTCGCGCTCATCGTGGTGGCCGTGGCGTTCGAGTGGCTGGTGATCCGGGGCGGGCGGTCGAGAAGATCCGCCGAGGAGGCCGCATGATGTGGATGGTCCTGCAGGCGGCCCTCGCCGCCGACCCGACGCTGTACCCCCTGACGACGGACGTGATTGCGCCGCCCGTGGGCGTGTCGAAGATCGTGGTTCCGCCCGAGATGATCCCCGGTGGCGTGCAGCTCGACACGCTCTCGCTGACGCTCCGGGGCGCGGCGGGCACGGACGTGCCGTTCGCCATCGTGCAGGCGACGCCGGGCGAGCAGGTCCCGCTCGACGTGATCCCCCTGCCGGACGGCAGCTGGCGGCTCGCGTCGCGCACGCGGCCGTTCGACCGCATCGAGGTGACGCTCCCGAGCGAGCCGTCCGCCGCGACGGTGACCATCACGGACGAAGCCGGGAACCCGCTGCGGCCGCCCGAGCGGATCTGGCGATTGGACCAGGGCTCTCGCACGAGCATCTCGCTGCCGGTGGCGGTCACGGGCGCCGCCGTGGTGACGGTCGACCTCGACAGCTCGCGCCAGCTCGGCGAGCCGGACTTCGACGCCTGGACCGGCTCGGGGCCGGAGCCGGTGTACCGGAAGTTCCAGGTCGTCGGCGGCTCCTGGACCGAGGGCGGCTGGCGCCGGTACGATGTGGATCTGGGCGTGCCGCTGCCGGTGACCGCCGTGATCCTCGACCCGGCCCAGGACGTGTTCCGCCGCCAGGTCATGGTGAAGGCCGGCTTCGCGACGGACCTCGAGCCCGGCTACGGGAACGACTACTACGGCGCCACGAGCATCCAGCGACAGCGGCTGGCCGGCGGGCGCATCGACGACACGCGCGTCCCGGTCGAGATGCGCATCGGTGACCGGGTGGAGATCCACGTCGAGGGCCCCGAGCTCCTCGAGATGGCAGATGTCACCGTGGAGATGCCGGGCTTGTGGGTCGTCGTGCAGGACCCCGGCGCGGGGCCGTTCACGCTGTACGGCGGCTCGGCGTCCGCCCAGCCCGACCCGTGGGATCTCCAGTTCGCAGCCACCGAGATCCTGCGGCTGGCGGGCCCGCCGATCGCGCCGGGCGCCGTCGCGGAGAACCCCGCGTACGAGCCGCCAGAGGTCCGCTCGGACCTCTCGGGGCCGGGCCCGGTCTACGACGCGCGCCGCCAGCGGTTCGCCCGCGAGATCACGGGAGATGCCGGCCTCGTGCGCCTCCCGCTCGACGCGACGGTCGGGATCCACGCGCGGCCCGACCTCGCCGATCTACGAATCGTAGATGCGGAAGGGCGGCAGATCCCGTTCCTCGTCCGGCGGCGGCCCGCGACGAGCTCGGTCGCCCTGACCTTCGAGCGCGACGAGCGCGACGGCGCTTCCATGCTCGAGATCGCACTTCCCGACCCGAATCTGCCGATCCGGACGCTGACCTTGACCACGGACGCCACGGTGTTCGAGCGGGACGTGCAGGTCCTGCAGGACCGCGGCGCCACCCTGCAGCCGATCCGCGCGTGGCGCTGGGTCGCGACGGAGCGGCCCGGCATGCTCACGCTCACGATCGGCGAGCGGGTCGGCGACAAGCTGTGGGTGCGCATCGAGAACGGCGACGACCCGCCGCTGCCCATCTCGTCGGTGCAGGTCGGCATACCGACATACGAGCTCATCACCACGCTGCCCGCGGGCGGCGCGCGCCTCGTGTACGGCGACCCGCGCGAGGTCCGCGGCGAGTACGACCTGCAGCTCCTCGAGGCCGAGCTCGCCCGGCGGAAGACGCCGGTGGCGACCCTGGGCGACGAGGTGGTGCTCCAGAAGCCGCGGGCGCCCTGGTTCGACCGGGTGATGGTGGCGGGCGGCATCGGCGCGCTCGCGCTCGGGCTCCTCGTGATGATCTTCGGGCTCCTCAGGGCCACACCGGCCACTCCGGCCCCCGAAGAACCCGCAACCCCGCCGGCTCCGGAGCCCGCGTGACCGCGGCCCTCGCGCACCCGTGGCCCACGCTGGTGGTCCGCGGCGCGACGGAGGACGAAGCGCGCGCGGCCCTCGCGGCGTTGGAGGCCGAGCTCGGCGAGCTCCCGCAGGCCGAGTGGATCGAGCCGTACGCGCCCGACGACCCCGGCGGCTGGGAGGTCCGCGTGGCCATCCCCGGCCTCGATCCGCTCACCTGGAGCGCCGTCTCCGATCGCGCCGAGCTGGTCGGCGGCGTCGGCCCCGCCCGCCTGCAGGCGGAGGCGAGCGGCCGCCTCGTAGTCGAGGTCCTCGAGGTCCCCGGCCTGCGCGCCGAGCGCCTCACGCTCGACGGCGAGCCCGCGCCGCCCGATCTGCTCCGCCGGGACGCCCGCGGGGACGCCGTGCTCGACGCGTTCTTCGCGGCGGTCAACGGGTACATTCGCCGGCGGGTCTCCGCCGTGAGCCTGGAAGAGGGCCGCCCCGTCCTGCACCGCCGCGACGGCCGCGTCGGCGTGGAGCTGGCGTTCGACCAGGCCCCGTTCGAGGGCGCGAGCCCCGAGGAGGCCGAGCGCCTCCGCCTCGCGATCCTCTCCGGCGTGGTCGAGGGCCTGGCGGAGGTCGCGCTCCCGTCCCACGACACGGCCGCGTGGGACGACCCGCTCGGCGGGTTCTCCCTCGTGATCTGGCTGGCGATGCCGCGCGTCGCCGTGCTCCCGCCGGACTCCGGCGACAGCGTGGACCCCGTCCTCGCCCAGGGC
>CAMCWU010000281.1 GCA_945882675.1 Klebsiella pneumoniae | reverse complement strand
ACCAGCTCGGGTGGGGGTGGAGGCCCTCTCCCCCGGCCAGATCTCCGACGGCGTGCGCGAACGCCAGCCCCGCGGGCCAGGTGCCGGGATCGACCGCCTGGGTGAGCGCGCACGACGCGCACCACGCCAGCCCGCCCGGCTCCACCGCGTCGAGCGGGGCGAGGCGCCCGCACCCGCGGCACTGGAACTGCGCGTGCACGGCCACGAAGTACAGCGCGCCGCGCCGCTCGGGCGCCCGCTCCGTGCCGGAGTGGCCGCAGGCGTCGCAGGGGAGGCCGGGACGGGGACGACGATGCCGCAGCCGGCGCAGACGTCCATGGGCGCACTCCGGCGCACAGGGTACCCTGTCCCGGGCCGCGGATCCCTGCCGGCCCCCGGGAAGTCGG
Organism: Klebsiella pneumoniae; assembly: GCA_945882675.1. Classification (GTDB taxonomy): domain Bacteria; phylum Myxococcota_A; class UBA796; order UBA796; genus CANLGQ01. The sequence goes on along the minus strand of CAMCWU010000281.1, from coordinate 4,566 downwards.
ATGCGCTGGATCGCGGTCGGGCAGGAGGCGGAGGGCGTCATCGCCATCGGGCAGTTCGCGACCGGTGTGTTCGCGATCGGCCAGGTCGCCACCGGGGTGATCGCGGTCGGCCAGGTGGCGCGCGGCTTCGTCGCCATCGGCCAGGGGGCGATCGGCGTGTTCGCGGTCGGCATGGGCTCGGTGGGCCTCGTCGGCTCGATGGGCATGCTCGGCGTGGGCGGCCGCGGCCTGGGGATCATCCTGCCGCTGGTGCCTTCGCTGGGGCCGAAGCGCGCGCTCCCCGCGACGATCCCCGCCGCGCGCCTCCTCGAGGGCGACGCGACCCACGGCTACGTCACCGCGACGCTCGACGCCGGTGGCGGCCGCCCCACCCTCACCGCGGAGGGGCGTGCGATCGAAGTACGCTTCGATAGCCGGCTTCGGGCCGCCATCGAAGCCCAGGCAGGCGCGCTTCCCGTGTACGCGCACCTCTCGCGCACCCCCGCGGGCTGGATCTGCGACGAGCTGCTGGCCGTGCCGCGCGCCCGATGGCGGAGCCCGGGGTGGTGGGCGTGGTGGGCGGTCCAGCTCGCGGGCCTCGCCGTGGCGTGCCTCGCGTTCTGGGCGCTCGCCGGGATCCCGGTGATCCAGGCGCTGCTCGGCCCCCGTGGGATCCTGGTGAGCCGGTAGGTGCGCGAGCTGCGCGGCGTCAGTCGATGATGTGGTCGCGGCCGTCGGCCCGCAGGCGCGCGATCCCGTCCTTCATCGCCTGGATCTGCTCGGGGGAATGGCCCTGCCACTCGGCGACTTCGCCGATCACGCGGAGCGGCTCGCGCGAGCGGTAGGACTTCGTCGGGTTGCCGGGGAACTTCTTGTCGGTGAGGTTCGGGTCGTCCTCGAAAGCGCCGGTCGGCTCGACGACGTAGATGCGTGGCCGCGCGTTGTCGTCGCCGTCAGGGCCCTTCGCCAGCTCGCAGCCCCAGATCGCGGCTTCGAGCGTGCTGCTGAAGTAGATCCACGATAGTTTGCGCGCCGCAAAGTTGGAGACGAAGCCGGGCGTCAGCAGGTCGCCCGGCTGCAGGTCGGCGCGGGTCCCGTGGTAGTAGGGCGGCGAGGCGTCGGCGGCGTAGGTCATGCTCTCCTCGGGCTCGATCGAGCTGCCGATGCGTAGCTTACTCCGGATGCTGGACCCGCCGCTCCTCGCGCCGGAGGCGAACGCCGAGCGCCGCTGCCGTAGCGCGCGCGATGGGCTCGAGGGCCCGCGCCGTCTTCGCCCGCCCGAGCTCGAACCGCTGCTCACTCGAGAGCTCGAGCACGAACCCGCGATCGATCGTGTCGAACGGCACCTGCTCGACGACGTGCACCAGCGCCAGCACCGGCCGGGACGTCGCCGGGAATGAGCGCAGCTCGGACTTGAAGTTATTCCAGGTGAACACGGTCACCTCCGCGGGCCCGAGGGTCACGCGGCGGCCGCGGTGCGTTCGCTGGGGTTGCAGGAAGCGATCCGCGAACATGGGCGCCGCGAGGAGCAGGAAGCCGAGGCCGAGCAGCGCGGAGAGCACGCCCGGCACGGGGAGGCGGTCCACGATCATGACCGTGCCCCCGGCGACGAGGAGGGCCCCGAAGCCGCCGAACGCAAAGCCGAGGGAGACCGAGCCCTTCTCGCCCTCTTCGAACCACCACTCGGTCGGCGGGGTGGTCGAGCCGTCCACCCGCCGCATCTCGAACCGGGCGGCAGCTTCGGCGGTCATCACGACCGGGCGCGCCGCGCGGCGCACCGACACGACGAACGTGATCGCGATGATCGCCACGAGCGCCGCAGCGAGTTGCACGGAAGGGCCCCCGCGGGAGCGTCACCCGTCGGGCCCCGCTCCGCAACGCGCGGGGATCCGCGCGCGCCCGCTGGAGCGCGCGGACCGGCGCCCCAGACCCGCGGACCGCCCAGAACACCCCACCTGCAGGGGCGACCGCGGGTTAGTCGAGCGTCACGCCTTCGAGGTCCCCATGGCACGCATCCCGCTCCTCCCCATCGGCCGCGAGCTCGACGACCCGGACGCCGGGAAGAACCGCGCGCACCTGCACGCACTCGAGGCCGCGATCGCCGAGAAGGCCGCGGTCGTCCACGACGGGTGGGGGCAGGAGTACCGCGACCGGGTGCACGAGAAGGGCAAGCTCACCACGTGGGAGCGCGTGGAAGCGCTGGTCGATCCTGGCACGGACGTGTTCGAGGTCGGGACGCTCGTGAACTGGGGGCGGAAGTTCGCGGGCTCCAAGAAGGATGCGCCGGGAGCCGGCGTCGTAACCGTCTTCGCGCGCGTGCTGGGCCGGTTGACGGTCATCATCGCCAACGACAACACGGTCGCGTCGGGCGCCTGGTGGCCGATGACGCCGGAGAAGATCGAGCGCGCGCAGGAGATGGCGTTGAAGCTCCGGCTTCCCGTGATCTACCTGGTCGACTGCTCGGGGCTGTTCCTGCCGGAGCAGAGCCGGTCGTTCTCGGGGCGGACGGGCGCCGGCCACATCTTCCGGTACAACGCGAAGCTCGCGGAGGCGGGCGTGCCGCAGATCGCGGGCGTGTTCGGCGACTGCATCGCGGGCGGCGGGTACATGCCGATCATCAGCGATCGCGTGATCATGACGGAGGGCGCGTACATGGTGATCGCCGGCGCCGCGCTGATCCGCGGGGCGAAGGCGCTCAAGCTCACGTCGCTGGACATCGGCGGCCCAGAGGTGCACGTCCACCAGTCCGGCTGCGCCGACCTGCGCGCGCCCGACGACCAGACGGCGCTCGCGATGATCAAGGAGGAGATAGCGCTCCTGCCGACGTCCGGGGCCGCGTTCTACCGCCACGGCGCGGAGCCGGCGCCTCCGAAGTATGCCGATCTCGACGCGATCTTCCCGACGGACCCGCGGCTGACCTACGACATCGAGCAGGTGATCGCGCGGCTGGTGGACACGTCGCTCTTCCACGAGTTCCTGCCGCAGCTCGGGCGCGAGATGATCACGGGGATCGCCCGGATCGGCGGCCTGTGGGTCGGGATCCTGGCGAACCGGCAGGGGATCGTGGACGAGCCGGGCATCGGCAAGCGGCCGGGCGGCGCGCTCTACCGGGAGGGGATCGCGAAGATCTCGGCCTTCGCGCGGACGTGTGGCGAGGACGGCCTGCCGATCGTGTGGCTGCAGGACATCTCGGGCTTCGACATCGGGGTGGAGGCCGAGCGGCTCGGCCTGCTGGGGTACGGCTCGAACCTGATCTATACGAACTCCACGCCCCTGGCGCCCGTGTTCACGGTCCTGCTGCGCAAGGCGTCCGGAGCCGGCTTCTACGCGATGGCCGGGATGCCGTACGAGCCGATCGTGCAGCTCTCGACGGCGATCACGCGGCTGTCGGTGATGGAGGGGCGGACGCTCGCGATCGCGACGTACAACAGCAAGCTCGACGACGACTTCGAGATCGCGTCGAAGGACCCGGCGGAGCGCGAGAAGATCGAGGCCGGCATGCGCGACGTCGCCGCCCGGATCGACGCGGACATGGACCCCGTCGGCGCCGCGGCGCGGATGGACACGGACGAGATCGTGCCGCTCGGACGCCTGCGGGCGTGGCTCGAGCTGCTGGTGGAGGCGTCGTGGCAGGCCACGGGCTACCGGCGCACGAAGAACCCGCGGATCTGGAGCCTGCACGATCTCGAGGTCCTCGCGGGGCGGCCTGCGCAGCCCGCTCCTGCGCGCGCTGCGACCCTTTCGGACGAGACGCTCACGGCGCCGACGCTCGGGATCTGGACGCCCGCGATCGGGGCCGGCGCGCCGCTCCGGCCGGGCATGGTGCTCGGCTCGATCCGCCGCTTCGACGACCTGATCCCCGTGACCGCACCGGACGACGCCCACGGCGTGGCGGCCACGGTCCAGGCCCGCGGGCCGGTCGAGCACGGGTCGGCGCTGGTCGCGATCGGGGCGGCGGTGGAGGGCGCCGCGATCGCCGCGGATCCCCACGCCGGTGACCGCCCGGAGGCCGGGATCCGCGTGGTGCGCGCCGAGACCGACGGGACCGTGTGGTGCCGCTCGGCGCCCACGGAACCGGCGTTCGTGGTGGATGGTCAGGCGGTGGCCGCAGGCGTCACGCTGGCGCTCGTGGAGGTGATGAAGACGTTCACGCCCGTGCGCGCGCCCGTCGCGGGCACCGTGGCGCGGCTCCTGGTGCGGGACGGGCAGGCCGTCGAAGCCGGCGCGGCGCTCGTCTGGATCCGCGAGGGCTGAGCGGTCCGGCCTTCGCATGTGATAGGCTCGGGCGGCGTCTCGGAGGCTGCGTGCAGCGCGTCCTGGTTGGTATCGTGATGTTGCTGGCGGGGGACCTCGCCCTGTGCGGTCTCGGGGTGCAGGGCACGGCCTTCGCGGCGTGCGCGGCGCCGTACACCACGGACACGCTCCTCGAGGACATGATCGGCATCGAAGCCGCGCTCCGCACGAGCAAGGCGGATGTCGCCGGCGCCACGGCCGCGAAGCTGGAGGCGGGCCTGCCGTGCCTCGACTCCGCGCTGCCGAGCCAGCTCGCGGGCCGCCCCTACCGCGCGATCGGGGGCGGCTTCCTCC
>CAMCWU010000280.1 GCA_945882675.1 Klebsiella pneumoniae | reverse complement strand
CAGGAGGTCCGGTCGCTGTCACCCGACTGGCAGATCACCGGATCTCGGGGCCAGCTCGAAGCGCAGCGCCCGCGTCCCGCGGCGCAGCTCGCGCTTGTTCAAGGATGCCGTGGCCTTCTCGACAGCCTTCATCGCCTCGGGATCCCGCTTGTGGGGGTAGATCCGTATCGTCTCGGTGTCGGCCGTGATGCGCCGCTCACCTGGCAGGGTGAGCACAGCGCGAATCAACGTCTCGGTCTCCATCGTCGTGTCGAGATGATCGCGGCGCAGCACGTTCACGAGGTTCAAGAAGTTCAGCTTGTGCGCGGTCATCAGCTCGTCCAGCACCGTGTCGACGGTGAAGATCGTGCGGTTGCGCTCGTGAGCCGCCCGCTCCGCGGCGAGCGACTTCACGCGTGACGTTGCCTCGTCGACGCGCGCCTGGGTCGTGGCCGCCTGACTCATGGCGGCCTGCCGTTCGGCAGTCGTCGCCGAGAGGTGGTGGCGGATCTGAACAAGGTTGGTGTAGCGCATCGCGAACTCGGCAGTTCCTGCCTCGCCTCTGGAGACCGCCGCGTCCACCCACTGCGTCTCCTCGTTGAGCCATGGCGCCAGGATGTCGACCGCCTCCGTCAGGTCAGCTACTTGGGCGTTCGTCGCCTCGATATCTGCCTTCCAACACACGGTCCAGGCCGTCAGCCGCTTCATCTGGCCGTCGAGCCGCTCGATGCGGTCGATGACCGCGACGTTGGCGACCCGCGCCTTGCCGTAGCCGTGCTGGACCTCGAGCCCGACCGTGCCCGACGCGTCCCGGTAAACGTGCTCCTGGCAAGGCCAGCGGTCAAAGTACAGGCGGACGATGTCAGCCGGAGAGAATTCAGCTGAGTCGGCGTTCGTCGCGTACCAGCTCACCTTGCCGGTCCTTCGGCGGCGGCGGGCGACCACGCGGACCTTCAGCGGATTAAGTCGGTCCTTACTGTCGTTCAGCGTCAGCCAGCCGTCACGGACCTCGTCGCCGGTGGCGAGGTACGGGACCCAGTCGCTGAGCCCCTCGAAGTTCGCCTTCTCACCGACCACATTCTTCCGCAGCGGGATCACGAACAGCCAGCTGCTCGCCATCAGCTCCCGGAACAGCGCGACGCCGTGACTCTCGCGGTCCATCACGATCATACGGCGCGCCTGGCCCTCACCGGCGATGGCCGTGTAGGACTCCAGCAGCTTCATCGCCTCCCGCGCGACGGACGCGTTTCCAGAGATGGAACGGAACAACAGCGAAGTGCCGGCTCCCGACTGTAGCGTCACCGTGCTGACGGCCGGCATGACGCGTCCGTTGCGCGAGACCTTGGCGCAACGCGTGAAATGGTGCGTATGGATAGGCTTTACCGCCGCGTCTGCGTAGACGACGACCGCCCCGGTCGCGCGGTCGGCGACCGTACCCTCGTGGCCCAGCCAGAAGCCCGCCATCGCCAGCATCGCGTCATCGTTCACGCCTGCGTGCTTCAGCTCCCGCGCATACTTGTCCAGGGTAGAAGGCTGATAGTCGACGCCGATGAGCGACTCGAGGTATCCGCCGCGCCAATGCCCCAGCTCCGACCAGCGGGGCCCCTCGACCACGATGGGAAGCAGGGTCAGGGCGAGGTTCTTCCGGTATCGCGTCTCCATCGACTCCTGGACGACGCGCATCGCGCGCAGGTCCTTCCGCTGGCGCCGGACCGCCACGGACTCGAACCGGCCGCCCAGCCGAGGATCCGACCGTGGGCATGCCTCGTTGTAGACCGGCGTGAAACGCCCTTTCCCGTCGCGGGACCCGGGCTGTTCCAAGGCGAGCGGTGCGGTCGGCGGCGGCAGGCTCGCCAGCTGCGCATCGATCGCCGACGTCAGGGCACGCACCGCTCCGAGATCGCCCTCCACCGCCAGGAGTAGCTCGGCGCCAGCGAGCGGGTGTGCCGTGACCTCGACTGCCGCCGCGGCAGCGGCCTGGACGCTGCCGGGACGGCGACCCTCGGGACGCGCCATGCCGAGATCGACCAGGATCAGCCGGACCGATCGCCCGGAGATGGGCGACCCGAGGATCCGGCTCGCGTGCTCGGCGATGGCGTCCGAGCCGAGCTCGGGGTGCATCCCCGCGATCGCGCGCACGGTCGTGCGCATGGCGGGATCCAGGGGCTGCAGCGCCGGCGTGCGGAGATCCACGAGTCCATCCACCCCTCCGGCCCGATATCGCCGGACGCGGCGCGCTGTCGCCTCCGGAGCCGCATCTGGCAGCACCTCCCGGATCGCGGCGCGAAGGTTGCCGAGGACTGCGGCGCGCTCGACCACGCGGTCGAGGACCGCGGCCTCCGCGCGAGCGGCCTCGAATCGGGCTTCCATCCGCTCGGGCGAGATGCGGTGCTGGATGTCTCTGGGACCGGTGCGCCGTGCAGCCATGCTCCCAGATCGCCCGCCGGATCGGCAGGTGCAACCGCGATCACTGCCAGAATGGGCCGTCTCCGCGATCAGGATCGTCGAACCTCAGGATCCGCGCGCCGCCGCAGGTCACCGGCTCGGCCGCGACCGGACCTCCTGGCTGATGGACGATCGCGCTCGCCCCGCCCGCGAGACCCGGCCACGGACCCGTGGACCCTGCCCAGTCGGGTCGCGCCGAATTTCCACGTTGAAATCCACCGCGGTTCTCCCGAGACCCCCTCCAGATTTCCGTGACACCCCACCGCAGCCGGCTAAACTCCCCTCATCCGGAGAGGCCATGCTCGTCGCGCTCCTCGCTTCCCTCGCGTCCGCCCAGGACTGCCCGCCCGCGGCCCTCGCGCTCGTCATCCAGCGCCTGGGCGAGGTGAAGGCGGACTACGTCAACGTCGAGATCGAGGCGTTCGACGCCCACGCTAGCGAGCTCGTCGCGCTGTTGCCCTGCGTGGACGACGCCATGACGCCGCAGATGGCCGTCGAGATCCACCACGTCATGGGCCTGCGCGCCTTCGCGAACCAGGACCCGATGAGCGCGCAACGCTCCCTTTCGGCAGTGCGGGAGCTCGCGCCGGAGTGGCGCCCCAACGAGAAGACGCTCGAGCCCGAGTCCCCGGTGTACCGCTTCTACGCCATGGAGCTCCCGAGCGAGGAGATCACGCTCGCCGCGCACCCGCCGGGCGGTTGGCTCGTCGACGGCGCCACGAGCGAGGTGATCCCGGGACACCGGGCGTTCGTCCTGCAGGCCCTCGATCGGAAGGAGCAGGTGATCTACACCGGGTACCATGCGACCCCGACGACCCTGCCGGAGTTCGATTTCCCCACCGGACAAACGCGTAAATCCGTGCACCTGATCGGTACCATCGGCTCCGGCGCGTTCCTCGCGGGCGCGGTCCTGACCGAGATCCTGGCGGTCAGCGCGCGGGGGCGTGCGGACGATCCTTCGCTTTCGGGGCTCGAGCGCCTGTCGCTGATCGAGCGCGGGCGCACGCTGCAGACGGTCGGGATCGGCCTCGCTGTCGCGGGCGCGGCGGGCGCCACGGTGACGTGGGTGGTTCCATGGTAGGCTCCTTTCATTCGAGGTCGAGCATGCGCTGGTTCGCGTTCCTGCTGGCGACGTTCACGATCGCCTGTGACGGCAAGTCCGACGAGGAGATCCTCGACGGCGACGACGACGGCTACCTCCCAGCGGACATCGGCTACGACGACTGCGACGACCGGGATCCGGCCGTCAATCCTGGCGCTTCGGAGGTCTGCGGCGATGCCGTGGACAACGACTGCGACGGCCTGACCGACGACGCCGGCGAGGGCGACCAGGAGTTCTGGTTCGACGGCGACGGCGACGGCCTCGGCGACCCCGGACGCGCGGACCGCGCCTGCGAGGCCGGGGCGGACCAGGTGCCGAACGCCGACGACTGCGACGACGCGGACGCCGACGTGGGCAACCAGAGCCTGTGGTTCACGGACGGCGACGGCGACGGCGTCGGCACGGGCGCAGCGACGCTGACCTGCCCGGGCCCGAACCTCGCGGCGGTAGGCGGCGACTGCGACGACGCGGACCCCGCGATCCTGGCCGGAGAGCCCGAGCCTTTGTTCGCGGACGGCGATCTCGACGGCGTGGGCGCCGGCGCGGCGGTGGAGATCTGCCCCCAGCCCGGGTTCGTCGCCACGGGCGGCGACTGCGACGATGCGGACCCGGTGATCCTGGCCGGCGAGCCCCAGCCCCTGTTCGTGGACGGCGACCTCGACGGCGTTGGCGCCGGCGCGGCGGTAGAGATCTGCCCGCAGCCTGGGTTCGTCGCCGCGGACGGCGACTGCGACGACTCGGACGGCACCATCGGGGCGCCGTCGGCGCTCTACGTGGACGCCGACCGCGACGGCTTCGGGGCAGGGGACGCGCAGATCTCGTGCCCCGCGGACGGCCTCTCGGCCCTCGGCACCGACTGCGACGACACGCGGCCGGATATCCGGAACGTCGTCCCCGCGATGCTCTACCTCGACCTCGACGGCGACGCGTACGGCGGCGGGGACGCCACGCTGATCTGCCCCCAGCCCGGCTGGATCCCGCAGGGTGGCGACTGCGACGACGTCTCCCCGGCCGTGAACCCCGGCGAGACGGAGGTCACCTGCACCGGTGTCGACGACGACTGCAGCGCCGCCACGCCGGACGGCCCGGTCTACGACGCCCTCGGCGCCTACGCGTCCATCCAGGAGGGGCTGGATCTCGGGACGGGGGACCTCGCGGTCTGCGATGGCGTGTACTTCGAGAGCCTGGTGGTCGATCGCGCCGTGAGCATCGCGCCGGAGCCGGGTGCCTTCGTGGACATCTACCCGTCCGTCGGCCCCGCGCTGCGCGTGGACGGCGGCGGGAACGTCAGCGTCACCGGCCTCACGCTGCACGCCGGCGAGGGCGCGCTGCACGACGGCATGCTCGTCGGCGGCACCGTGGCGTCCCTGGACCCGGCCACCACGCTCACGCTTATGGACACGGTGGTGGAGCCGGGTAGCGCGGACTT
>CAMCWU010000279.1 GCA_945882675.1 Klebsiella pneumoniae | reverse complement strand
GACGTAGTACTTGGGGCGAGTACGGTCCTCTGGAGTCCGGAAGGTACGTGCGTCCTTCCAGTACTGCTGCCACTTCTTCTCGATCGCCGCGTGGTCGTAGCGCGCCATGATCCGAACCTCGTGGCGGCGACTTATCACAGGCGGCTGGGGCGCGGGCCGGTTTACTCCGCGCCCGTTAGCGCATAGGCTGTGGCGTCGTCGGAGGTCCCTTGGAGCTGTTGTTCGGTGCGCTCGGGCTCGGGCTCGGTTTCCTCGTCCTGGTCCTGCTGCTGGCGGTCAAGAGCGTCCTGTTCGTCGGAAAGCCGAACGAGATGTTCATCTTCTCCGGGCGCAAGTACAAGCTCCCGGACAACACGGAGGTCGGGTACCGCGTGGTGCACGGCGGCGTGGCGTGGCGGATCCCGCTGTTCGAGATCGTGGATCGCATGGATCTCGGCACGATCCCGATCGAGCTGCAGATCCAGAACGCGTACAGCCGCGGCGGCATCCCGCTCGCGCTCCACGCCATCGCGAACGTGAAGGTCAGCAGCCACGAGATCAAGCGCAACAACGCGATCGAGCGCTTCCTCGGCCGGGATCCGTCGGAGATCAAGCGCGTTGCGAAGGAGAGCCTGGAGGGCCACCTCCGCGGCATCATCGCGCGGATGACCCCGGAAGAGGTCAACGAGGACCGCCTGAAGTTCGCGGAAGAGCTCGTGCGTGAGGCCGGCGACGACTTCGACAAGCTCGGGCTGACGCTCGACACGCTCAAGGTCCAGTCGGTATCGGACGACGTGAAGTACCTCGACTCGATCGGCCGGGAGCGCCTCGCCAGCGTGCTCGCGGGCGCCGAGATCGCGGAGTCCACGGCCAAGTCGGACGCCGAGCAGGCCACGGCCCAGTTCAGCCGGGAAGGACAGGTCGCCACGGAGCAGGCCGAGAACCTGATCCGCCAGCGCGAGAACCAGCTCCGCACCGTGGTCGCCGAGCTCGAAGCCCGCGCGAAGTCGGAGGAGGAGCGCGCCGAGCAGGCCGCGATCGCCGCCCGCTCCCGGGCAGAGGTGAAGCTCCAGGAGCTCCGCGCCCGCCTGCAGCACCTCAAGCTCACGGCCGACGTCGTGTTGCCCGCCGAGTTCGAGCGGAAGGCGCAGGAGATGCGCGCCCGCCAGGACGCCGCGGTGATCGCCGCGGACGGTCAGGCCATGGCAGAGGTCCTGCGCATGCTCACCGAGATCTGGCTCCGCGCCGGCGATGACGCGAAGGACATCTTCCTCATCCAGCAGATCGAGAAGGTGCTCTCGACCGTCACCGATCGCGTCAAGCAGATCGAGATCGGAGAAGTCCACCTCATCGACGGCGGGGACGGCAAGGCGCTGCCCCAGCACATCGCGTCGCTGCCTGCCACGGTCGCGGCGGTCTTCCGCGAGTTCCGGGAGACCACCGGCGTCGACGTCACCGGCATCCTCTCCCGCTCGGAGCCCCGCTGATGGATCCCATCGTCGTCATCATCGTCCTCTTCGTGGCCGGCTTCGTGACGCTCGGCGGCATCGCGGCCGCCCTCGGAGCCGCCCGCAACCTGCTGTACATCTGCGAGCCGAACGAGGTCCTGATCTTCTCCGGCATGACCCGGAAGACGGACGAGGGCACGCGCGGCTACCGCACGATCCGGGGCGGTCGCGCGTGGCGCATGCCGCTGCTCGAGCGCGTCGATCGTCTCGATCTGACCAACATGATCATCGAGGTCGCGGTCACCGGCGCCTACAGCAAGGGCGGCATCCCGCTCAATGTCCAGGGCGTCGCGAACCTCAAGATCGCGAGCCACGAGCCCGTGCTCGGCGCGGCCGTCGAGCGCATGCTCGGCAAGAAGCGCGAGTCCATCGTACAGATCGCGAAGGACGTGCTCGAAGGCAACCTCCGCGGCGTCCTCTCGCAGCTCACGCCGGAGGAGGTCAACGAGGACAAGCTCCGCTTCGCCGAGAAGCTGGAGGAGGAGGCCGCCCACGATCTCGCGCGCCTGGGCCTCGTGCTCGACACGATGATGATCCAGAATGTCCACGACGATCGCGGATATCTCGACAGCCTCGGCCGCAAGTCGTCGGCGGAGATGACGAAGCGCAGCCGCATCGCGGAGGCCAAGGAGAAGGCCCGGGCGATGGTGCAGGACTCCGCGAACCGCAAGCGCGCGCGGCTCGAGCAGGTCGCGGCGCAGGAGCAGATCACGAGCGCCCAGGTCGAGCGCCGGATCGGCGACGCGCAGACGCGCACGGTCGCCATGGTGGCAGAGGCCACCGGCCAGATCGCGGCCCAGATCGCCAAGACGGAGGCCGCGCTCGACGCCGAGGAGGCCCGCGTAGAGAAGGTCCGCAAGATGCTGGAAGCCGACGTCATCGAGCCCGCGAAGGCCGCGATGGAAGCCGGCATCGCCGAGGCGAAGGGCAAGTCGTCCCGCATCCTGGAAGAGGGCCGCGCGACCGCGCTCGTCCTCGAGGAGATGATCGGCGTCTGGAAGGAGGCCGGCCCGAACGCCCGCGATATCTTCCTCATGCAGAAGCTGCAGAAGGTCATGGACTCGATGGTGAGCAGCCTCTCGACCGTGCGTGTCGACCGCCTGACCATGCTGCCGCCCGGCTCGAACGGGGACACCGCGCGGACCGCCGTGCGCCTGGTCGAGGAACTTCGCGGCGCGCTCGGGGTCGATCTCCCGAAGATGCTGGAGGCGGCGACGGGAGCGGGTCCGGCGTCGCAGGCGAAACGGATCGAGCACAAGCAGGGGTAGAACCTGGAGACGCTGTACGGCAACACCAACGGGCTGTCCCCGGACGACAGCCGCTCCCTCCAGGCCCTCTACCGCCGCCGCTCCGGCCGCTCCGAGTTCGTCTCCCCGCTCCTGGCCCGCTCGCTGACGGAGGTGTCGGCGGCGACCGGTCGGCGCGTGGGCGTGCTCGTCAGCCGGTCGGGAGAGGTCGACAAGGTCGTCGTGGGGGACGCCCACCGCGTGTTCCTGCCGGATCTCGGCCGAAGGAGCGCCGGTTCGGGGCGGTTCCGCGGCGTGCGGCTGATCCTGTCGTCGCACCGCCCCGACCTGCTGACGGAGGACGATCTCACCGACCTCGCGCTGCTGCGGCTCGACACGGTCGTGAGCATCCAGGTCACGCCGCAGGGCCTCCCGGGCGCCGTGAAGTACGCGTGGCTCCAGCCGCCTGAGGCCGACGAGCCCATGCGCGTGGAGACGCGCCCGAGCGTCTTCGACTGGCCCGAGGACTTCGGCGTCTTCATCACGGACCTCGAGGCCCAGCACGCGCGCAGCCCCCGCCTGGCCGAGGTCGGGGGGGAGGGAAAGGCGATCCTCGTCGGCATCACGCTCGGCGATCCGCGGCGCGCGAAGCGGGGGATGGCGGAGCTCTCGCGGCTGGCGCACACCGCCGGACTCCACGTGCTGGAGACGACGATCCAGAACCGTCCGACCATCGAGGCCCGCACCTACGTCGGGAAGGGGAAGCTGCAGGAGCTCGTGGTGCGCTCGATGAACCTCGGCGCGGACGTGCTGGTGTTCGACCGCGAGCTCGCGCCCAGCCAGCTCCGGAACATCGCGGAGACGACGGATCTGAAGGTCCTCGACCGCACGCAGCTCATCCTCGACATCTTCGCCCAGCACGCCGCGAGCCGCGAGGGGAAGCTCCAGGTCGAGCTGGCGCAGCTCCGGTACCGGGCGCCGCGCCTCGCGACGATGACGACCGTGATGTCGCGCCTGACCGGTGGGATCGGCGGTCGGGGGCCGGGAGAGACCAAGCTCGAGCTCAACAAGCGCCGCGCGGACGAGCGGATGACGCGCCTCGAGCGCGAGCTGGTGGAGCTCGGCGAGCGCCGCGCGGTGAAGCGGTCCCGGCGGACGCGGAAGGAGATCCCGGTGTGCTCGATCGTCGGGTACACCAACGCGGGAAAGTCGACGTTGCTCAACCGCTTGACGCAGTCCGACGTCATCGCGGAGGACAAGCTGTTCGCGACCCTCGACCCCACTTCGCGCCGGCTGCGGTTCCCGGAGGAGCGCGAGATCATCATCACCGACACCGTCGGGTTCATCGAGGATCTGCCGGACACGCTGATCTCGGCGTTCAAGGCGACGCTGGAGGAGCTGGAAGAGGCCGATCTGCTGCTCCACGTGCTCGACGCGTCGGACCCGGAGGTCGAGAACCACAAGAAGAGCGTGGACAAGATCCTGCGCGACCTGGACCTGCACGACACGCCGACGCTGCTCGTGTGGAACAAGGCGGACGAAGCCGATACCCAGGTGATCGAGAGCCTGGTCGAGGACGGCGGGGACGCCATCAGCGCGCTCACCGGGGAGGGCTGCGAGACGCTCCTGCGGCGGATCGAGCAGCAGCTCTTCCGGAGCAAGATCCTCCAGCGGATCGCGGCCGAGGAGGCGGTGTGAGAGCGCTGTGCTTCGTCCTGCTCGCAGGGTGCTTTCCGAGGAATGACGAAGCGGGCGACGATCTCGTGGTCGTCGACGCGCAGGACGTGCCCGTCGCGATCACGTCCGCGAGCGTCGCATGTGATGTGGACGACGGGTTCTGGAGCTTCGCGGTCGAGACTACCGGCTGGACGGGCGGCGGCTGGGTGTGGCTGGCAGACGGCGGAGAGGACGAGTACGGCGCGCCGTACGTCGAGAAGTTCCGGATGCCGAGCGTCGGCGCGGCGCGGAACGGCACGACGGACAGCCTGGCGCTCGCGGTGCCCGTGAAGGTGGACTTCCGCGATCAGGGCGTCGGGACGGTGTTCCCGTGCAGCGCGGACCCGACGGGGCTGCTCCTCGTGGCCGCACCGGCAGGTGAGATCGTCGATTGCCGTGGTTTCGGGCCGGATCCCGACCTGTGGGCGCGGATCGGGGACGGCGGGTGTGCTACGCCGCTGACGGAGGACTAGCGCCACTCCTCGAGCCGCTCGATCCGCTCTTCGAGCGCTTCGAGCTCCGCCTT
>CAMCWU010000278.1 GCA_945882675.1 Klebsiella pneumoniae | reverse complement strand
TAGGCCCGCCGCTAGCGTTCGCTCTGAGCCAGGATCAAACTCTCCAGTTTAATCGCTTGGACTCAATATCAACAGCAACGAAGGGGTCCAAGACCCATCGTCGCTTACTCAAAAATCAACGGTTGTTGAGCGTTTTTCTCGGACCCGGCGGTGAGGCGCGGACCCGAGAGGCACATTTCCATCTTCTGCTTGAATTTCAAAGACCGAGGGTCTTTCGTTCGCGCGAGAGCCCGTTGGCTCCCCCGCTCGCGTTCACCTGCTAGCCAGCCGAAGCCGACGCATCAGGTGAGCTGGTCACGTCGAGACTCGATGCCCGGGGGCAGCAGCTACGAAGTGCCGTCTTCGGAGAGTTGCTCGCTTCGGCGCCATTCGCGCCGTCGCCGCATCATCGCCCGCCGACCCTCACCATGTACCCCCACGTCCCGCGCCCGTCAAACCGTCCCGCTCACTTTCCTGAGAGTCGGCGTTCAACCGTTCATCAACCAGGCCTTCCAAGCCCAGCCGAGGGCCATGGCGCCGAGGAAGCCACCCGCCAGCCACCCCTCCCACGGCTCGATCCGGTCGAGGATCCGGGACCAGCGCTCGCGGGGCGCCACGACCTCGGCTGCGGCGACGCCGAACAGCCCGAGGGTGAGCAAGAACAGGGCCGAAGCGAACGGCTGGTTGTACAGCGCCTCCGGTACGCGGAAATCTGCCATCAATGCGAAGGATGTCGTGGCGCCGCACATCGGGCAGGGCCAGCCCGTGAGGCTCATCACCGTGCACGGACGGAGCCCGAGCTGCAGGTGGGTGGAGTGGCCGAAAGGCGAGGGATCGAGCCACTTCGCGAGGCCGAGGACCGTGAGGCACGCGAGCGCGACGGGCAGCGAGAGCACGCGGCTCCACGTGCGCATCGGTGCGCGCGCCCGCATCGCTTCCAGCGCCCGATCGATCAAGTTCCGGCGCCGTCTTCCGCCGGAATCGCGGACTCGAGGACGACGGCGACCGAGGCGAGATCGCGCTCGACGGTGCCGAGCTCGGCCTCCACGCTTCGCCGGAACCGCTCGAACTCGGACGCGATGTTCAGGGCGGCGAGCAGCGCGACCGTGTAGTCGTCCGTGCCCATGCGGCCGCCCATCTCGCCCATCTTGCGGTCGACGTAGGCTGCGATCGCAGGGAGATCCTCGTCCTGATCGCTGCGGACGGTATAGGTCCTGCCGCGGATGGTGATCTGGACCTTCATCGGGACCTCGCTGGGGTGGGACGCTTCAGAGCAGCGCGTCGACGAACGCTTCGGGCTCGAAGTCGCGGAGATCCTCGACCTTCTCGCCGATGCCGATGAGCTTCACGGGGAGGCCGAGCTCGGACGCGATCGCGATGACTACGCCCCCCTTGGCCGTGCCGTCGAGCTTGGTGACGACGACCCCGGTGAGCGGCGTCGCCTCGTGGAACAACCTGGCCTGGCTGAGCGCGTTCTGCCCCATCGTGCCGTCGAGGACGAGGAGGGTCTCGTGTGGAGCCCCGGGCATGGCCCGGTCCACGACGCGTCGGATCTTGGCGAGCTGCTCCATGAGCGGCTTCGTGGTTTGGAGGCGGCCGGCCGTGTCGATCAACACGATGTCGGCGTTACGGGCTTTCGCCGCCGCGAGCGAGTCGAACACCACCGCCGCCGGGTCCGCGCCCGGCTGGTGGGTCACCAGCTCGGCTCCGGCGCGCGCCGCCCAGACGGCGAGCTGGTCGCTGGCCGCTGCCCGATAGGTGTCGGCAGCCGCGATGACCACGTACTTGCCGTCGCGACGGAACCGGGCCGCGAGCTTGCCCACCGTGGTGGTCTTCCCGCTTCCGTTCACACCCACGACCAGCATGATCCACGGCCGCTCCGCGGGCTCGACCATGCGCGCGCGCGGCCCGATGGCGGCGAGGAGCTCGTCCCGCAGGCCGGCGCGAAGCTCGTCCGGCCGGTTCTGACCGGCTCGGACCATCGTCTTCAGCCGCTTGATCAGTCGCTCCGAGGTCGGAACGCCGACATCTGCGCGGATGAGGGCCTCCTCGAGCTCGTCCACGGCACGCTCGTCCACGATCTCCGTGCCGAACAGCGTGTCGAGGCGGCTTCGCAGGACGTCCCGGCTGCGCCCGAGCGCCTTCCGCAGGCGGCCGAGCCAGTCGGACGGCTCGTCGAGCGACGGGCGGTTCGGCGGACGCGAGACGTCATGAACCTCCATCGCAGAAGAACGCGGCGTTCCAGGAGGGTTCTTGCGGTCAACCAGGGCGCCCGGCGGGAAGGACAGGCGTCCGGGGGGGAGCGAAAGGCGCGGCCTGGCGCCCGGAACGGTCGGGGGGACGTCGCCGTCGTGCTCGAGCGATCGCGGAGCGTGCTCGTTGCGGGGCACCGGCGCGCGCTCGACGGGGTCGGCGAGGTCTGCGGGGATCGTGGGCGGTGGGCTCGGGGCAGCTCGGCTCCGGGCGAGGAAGAACCCGCCGAGAAGGGCGAGCACGAGCGCCACGAGCAGGCTCCCACCGGCCAGCGCTGGCACCGCGTAGTCTCCCAGTGGTCCGGCCGGTTGGAGGGTACCGGCGTCCGCCGCGGGATCCATGTTGCTCCTCTTGGCCGATACGTTTAGCACGCCGGAAGGCGTGCCGTCCCGCGTCGAACCCGGACGAGCTGATGAGCTAGGTTCGACGACGCGAACTAGAGCTCGACCGACACGAGGCGCGAGACCCCCGGCCGCGCCATCGTGACGCCGTACAGCGTGTCCGCGCACTCCATCGTCTTGCGGTTGTGAGTGATGACGACGAACTGCGATGTCAGCGCCATTTCCCGGAGCATGTCGTTGAAGCGGGTGCCGTTCGCCTCGTCGAGGGGGGCGTCGACCTCGTCGAGAACGCAGAACGGCGAGGGCTTGACTCGGAACAGCGCGATGAGGAGCCCGATCGCCGTCATCGCCTTCTCGCCGCCGGACAGCAGCGACAGGTTCTGCAGGCGCTTGCCGGGGGGCTGAACGAAGATGTCGACGCCGGCTTCGAGGAGATCCTCCTCGTCGGTGAGCGCGAGGCGGGCGCTGCCGCCCCCGACCAGCCGCGGATAGGCGACCTGGAAGTTCTCGTTCACGCGGTCGAAGGCGTCACGGAAGCGCTGGCGGCACTCCTTGTTCATCTTGGCGATCGCGGCGCGCAGGGAGGCGACGGACTCCTCGAGGTCGGTGCGCTGGTTGACGAGGTCGGAGAAGCGGCCGCGGAGCTCGTCGTACTCGGCGATGGCACCGAGGTTCACTTCTCCGAGGGCGGAGAGCTCGCCGCGGTACCGCTCGAGGGCATCGACCTCGTCGCCGACGCGGCGTTCGTCGTCGAGGTCGACGGGGCGGATCCAACCGGGCTCGACGCCGGCGACGGAGCGGCCGCCGACCTCGATCCCGACGCGGACGGAGTCGTCGACGGCGAGCTCCACGCCGCCCGCGTGGACCCGATCGAGCAGCGCCGCGAGCGAGAGCTGGTAGCGCTCCTCGATCCGGCGCCGGACAGCGTCGATCTCGGCCTGGATCCGGTCGACGTGGCCGGTGAGTCCGCCGAGGGCGCGCTGTGCCGAGTCGCGGCGGGTCACGGCGGCGCGGACGGCCTCCTCGGCGACACGGACGGCTTCGCGGAGCGCCACGACGCGGTCGCGCTCCCGCTGGAAGCGGTCCCAGAGCTCCGCGCGCTTCTGATCGACGCTCCCGAGCTCCTCCATGGCGAGATCGCGCTCGGTGACGGCACCCGTGCAAGACGCCGCGAGCTCCTCCACCTGCGCGCTGGCGGCAGCGAGGCGCTCCTCGGCCTCCACGCGGCGCTTCCGAGCGGCATCCGTGGCGGCAGCGGCCGACAGTGCGCGCTCGGAGGCCTTGGCGAGGCCGATCTCACGCTCGCGGAGGGCGTCCGCAGCGGCGCGCTCGGCCTCCTCGGCCGCGAGGAGGGCGATGCGCCCAGCGTCCGCGGCGGCGCGGGAGGCGACGATCCGGCGATCCACTTCCGCGACCGCGAGGGCGGCGGCTGCGCGCTCGCCGGCCAGGCGGTCGCGATCGCGGATCACGCCGGCGCGCTCCTCCACGAGCTCGGCGAGGCGGGCCGCGGCGCCCGCGCGATCTCCCGTCGCGGCCGTGGCGTCGCGCTCGAGGAGCTTGCGCTCGGTCTCGCGGGCGCTGGCGTCGGCCTCCACGCGGGCGTGCGCGCCCTGGGCGTCCGAGGTGGCGGCGCGGTGCGTGGAGAGCTCCGCCCGCTCGCGCTCCACCGCGGCGCGGCCGATCTCCACGCCGGCGCGGCGCTCCAGACGCAGGGCGTCCACGCCGGAGTCGGCTTCGCGGGCCGCAGCTTCCGCAGCGCGGGCGAGCTGGCCGACGGCGTCGCGGCCGTCGGCGACCGCGCGCTCCAGATCGGCGGCGAAGTCGCCGCGGATGGCCTCCAGGGCGCGCTCGGCTTCGCGGCGGACGGCGGCGAGAGCGTCGCGGAGGGTGCCGCGTGCGGCCTCGATCTCGGCGGTGCGGCGGGTGGCGCTCGCGGCGAGCGCGCGGTCGCGGTCCTCGAGCAGCCGGCGACGGGTATCCCGCGCTTCCTTGCGGAGGAGATCGAGGGTGGTGGCGGTGGAGCGCCGGATCCCCTCCCCTGCGGCGTCCACGGCGGCGCGGGCTTCGCGCTCGGCGCGGCGGACGGACTCGCGGGCGGCGTCGATCCGCGGCTTCGCGCGGTCCACGGTGGCGCGGGCGGCGAGGATCTCGGCTTCCAGCTCGGCGATCCGCTCGTCCACCACGGCGAGCCGCCCCCGGGCGTCCGCGAGCGTACGCCGCGTGGAGACCCCGGCTGCGACCGCCGTGCGCGGGCCGATCTCCACCACGCCGTCCACGCCTACGCGCTCGCCCGTGCCGGCCACCACGGCCGCTCCGCCCGCGGCGTGGTGCGCCAGCGCAGCGGCCAGATCGGCCACCACCGCGACCCGGCCGAGAAGGGCGTCCACGGGGTCCCCGCC
>CAMCWU010000277.1 GCA_945882675.1 Klebsiella pneumoniae | reverse complement strand
CGGGGTCGCGCTGTCGGACCCGTTCGCCGTCTCGGCGACGACGAGCACACAGGCGAGCTGCATCGGCTGCCACCAGGCCATGGACCCGCTCGCCGGCTTCTTCTGGGGGTACAAAGAGCAGATCATGCGGAACGCGGTGTCGTCCGCGTACCAGTCGGACTGCTCGTTCCCGTGGGACGGCCCGGTCGAGCCGTACCGCAACTCGTACCGCCCCGAGCACTTCTGCTACCCCCTCAAGTTCTACGAGGCCACGGAGCAGGACAAGTGGGAGTACTACGGCCTCCCGGAGCCCTCGTTCTACGGCGAGCCGGGTGCGGACGTCGTGGATCTCGGTGAGATGATCGCGGAGGACACCCGGTTCTCCATGTGCACCGTCCGCAACTTCTACTCGTACTTCGCCGAGATCCAGCGCAAGGACCTCCCCGTGGACCTGGCGACGGAGCTCCGGGACGAGCTCGTCGCGTCCGGCTGGTCGGCGAAGGAGCTCGCGAAGCAGATCGTGCTCTCGGAGCCGTTCCGCGCCGCCCGCAAGACCGACCCGACCATGACGGACTTCGTGCCGGGCAGCCTGGTCGTCCGGCCGGAGCAGTACACGCGGATGATAGAGGATCTAACTGGCTTCCGCTGGATCACGGTCCCCGACGCGGCCGGGTGCGCCAGCGGCTCCAACACGTGCTGGGGCGAGACCGACCTGATGGTCACCGACCGGTACGGCTACCGGGCCATGTTCGGCGGCGTGGACGGCCTGCAGGTGACCTCGGCCATTCACGGCGCGACCCCTACCAAGATGATGGTGATGGACACCTACGGTAGCGAAGCCGCCGGGTTCGTCGTCGAGAACGACTTCGCCACCTCCGCGGCGTCCCGCCGGCTCCTCGGGCTGGTGGAAGCCGGCGACCAGGAAGAGGCGAAGATCCGCGCCCAGCTCGTGCCGCTCCACGAGCGCATCCTCGGTGAGCTCGTGACCGCCGACTCCCCGGAGGTCTCCGCCACCTGGGACCTGTTCGCTGCCGGCCTCGCCGCCGGTGACACCCCCGAAGACGCCTGGAAGCTGGTCCTGTCGGCCATGTTCCAGGATCCTCGCGTCCTCTTCTATTAGGAAGCCCCGATGACTTCGATCAGCCGTCGGAACCTGCTCCTCACCTCCGCTGCCGCCGCCGCGTTCGCGCGCTCCGGAGGCGCGAAGGCCGCTGGCACGCCGCCGAAGTACCTCGTCGTCGTATTCGCCGTCGGCGGCTGGGACGTGACGTACTGCCTCGACTCCAAGCTCGGGCGCAGCAGCACGATCCAGGGCCCGGACGCCGACCCCGGCAACGACGACGCCGCGGACGAGGAGGTCCGGGAGTACGGGAACCTGCGCGTCGGCGTGAACGACGCGAACCGCCCGGCCGTGAGCGCCTTCTTCGACAAGTGGGCGCACCGGTCGCACATCGTGAACGGGATCTGGACGGGCTCCATCGCCCACGCACCGTGCCGTCTGCGCATGTTCACCGGGAAGACGAGCGATCTGTCGTCGGATGTCCCGACGATCTTCGGCTACGAGGCCGGCGTCGAGGAGCCCCTCGGGACGGTGGACCTGTCGGGGCTGAGCTACCCGGGCTCGCTCGCGGCGACCAGCGGCCGGATCGGCTTCCAGAGCCAGATCAAGGCGCTCGTCGACCCCGCTTCGGAGTGGCCCGCGCCCCCGGGCGTCTCGGGATACCCCTTCTACAAGGCGGACACTGCACACCGCGCGCTCGTCTCTGGTTACCTCGAGAAGCGGGCTGCGTCCTACCAGGCGCTCCGCGGGGACGGCGGCCGGAACGACCAGCTCGTCGCCGGGTTGCTCGAGTCGCTCGACCGTTCGCAGCGCTTCCGCGAGGACGGGCAGGAGGTCATGTCGAACCTGGTGCTCGGCCTGACACCTCGGTTCGACCTGCAGACGACGATGGCGGTCGACATGCTCTCCCAGGGGCTGTGCCGCGCCGTCGTGCTCGACACCGGCTCGGACTGGGACACGCACATCAGCAACACGTCGCAGATCGGGTTCCACGACGCGCTGTTCGCGGGCCTCGAGAACCTCGCGCAGCAGCTCACGGACGCCGGGATCTTCGAGGACACCGTCGTCGCCGTCATGTCGGAGATGACCCGCACACCGCAGTTCAACGTCAGCTCCGGCAAGGACCACTGGGCCTACACGAGCGCGCTGTTCTTCGGCGGGCCGGTCCGCGGGAACGCCACCTCGGGCGCCACGGACGACGTGCTGCTCGAGAGCGCGCACATGGACCTCGCGACGGGCGAGGTCACGGACGCAGCGTCGGGCGACTACTGCAAGTACGACAACCTCGCCGCCGGCATGCTCACGCTGCTCGGGCTCGACAGCACCGAGCACTTCCCGAGCACCGAGCCGTTTACCGGCTTCATGTCATAGGCGGCTCACGCCGATGTTCATGACCTAGTCGGCGGAAGCGACGGCCCGGTCGTCGACCATCGCGGCGAGCGCGAGGTCGAGCTGGCGGATCGCCACGCGCTCCCGGCTGGCGGCGTCGTGGGCTTCGGCCGAGCCGCGCAGGGCCAGGGCGTCGGCGTGGGCGCGCTCCGCGTTGACGACGTGGGCGTCGGCGGTCGCGGAGAGGTCGACGTCACCGCGGCGCATGAGCGCGATCCGCTGGCCCGCTGCTTCGATGAGGGTCTTGTTCACGGCGCGGACCTCCAGCTCCTCCGCGGACGTGGCCCACTGGCGGAACGCCGGCGCGAGCTCGGTCCACGCGTCGCTGGCGAGGCGGCCCGCCTTTCGGCCGTGGCCCTCGCGGTTGGCCGCGCGGGCTTCCCGCACGAGGTCCTTCGCGTCCTCGAAGCCGGCCTTGTCGCGCAGCTGGACGTCGCTCTTGTCCATCAGCGAGATCAGGCGCTGGGCCGTCTCGATCTGGATGCGCACCGAGCTCGAGAGCACGCTGGCCGGCAGGTCGTCGCTGGCGATCTCGTCGTCCACGGCGACGTCGTCGTCGCCCTCGATCTGGTCGTCATCGGCCTCCTCGAACGACTCCTCGCACCCGTGCTTGGCGTGGCCGTTGCCGTGGCCCTTGTCGTGGCCGTTGCCACCAGCCATCGCGGGTGCGGACACGAGGACGGCGAGGACGAGCAGAGCGGTGCGGTACATGGAAACCTCCAGGTCGAGGCGGCGTTTTGTGTCCCGCCTCATGCAACAGTGACGCTGGCCCCCGGCGGTCCTTCGTCACGAGATGTCCTCGCGATCCGTGGTTACGCTTCCGCATGGCGACGGACGTGCACTGCCACCTGGATCTCCCGGACTTCGACGCCGATCGGGCGGACGTGATCGCGCGTGCGGCGGCCGCGGGCGTCGACCGGATCCTCGTGCCGTCGTCGGACCCGCGGGACTGGGGGCGCGTGCTCGCGCTGGCGGCGCGGGAGCCGGCGTGCAGCGCAGTCCTCGGCGTACACCCATGGTATGCGGCGGATCTCACGGAGGGGGAGCTGGTCGGGTACCTCGACGTGCTGGCGAGCGCGGACGTCGTCGGGATCGGCGAGATCGGCCTCGACCACGCGCGGGAAGCGGATCCGGCACGCCGGGACCGCCAGCGCGACGTGCTCCGCCGGCACCTGCTGCTGGCGATCGAGCGGGATCTCCCCGTCCAGATCCACGCCGTGCGGGCGGTCCCCGCGGTCCTCGCCGTCGTCGACGAGGTGGGGCTGCCGCGTGCGGGCGCCATGTTCCACCTGTGGGGATCGTCGGCGGAGCTGGCGATGGAAGCCGTGAAGCGCGGGTTCTACCTTTCGTTCGGGGCGATGGTGGGGGAGGGCCGCGCGAAGAAGGCCATCGCCGCGGCGGCGGCCATCCCGCTGGAGCGCATGCTCCTCGAGACGGACGCCCCGCGGCCGGCCACGCGGGGAGAGCCAGCGGACCTCGTGCAGATCGCGCGCGCGGTGGCCACGATCCGCGGCTGCGACCCCGCGGAGGTATGGGAGACGTGCGCCCGGAACGCCGACGATCTGTTTCCCCGTTGTGCGACGGCCTCGAACCGGGCATGTTGAGGGACCTGGAGGGCCGATGTCGCGCTGGACCCGGATCACCTGCTGTCTCGCTCTCTCCATCCCGTTCGGCCTGGCGGGCTGCACCGAGCTCCCGATCGCCGACGCAAAGACCGGCGAAGAGGCGGATGCGGACAGCGACAGCGACACAGACGCCGACGTGACCACCGTGAACGGCATGCAGCGCACGATCGGCCTCGGAACCGTACGATCGGACGGTGACGGCATCGCGGTGTTCACCGTCCAGGTGGAGGAGGGCGACACGGAGTTTCTGCTCTTCGGCGCGGCGGAGGGCTCGTGGCTCTCGGTGGAGCGGCTGCTCGGGCCGGACGGCAAGGTGATCACGCGCTGGCAGGACTGGGACGGCAGCAACTCGCTCGCGGACTCGTTCTGGCCGTGGGCGCAGGACGTCGCGTTCTCGTGGCCCATGCGGCTGGAGGACGGGCCGCTCGTCCCCGGCGAGTACACGGTGGAGGTCGCGACCGCCAACCGGGACTGGGAGTACATCCCCGACATCGACGTCGCAGGGAGCGTGCGGATCAAACAGGATCCGGACCTCACCGCGGGCGTCGTGCACGCGCGGATCGTGTACACGGGCGGGCTCGACCAGGATCCGGACGTGGTCGCGGCGGTGGAGGGCGCGGTCGCCCGCTGGGTCGAGATCTGGGCGCCCATCGGCATCAGCCTCGACACCGTCTACGCGACGGACGCTTCGGACTCCGACCTCGGGTACCCGTCGTGGAACAGCACGGACATCCTGACGATCAGCGAGGACCTGGACGGCCAGAGCGTGCAGCTCCTGGTGGGCGAGCTCGTGGACGGCGACCCGTTCACCTACGGCGTCGCGGGCGGCATCCCGGGGCCGCTCGACCCGAGCCCGCGCTCGGCGGTCGTGACGTCGTACCTGGCGCACGCCGGGAACAACGGCGTCTTCGACGACGACGA
>CAMCWU010000276.1 GCA_945882675.1 Klebsiella pneumoniae | reverse complement strand
CGCCCGCGGCGGCCGCGACCGTGCGGGTGGCCCTCGGGAACTCGCGCGCGAACGGCCGCGAGGCCGCGAAGGCGCTGGTGGCTGCGTGGGTCGCGATCCCCGCGACGCGACGGGCGCACGAGCACCTGCCGGCGTTCATCGAGTTGCTGCGTAAGGCCCCGGACTCGGGCCCGGCGATCGAGGCCCTCCTTAGGCGCCTGGGGGACGGCCGGCGCGAGCTCGCCGCGACCCTCGTCTCTCTCCCGATCCGCGAGATCCAGCGGTACAGCGCGGTCCTGCGGATCCCGCCGGACGACCCCGCCTGGGTGGACGCGGAGGCCACACTGGGCGCCGGCCGCACGGCCCGGCAGCGCCTCGTCGCGTTCTCCCGCCTCGGTCCCGGGCTCCCGGCGCTCGAGATCGTGGCGCGGGGGCTCGCGCCCGCGGCCATCGCGGAGAGCGTGTTCCCGGACGGCGAGCTCGCAGAGGTCGCGCTCGCCCTGGCGCAGATCCCGGACCGCTCGGCGCTCTGGCCGTGGCTCGCGATCTCGGCGGCCGCGCCGGACCGGTTCCCCCCGGAGGTGTTCGAGCCCGCCGTCGTCGGCGTCACCGTCGAGCTCCCGGAGACCCCCGCCCTGGTGGATACGGCGTACGCGGCCGGACATCGGCTCGGAGCTTCGTCATTCTGGGGTGTCGGGGAGCTCGCCCGCCTGATCCTCCTGCTGCTGACGGCCCCGGACGGCGGCTGGGCGTCTCCTTTCGGCGTCGCGCTAGCACAATCCATCGTCCAGGGGGTGGCGCTGCAGCCGGACGCCATCCCGCGACTGGTAGACGTCACCGTGTCCATGTCGGCGCTCGGGGTGAACGACCCGAACCTCCAGGTTTTCTTGAGGTGGATCCTGCCTAACGCGTGGCTGGTCGGCTTCCCGCGCCTGTACTTGGACGAAGTCCGTCGCGTCGGCCTCCCGCCGGACGTCGCCCGCCTGTGGGAGCGGGTCGTGCGTGAGTAGATGCTCACCTCCTCGCTGATCCGCGCCCGTGTTGCGGGGGGAAAGCTCCGCCCGAAGTTCGTGGATCCGGCGGACGGGGAGCTGCTCGACCTCGCCGCACAGCTCACCGACCTGCTCGGGATCGCCGGGCGAGAGGGGTGGAGCCGCGGCCAGGTCGACGCCGAGCTGGCGGAGCTATGCGAGGGCGTCCCCGACCGCAAGCTGGCAGACGGACTCGCAAAGATCGGCATGGATCGAGCGGAGTTCGCGGCGGCAGAGGAGCTCGTGCCGTCGGAGCTGCGCGCCGCTGCGTTCCGCCTCGCGGCGCGGCGGGGCCCGCTCGCGATGGAGCCTGGACCCCTGGACCTGCCGACGGCAGACACGGTCCTGGCGGAGGTCGCGGCGCAGCGCGGCGTGACGCTCGACGCCGTGCGCTCCTCGCTGTTCGCCGACCTGCGGGACGCTCACCGCATCGGAGCCTACCCGGCGATCGAACCGGTGGATCTCCTCCATCGCTACAACCTCGCGCTCGTCCAGTCCATCCTCCTGTCGGCGACGGAGGTCCGGATCGTT
The DNA here is from genome assembly GCA_945882675.1 of Klebsiella pneumoniae. Classification (GTDB taxonomy): domain Bacteria; phylum Myxococcota_A; class UBA796; order UBA796; genus CANLGQ01. The sequence goes on along the minus strand of CAMCWU010000276.1, from coordinate 3,458 downwards.
GTCCGCGACCCGACCGCCGCCCGCATCCGCCAGCTCCTGCGCTGGGCCAGGTTCTACCAGCTGATCCACGCGGCAGAGCGCAAGGATGGCAAGCTCGTCATCACGCTCGACGGGCCGGCGTCTCTCTTCACGCAGTCGACGCGCTACGGCATGCAACTCGCCAGCTTCTTCCCCGCGATCGTGCTGCAGGACGCCGCGTGGGAGCTCACGGCGTCCGTCGCGTGGACGCGCCAGCGCACCCGCCGCGACCTGGTCGTGAAGTCGGACGAGGGGCTCCGCACGCACTGGCGGGACACGGGCGGGCACGCCACCCGCGAGCAGGCGTGGTTCGCCGAGCGCTTCGCGGCCGCAACCACGCCCTGGACGCTCGAGCCGGGCAGCGCGCCCATCGATCTCGGCGGGCAAGCGGTCATCGTGCCGGACTTCACGCTGCGCAACGGCGGGCGGGAGGCCCACCTCGAGATCCTCGGCTACTGGCGCCCCGAGTGGCTTCAGCGGCGGCTCGAGCTGCTGCGCCGGCACGGGCGGGGGAACGTGATCGTGGCGGTCTCGCGCAAGCTGTGCGCCGACGAGCGGCCGGGAGAGGGGTGGGGGCCGGAGGTTGTCGAGTTCTCGGCGATTGTGCCGCCGAAAGCGGTGATCGAGCTGGCCGAGAGGATGGCGGTCGAAGCGGGGTAGGCCCTACCGATACGCCACGTGCTCCCGCCGCCTGCGGCTCGTTCCCTCCTCGGAGCTCTCGGCCACCACCAGCTCGTACAGCACCGCCTGCTTCCCCTCGGATCTTCGCAGGATCCGGCCCAGGCGCTGCACGTGCTCGCGCACCGTCCCGGTCCCGCTCAGCACGATTGCGATCTCGGCAGAAGGCACGTCCACCCCCTCGTTCAGGACGCGGCTCGTGACGACTACCGGCAGCTCCCCGGCGGAGAAGGCGTCGAGGATGGCCTTGCGCTCCCGCACATCCGTCTGATGGGTGATGGCGGGGACGAGGAAGCGGCGGCTGACCTCGTATACCGTGGCGTTGTCGCTCGTGAACACGATGGTGCGGGTGCCCCGGTGCTCGCGGAGCAGGCTCTCCAGCATACGGAGCTTGTTCCTGGCCCCTTGCAGGATCCGGCGGCTGTCACGCCAGGCGCGCTGGGCCTCCCGCCCCTCCGCGCTGCGGCCGGACTCGCGCAGGAACCGCTCGAAGCCCTGGCCGCCGAAGCTGATCCCGCGCGACTCTACGAAGTCGCGGAAGCAGGCGCGCGCGTCCTCGTACGCGACCCGCTCGTCGTCGGTGAGCGGGACACTCAGGCATTCGGTGCGGTACTCGGCGAGATATTCGCCAGCGAGCTCGGTGATCTCTCGGCGATACACGGTCGGACCCACGAGATCGTCGAGCTGGCCGTGGCTGCCGTCCGTGCGCTCGAGCGTCGCCGTGAGTCCGAGGCGGAATGGCGCGATCGCGAACTCCGCGGCCATGGCGTACGCGGGCGAGGGGAGGTGGTGGACCTCGTCGAAGACGATCAGGCCGAAGCGCGGTCCATACCTGGGCATGTGCAGGTACGCGCTGTCGTAGGTAGTGACCGTGATCGCCTGGACGTCGTGCGCGCCGCCGCCCACCACGCCGATCGGGTCCCCGAACGCGCGTCGGAGCTGGCCCCACCACTGGCCGACGAGGTCGAGCGTCGGAGCGACGATCAGCGCCGATCGGTTCGCGTCCCGGATGGCGAGCTCGGCGACGTAGGATTTACCAGCTCCCGTGGGGAGGATCACGAGGCCGCGCCGGCCGGCGGCCTTCCACGCGGCCAGCGCCTCCGTCTGGAACGGGCGGGGCTCGCGGTCGGTCTGCCACGGGCGGTCCAGCGCGACGTACTGCCGGGCTTCGTCGCGATACGGCTCCTTCCTGCGGTGAAGATCGAGGACGAGCGCCGCATACGCCCGTGCCGGGCCGCGGTGCAGGCCGATGCGCGGGTCGAGCTGGAATGACGGCGGGAGCTCGTGGCGGGCGAAGCCCTCGACCACCAGCGTCCCCCCATCGAAGCGGATGAGGCGGTCCGACATCGTTATACGATAACATATGCTCGCGGTCCTCTGCTCGCTCGCCCTCGCGTCTGCGCCCGACTTCCGGGCGTGGCAGGCGGATCGTCCGCCGGAAGACGTCCCATCGGTGGCCGACGGCTACCGCTTCGCGCACGACGTGTGGGCCGAGGTGGCGGGCGCCGTCGACGCCCACCCCGACCGCGTGGAGATCGAGGAGATCGGGCGCTCCGTCGCGAACCAGCCGATCTGGGCGTTTCATGTTGGCGATCCGGACGCGCCCGTGGAGCACCGCGTGCTGGTGTTCGCCGGGATCCACGCCCTCGAGTGGATCTCGACGGAGGTGGCGACCGACCTCCTCCTCGAGTGGATCGCGCTTCCGCCACCCGGGATCCGGTTGACCGTGATCCCGCTCCTCAACCCCGACGGCCGGGAGCGCGTAGAGCTCGACCTCATCGGCGGGGTGCACCGCTACCGGCGCGGCAACCTCGCGCAGGTGGACCTCAACCGCGACTTCGCCGTGAACACGGAGGCCCGCGCGATCTGGCGCCACGCGATCCCGGGGCGGTACGCCCACTCCGAGACGCCGCTGAGCCAGCCCGAGAGCCGCGCGCTCGACGCGCTGGCCGCGCGCGAACGGTACGAGCGCGCCGCGAGCCTTCACGCCTTCGGCGGCTTCCTGTACTACCCGTGGTCCGGAAGGTGGGCGCGACCGGACAACTATGCGGAGATCGTGCGCCTCGGCCGCGCGATGGAGCAGGCTCAGGGTGGCGGCGCGTACCGCACGCGGCAGCTCGCGCGCTGGGGGTTTTTCTTCCGCGCGCAGGGGAGCGAGATCGACCACCTCTACGGCCAGTACGACGTGGACGCGTTCCTGGTGGAGCTGACCCGGAGCGGGGCCCGGCCGCTGCGCGCGCTCGCCGACTGGCGCCTGTACTTCCGAAGGTACAACCCTGTGGATCCGCAGCCGCACATCCAGCGGGGGGTGGCCGCCATGCGTGCGCTGGCCACCACGACCCCCTGGCGCGAGCGGTAGTTATTCGTCGCGCGGGAGGGGGGTTGGCGCCGTGACCCCTTGACGGGACGGCCAGGGCGCATATGCCCACGCCGCCCGGTGTGGCATGCACCGGCGGAGGCGACATGATCGAGGTCACAGGCCTCACGCGGTACTACGGTGAGTTCGCCGCGGTGAAAGACGTCAGTTTCCAGATCAAGGAAGGTGAGATCGTCGGACTCCTCGGCCTCAACGGCGCCGGGAAGTCCACGACCATGAAGATCCTGGCGGGGCTGCTCGCGCCGTCGCTCGGCCGCGTCGTGATCGACGGGGTCGACGTCGCGGAGGCGCCGGAGGCCCTGCGCGGGCGGATCGGCTATCTGCCAGAGGATCCGCCGGTCTACAAGGAGATGACGGTCAGCGCGTTCCTCGCGCACGCGGGCCG
>CAMCWU010000275.1 GCA_945882675.1 Klebsiella pneumoniae | reverse complement strand
TCCGCTCCGGCCCGCGCTCTGTGCGCCCCGGTCCCCGTCACGCCCCGGTGAACATCGGCGGCGGCCGCGCCCGCGCCAGCCCGTCGAGGATCCGCGTCGTGGCGGGCGGGTGGACCACCACCGCGCGCAGCGTGAGCGGGCCGCGGCAGGAGGGCGGGGCCAGCCGGTCCTACGGGATCCAGTGCGCGCGGCTCGCCGGCCTGCCGCCGCACGTCGTGACCCGCGCGACGCGGCTGCTGACGCGGTTCGAGAAGCACGCGCCGCGGAACGCGGCCGAGCAGCTCTCGCTGTTCGGGCTCGGCGGCTCGCCGGTCGACGCGCCGTCCGCGGCCGCGCCGGTCGAGGTGCCCGAGCCGCCGCCCGATCCGGTGCGCGAGCAGCTCGCGGCGCTCGATCCCGACGCCCTGACCCCGCGCCAGGCGCACGAGGCGCTGTACGCCCTGCGGCGCCTGCTGTGAGCGCGGAGGGGACGGTCCTCGACGCGATCGAGGGCTTCACGTACTGGCTGAAGGCCGAGCGCGGCCGGTCCGACAACACGATCGAGGCGTATGGCCGGGACGTTCGGCGCTTCGCGGTGTGGCTCGAAGGGCAGGGGATCGACTCCCCGGACGCGGTGACGCAGGCCCACGTCGCCGACCACCTCGTGTGGCTCGACCGCCAGGACCTCGGGCTGCGCTCGATCGCCCGCGCGCGCAGCAGCCTGCGCCAGCTGTTCCGGTTCCTCCAGCGCGAGGGGCTGCTCGACGACGACCCGTCCGCCCGCGTCCACGCGCCGCGCTTCCCCGAGCCGCTGCCGACCGTGCTCTCCGGCCGGTCCGTCGAGGCGCTGCTCGGCGCCCCGAACCGCGGCACCCCGCTCGGCCTGCGGGACGCGGCGATGATCGAGCTGATGTACTCGTGCGGGCTGCGCGTGAGCGAGCTCGTGACGCTGCCGGGCAAGGGCCTCGACCCCGAGGAGGGGCTGGTCCGGGTGCGCGGCAAGGGCGACAAGGAGCGGCTGATCCCGGTCGGGGACCGCGCGCTCGCGCTGATCCGCCGCTACGTCGCCGAGTCCCGGCCGGTGCTCGACCCCGACCACAGCTGCCCGACGCTGTTCGTCGGCCAGCACGGCGAGGGCATGACCCGGCAGAACTTCTGGGACCGGCTCACGCGCTACGCGAAGCTCGCCGGCGTGCGCGGCAAGGTCAGCCCGCACGTCCTGCGCCACAGCTTCGCGACCCACCTGCTCGAGCACGGCGCGGATCTCCGGGCGCTCCAGGCGATGCTCGGCCACGCCGACATTACAACTACGCAGATCTACACGCACGTCACGCAGGCCCGCCTCTCCGAGCTGCACCGGAAGCACCACCCGCGCGGCCACTGAGTGTTACCCTCCGGCCCGACGGAGGCGCCGTGCGCCGGACCCTGATCTTCCTGACCTGCACCGGGTGCGGTGCGTCGCTGTACTTCCCGGTCGAGCCGGCCCCGCCGACCCCGGACACCGGTCCCACGACCGACACCGACACGGTCACCGACACCGACACGGTGACCGACACCGACACGACGACCCCGATCGACACCGCGTGGACGGGGACGCCGACATCGAACGGCCTGCCGTGCAGCACGTACACCGGCCCGGGCTTCTACTCGGACCTGCTCGTCCGCAACACGGGCGACCGCACGCTGTACCTGTACTGGCGCGACTTCTACTGCTTCGACGTGTACTACGCGACGCTCGACCCGGGGACGGAGCTGCACCAGACCACGTATAGCGAGCACGCGTGGGTGGTGTACGACTTCTCGAGCGTCCCGGTCGACTCGCGCGTGATCCACCAGCCGTACGTGCTGTGGGAGGTGCAGTGATGCGTCCGTTCTTCCTGGCCGCCATCCTGGCCGCTGCGGCGCTGCTCACCGGCTGCCCGTCACTGTACGCGCTGCCCGAGGAGCAGGCGTGCGTCGAGGTCGGCTATGCCATCGCCGAGCGCACCGAGGCGTGCACGGGCGATCCCGACCTCGCGAACCAGCGCTACCTCGACTTCGAGGACGCGTACGACTGCCTCGACCTGGCCGACGCCGTGATCGTGACCTCGCCGACCGGCGGCGGCACCTTCGTCGGGGGCACGGACGGCGAGCCGCTGCCCGTCCCGCCGGCGGACTACTTCCACTGCGCGTTTGCGATCCGCCAGCTCCCGTGCGAGCTGGTCGAGGTCTACGGCGACGACTTCGCGCAGTACCTGACCGCCTCGGACGCCTGTCCTTGGGTGGTCGCGCCGGCGGGAGGTGCCCTGTGATCTGGCTCGTCACTGCCGCGCTCGCGCAGGACTCGCTGTTCGACGGCCCGAAGAACGACTGCCGCTCCGACGGCAGGCCGATCGTCGGCACCGCGGGCGTGGCGAACACGCTCGAGGCGTACCAGACCACCGCCAGCACCTACTCCGCGTCGAGCTACCTCGAGCAGCGCGTCTTCCCGCGGCTCGCCGCCGATGAGGATGGCAAGGGCGGGGTCGCGGCGATGGAGGCGAACTGGGTCTACGGCGTCAGCCGTGTGCCGATGATCAACGACGTGTCGGCGGACGGCTGTCCGGTCGACTACCTCGTGGCCGCGCGCTCGGTGGACCTCTACGCCTACAACGCCGGGGGCGCCTTCCATTACGGTCGGTTCGGGGCGTTCTATGGTGCGTCCGTCATCTTCGGCTACCCCGCCGAGCTGACCTACCTGCGCGCCTACCAGAGCTTCGGCAGCCTCGCGCTCGGCCCGGCGTTCCTCGGGGGCGCGCTGTTCGGCTCGTACGGCACCTCCGCCGGCGCGTCGGCCTACGCGCAGGACCTCGTGGCGGGCATGGTGGTCGACGCCGACCTCGTCGACCTGCGCGCCGGCTACACCCGGTCGCGCGGCTGGTACGCGTCCGCGCGCGAGCGCACCTTCGGCCTGTTCGGCAGCCTGGTCCTGCGGGACGGGCTGAGCCTGGTCGGCCAGCTCAAGGCCGGCGCCGACCGCGTGAAGTACCCGGATGCGGTCCGCCGGAAGGTCGGGACGACGTCGGCCTTCGCGCGGATCCTGCCGCTGTCCGTGCCCACCGAGGACGAGACCGGCCAGCAGCGCCAGCTCGATCTCACGACCGGCCACCTCGAGCAGGAGAGCCTGTTCGGGGTCGCCGACGTCCGGCTGGCCTACGCGGTGCGGCCGGTGGCGCAGCTCCACCAGGCGAGCATCGCGATCCACGACCGCGGCTACCACGAGGCGGCGAACGCCGAGGACAGCGACGACCTCGGGGACAAGGACCGCATGCTCTACGCCGAGGCCGGCGTGGTGACCCTGCCGCCGATGTACTACGACGGCCTGCCCGGCGGGACCTTCGTGCACGGCCGGTTCGACGCGGTGTTCCCGATCCGCGACGGGGACGAGGCCGTGGCCTACGGCTCGTTCGGGCTGCAGATCAACGACCCCGAGTTCGTCTCGCTCTACCCGTTCGCCACCAACGCCGTCGCCTTCCGCGCCTCCGTCCAGGGGTTTTGAAGATGCGCCATCCGTGGATCTTCGCCGCGCTCGCGCTGACCGCCGGGTGCAAGCCGTCCCTGAAGGGCTGGTGGAACCTCGACTCCTGGGCCGTGTCCGGCGGTGAGACCTACGAGGACGCCGGCACCGTGCTGTGGCAGTCCGAGAGCTCGGCCGCCGACTACGGGCGGGCGTACGTGATGCTGCGCTACGCCTGGGATCCGGCCACCGCCAGCCTCGCCCCGAACGGCGACCCTGGGTTCTCGACGACGGACTGGGTGTTCGACGAGTGGACGGAGGACCTGCCGATCGAGCTGGTCATCGATCCGGTCGACTACACCCGGGTCTCGCTCACCGTGACCGACTACGCGGTCACCGAGATGACGCTCGAGGGCACGTCCCCCTATGGGGACGGGGCGACCTGGACGTGGGAGATGTCGCGGTGATCGTGCTCGGCCTGCTGCTCGCGTGCCGGCGTGACGACGACACCCCCGAGACCGGGACCGGCGTCGCGGCCGCCTGCGACGCGACGTACCCGGAGCACACGGTCGGCCTGCTGTCGTGCGCCCCCGGCGCGTCGCCCGGCTACACCCTGTTCGCGCCCAACCAGGACACGACGACCTGGCTCGTCGACCTGGAGGGCAACCTCGTCCACAGCTGGCCTTCGGACTACAAGCCCGGCCACGCGGTGTCGCTCGGCGAGGACGGGCTGCTCCTGCGCACCGCCGAGGACCACCCCGGCACGCGCTTCGTCTCGGGCGGCGCGGCGGGCCGCGTGCAGCTGCTCGGCTGGGACGGCGCGGTCCAGTGGGACCTCGCCTGGGCGGACGACGACCACCTGTCCCACCACGACGCGATCCGGCTGCCGAACGGGCACGTCGTCTTCGTCGCCTGGGAGCACGTCACCGAGGCCGAGGCCGAGGCGGCCGGCCGCGCCCCGGAGACCGTGGACGCCGACGGCCTGTGGCCGGACACGCTGATCGAGGTCGACCCGGACACCGACGCGGTGGTGTGGACCTGGCGCGCGTGGGACCACCTCGTCCCGATCCGCACCATCCCGAGCGAGCACCCCGGCCGGATCGACGTCAACGCCCCGTCGTCCACGCCGTCCGGCCCGACCGAGGACTGGCTGCACACCAACGCCGTGGCGTACGACGCGGCCCTCGATCAGCTCGTGGTCAGCGTCCACAACCACGACGAGCTGTGGATCATCGACCACGCGACCACCACCGCCGAGGCCGCCGGCCCGGCGGGCGACCTGCTGTACCGCTGGGGCAACCCGGCGCGCTACGGCCGCGGCGCCGAGGCGGAGCACGTGCTCTCCGGTCAGCACGACGCGCAGTGGATCCCCGACGGCCTGCCGGGCGCCGGCCACCTGCTCGTGTTCGACAACGGCGTCTCGAGCGGGAGGAGAGGAAGCATGAACCGCATCTGCTCTCCTCCTCCCGGGGCCGGTGGCCCCGGATCGCTCGGGTCGCGTGCATCGCGAGGCCCCTCCGTGGCGTCATCGTACCCCGAGATCCGGGGTTCCGCTGGACCGTGCGCGCACTTCTC
>CAMCWU010000274.1 GCA_945882675.1 Klebsiella pneumoniae | reverse complement strand
GGTCGACGTCCGCTACAAGAGCTGGAAGATCCCCGATCCCGTGCCGCCCGTCTTCTCGATGGCGACCCCCGACGGGGCCACGGAGGCCGATCTGGCCGCCATCATCGCGAACGCGGGGTTCGCGGCCCTGATCGGCGGTGCGGTCGGGGTGGGGGAAGGGGATGCGCCCTAAGACCTTGCGCATGAGCCCGCGCCGTGGGATGATAACGTTGGAGGCCGCATGGCGACCGTTCAGGTGGACATCTCGGACACGGACACCCCCCCCGCCCAGGGCGGACAGGGTGACGGCGGCCAGGGCCGTGGCCCGAAAGGCCCGAGCGCGAGCGCATCCTCCAAGTCCTCCAGCGCGCAGAGCCAGGCCGATCCCGACATCGAGATGGAGCGCGAGGTCACGAAGCGCCAGATCATCCAGTCGGTCACCACGGTCGTGGTCGTGATCCTGTACATGGTCTTCACGCTGCTGCGCGACCGCGACTCCGGCGTCGTCGTCGTCGACCCGGACGACGGCGCGGACGACTGGCAGGAGTGATCCACTCCCATCGCGCGGGAGACCCGCGAGCCGGGCCGGCGGCCCGCAGCGTCCTGCGATGGGGCCGCTCCGCGTATGAGACGGACGCGGACCTCGCTGCTGAGCGCGCGGGTGCGGAGTCCCTCGGGCTCGCGTGGCGGTCCTGGCCGACCACGGACCCGCCGCCATTGGACGGCGTGGGCGCGCTGGTCACCACGAGCGGCGTGCGCGTGGACGAGCGGATCCTGGCGTCGTTCCGGGGGGATCTGGTGCTCACGACCACCAGCGGCTTCGACCATGGAGACGTGGACGCCGTCCGCGCGCGGGGCATCCGGCTCGCGCGGCTGCCCCAGGCCCGGCGGGACGCCGTGGTCGAGTGGTCGCTGGCGGCGTTGATCGCGCTCCTCCGCCGGGTCCCCGCCCTGCAGGATCACGCCGCGGCGGGCCGCTGGGCGCGCCCGGAGCTCCCGGACCTCGCGCCGCTCGGGCTGCAGGGGTCGACCGTGGCGGTGGTCGGCGTCGGCGTGATCGGCCGGAAGATGGCGGAGGCCCTGACGGTCCTCGGCGCTCGGGTGGTGGGCGTGGATCCGGCTGGGGTACCGCCCGGAATCGACGAGATGGACCTGGACGGGGCGCTCTCGGTGGCGGACGCCGTGACGCTCCACTGCTCGCTCGGGCCTACGAGCCGCGGGCTGCTCTCCGCGGAGCGCCTGGACCTCCTGAAGCCCAGGTGTGTCCTCGTGAACTCCGCGCGCGGGGACGTCCTGGACGTCGACGACGCCGCCCACAGGGTCGCCGACGGTCGCCTCCGTGGCCTCGCGGTGGATGTGTTCCCCCGTGAGCCCTGGCACGCGATGGACTCGGCGAAGATCCCGGGGATCTGGTACGCGCCGCACGCGGCGGGCTTCACGGCCGACCTCGGGGCGCGCGTGGCGGTCGGTGTGAACTCGGCTCTCGAGGCCTGGGCTTCCGGTGGGGTGGTGCCGTACGAGGTCCCCTGAATGCCCGATCTCACCGATGCCAGATCGGCCCCCCCACCCCGCTCGCCGGCCCGGGGATCTCGTCTGGCAGGATCTGCCTCACGTACCGCGCCGCCCCCTTCTCCGTGTCCCAGTGTCGCGGATAACCCAGGGACACCTCCTCGAACCGCGTGCCGTCCCGCCAGTCCGTCGCCCGCATGTGCAGGTGCCCGGTGACGACCACATCGGCCCGGAAGCGCGTGTGCCAGTCGTGCGTGGCGAGCGTCCCGCACCACGGGATGAACCTCGGGATCCGGTAGATCCGCACGAGATCGAGCCTTAGCGGCCAGTGAGCGACCAGGACCGTCCGCGCGTCCGGCGGCAGCTCCGAGAGTCGCGCCTCCGTCGAGGCCACGCGCGCCCTGCACCACGCCGCCCGGTCCACATGCGGCGCCGGGTCCAGGTAGATCTCGTCCGCGCACTGGATCCCGTCCTCCGCCGCCCAAGCCACGGCCTCCTTCGGGGTCATGCCCGGCGGGCAGAACGAATAGTCGTAGAGCACGAACAACGGGCAGATCACCCGGTCCACCCCGTCGATCGACAGCGTCGGATACGGGTCCTCCGGCGTGAGCACGCCCCGCTCGCGGCACAGGTCCACGAGCGCGCGATACTTGGCCTCCCCCCTCAACCCATCCTTGTGGACCCACAGCTCGTGGTTCCCCGGCACCCACACGAGGCGCTTCCACTTCGGCCCCAGCGTGTCGAGCACCCAGCGCACGCCGTCCAGGCTCTCGCCGAGATCTCCGCCGAGGATCAACCAGTCGTCGGGCTGGGCGGGCAGCGCCTCGAGCGTCGCGCGGTTGGCCGCGTGGTTCACGTGCAGGTCGGAGAGCGCCATCAACCTCATGCCCGGCGCCTGCGCAACCAGGGGACGAGCGCCAACGCCCACCACCCCACCGCCCCGTGGACCGAGGAGCAACCCTCGCAATCGCCGACCTTCGGCACCACGGGCGCGCAGTCCTCGCTGGCCACCGTCCACGGACCGGCCGAAGACGCTAGGAGATCCTGTGGATCCTCGCGTACCCACGGGGTGGCATCGACGATCCGCACCGACACCTCGCCGTTGACGCCCGTGCACGTCGGGTCGAAGGTGGCACCCGTCACGCCTTCGATCGGCGCGCCGTCGACCGTCCACTCGAACACCAGGTCGTCAGCCGGGATCACCGTGGCGATCTCGATGATCGCCCCCTCCTCCACGGTCCCCGACGGCGTAGCCGACGTGACGATGTCGGGGATCTTCCCGTACATCGCGAGGACGGCCTCCTCCCGGCACACGGGGCAGTACCCGTCGCTGAGGGTGCGCATCATGCAGCCCTCGGCCGTCGGCCGCCAATGGTTCGTGTACGAGCATTCCTGGAACGCGTCCACGCCGTCGACGCCGAGCCACTGGTCCCATTGTGGGGCTTCGGGCTCCTTCGTGCAGTTCGGGCCGGTCGCCGAGAAGTTGTCGGAGAACCCGTAGCTGTACTCGTCGTGCAGCAGCACGAGCGAGTGGCCGAGCTCGTGGGCCGCGACCTGGGTGCCGAAGTCCAGGCCGGTGTACGCGGTCGCGTAGGTGAAACCGCCCGATCCGCCGTACGTGGGGTCGTTCACGAGCACCATCACGCCGTCGTAGGCCCCGACGCGCGCGGCCGCGTCGAGGACCTTCCCCTCGTCGCAGCAGATCAGGCGGTCGATGTCGCCGCATCCATAGGCGCACTCGAACGCCGTGTCCACGACGGTGCCGAGCTCGTCGTGGCTCGCGCCGGACGCCACCGACGGGATCTCCACTCGCCAGACGTTCAACAACGTCGCGTACCGGCTCCACGGCTCGATCGAGGCGAGGTACGCCACGACCCGGTCGACGTCGTCCGCGAACACGTCCATGTCCTCCGCCCGGTAGCCGTCGCCCAGGAACACGAGGTCGAGGCGCTGGGTGGGGTCGCCCGCGGCCTGCACGGCCACGACGCCCTCGGTGTTCGTGGGAGGGGGCGCCATCCCCGGATCTACGAATCGTGTACCGACCCGGAGGCGCGCGCCGTCTGCCCACGGCACGTCCACGCGCCCGAGGGCCCGGTCGAGCCGCGCGACCTCGCCGCCCTCCGGCGTGATCACGGTGCGAACCCGAGGATCGTCGAGCCCGACCCGCGCGAGCACCCGGTCGCCGTCCAGCACCTCCAACGCGCCGAGCGCCCCATCCGCCGCTCCGAACGCCCCGAAGAGCTCGTGCCGCGTGACCGAGCGGACCGTCACCCCTTCTGGGCCGATCTCGTAGACGACGCGCGCGGCGGGCGCTGCCAGGCCGATGGCGCACAGGAGGGCGGCGAGCATGGGGTCACTCCTCCGTCAGCATAACCAGCGCGCCGGCGGAGACGTCGGTCCACACGCCCTCCCCGCCGCGCGGCCAGGCGACGCGGACCTCGTGCACGGTCGCCAGCGGCCCCCCCAGCCCGAACCACGCGACCGCGGGCTCCTGCCCGACGAACCTGGACCCGGCCTCGATCCAGCGCACCATCGGCGGGCCGCCCTCGACGGCCGTGACGGTCACCTGTGCGCCGATCGCCTGCGGGTTCCCGCCCGACCCGCGGAGCCGGACCCCGAGCCAGCCCCCGCCTTCCAGCCCGTTGCGCCAGAGCGTCGGATAGCCGGCGTTCGCCGTCTGCAGCAGGTCGAGGTCCCCGTCGGCGTCCACATCGAGCGCGAGCGCCGTCCGTCCCAGGCCCTTCGGTGCCAGCCCCGCCGGGGCCGCCACGTCCGTGAACGTGCCGGATTCGTTCAGGAACAACCTGGGGGACTCGGGACCGTACGGCCAGCCGGCGCCCTGGATCTCCCCGCTCGCCTGGAACAGGTCGAGGTCGCCGTCGAGGTCGATGTCGGCGAAGGTGGCCCCCCAGCCCCATCCTCCGTCGCGCACCCCCGCGTCCGCGGCCTCGGTGAACCCGACGCCCGGCGTGTTCGCGTACAGCACGCTGCCGCTGCACCCCCAGGCCGGCGTCCCGCAATCCAGAGGATCTCCCGGGTAGATTGCGGTGGCGAACAGGTCGGGGTCCCCGTCGGCGTCCCAGTCGCCGACCGCTGCGCCCATCCCGTTGCTCTCGATCCCGGCGCCCCACGCGTCCGTGACGTCCTCGAACGCGCCGTCCCCCAGGTTCCGGAACACCTGCGACTCGCCGAAGTCGGCCACGATCCATAGATCCGGCCAGCCGTCCGCGTCGAGGTCCGTGAACCCCGACGTGAACGCCGCGATGTCCGGCACGAGCACGCCGCCTGCTTCGGTGACGTCCGTGAACACGCCACCGTCGTTGCGCAGCAGGCGCGTGCGGCTCGGCTCGTCGTCCGGCACGAGGTTGTTCCACTGCGCCAGGTGCAGGTCCAGGTCCCCGTCCAGGTCGTAGTCTCCCGCTGACGCCGAGAACTGCCGACTGCACCGCTCCGGCACCTCGATCGGCATGTCGACGCCGCGCGCCGCGCCCTCCTCCGTGAACGCGCCTCCCTCCTGGATGTACAGCAGGTTCGTCTCCTGCTCGCCGATGCGCGTCACCAG
>CAMCWU010000273.1 GCA_945882675.1 Klebsiella pneumoniae | reverse complement strand
GGCGACGCATACAGCGGCTTGACGTACTTTGCGCTGGTCTTTCCGCCGCGCGACGCCATCTTCTCCAAGAACTCGAACACCCGTCTGCTGTACGGGCTGTCGAGCAGGGTGTCGAGTGGGCGGGCGAACGTACCGAACATGGGCACGATGGCGGCCGTGGACTCCGGGAACTGCTTTGCGAACTCGAGGATCACCTGACAGCCCATCGAGTGGCCGAGGAGGACCGCCGGCCCCGCCAGCGCCGCGGCGTCGAGGACGACTCGCAGGTCGCGCGCGGTGCGCTCGATGCTCAGGTCAGCGACCTCCGGGTCCGAAGGCAGGCTCGACCGCCCATGGCCGCGGTAGTCCCACAGCAGCACCGAGAACCGGTCGCGGAAGTTCTCCGCAACGTACTTGAAGAAGAACGTCGAGACGCCGACGCCGTTGCAGCACGCGAGCGTCGGGCCCTCTCCGAGGACGCGCCAGTAGAGCTGCTCGCCATCTTCCGTGCGGGCGAAGCCGGAGCGTTGCGCGAGCGGATCACCCAAGTCGTGCTCCAGAAACGAGAAACCCGGCCACGAGGGGCCGGGTTTCAGAGGGTGGTGGAGGATACGGGGCTCGAACCCGTGACCTCAGCATTGCGAACGCTGCGCTCTCCCAAACTGAGCTAATCCCCCACGCGCGCACACCAGTTAACGCAGCCCCCCTCGCGCGCAAGGCACACGCTACTCGAGGCCGCGCTTTTCCAGATCGTCCTCGTCGAGCCCCAGGTAGTGGCCGACTTCGTGGAACACGGTGATCCGGAGCTCGTCGATGAGCGTCTCGCGGTCGGTCGCCGCGCGCTCGAGGTTCCGCCGGAAAAGAACGATGGTCGCCGGCAATGCACTCCAGCTGTCCGCGCCGGTCTGGTCGCCCATGGTCGTGCCACTGAAGTACCCGAGGATCCCGGCGGGCGGCATGGGCGGATCCCACCGCTCGCACAGCTCGGCGTCCGGGACCTCTTCGAGCACGATGGGGACGTTGGCCAGGTACGCCTGGATCGCCGGGTGGAGCTCGGCGAGGGCTTCGGTCACGACGGCTTCGATCGTCTCGTCGTCGAGGTGTATGGGCACCGCGTACCGCACATCCAGCAGGTTCGCACGGCGGAAGTCACGCAGGGCGCCGCGGTGGTCGCCCCGGCGCTCGCGGAGGAGCGCGCGGCCCCAGTAGGCCTCCGCGCACTCGGGATCGAGCCGGATGGCCCGGAGGATCGCCGAGCGGGCGTCGTCGAAGCGCAGCTGGTCGAACAGTACGGTACCGAGCGCGGCCCAGGACGGCGCATGCTCCGGCGCCAGGCTGGCGCTCCGCCGGTACGCAATCTCGGCATCGTCGAGCTCACCGAGGTCGCGGTACGCCTCGGCGCGGATGTACCAGGCGCCAGGATGATCTGCGGCGGCGGCGAGCGCGCCCGCGCACAGGTTGAGCGCTTCCCGCGGGTCTCCGCGATCGAGGGCCTCTTCCGCCATGTCGAGGATCTGGTCGAGGTTCGTCATGAGCGCGGGATCTCGAACGTCACGTAGCACCCCAGGCCGGACGTGGTGGGGACCTCGAGCGCTGCGACCTGGCGCGCGATGCACTCGCGGACGGGAGGGGTCAGCGCGGGGCCGTCGAAGTCCGCGGCGTTGGCGAAGCCGTCCGCGCCCATCATCACCCTCACGCGCACCTTGTCCGCGGATGCCGGGAGGGGTGTGACGCACCGCTTGAGCCCAGGGAGGCGCTCGCCGACCGCGTGGCGCGCGGCGAGGTCGTTGCACGCCGCGCCTGCGCCACTGGGGAACGGCCCGAGCTCGCGGGTCAGCGCCAGCGCGACGTCCACGACGTTGGCTTCGCCGGGCACGACGTCCACATCCCGCGCCCACGGGACGAAGTTGGGGTTACCCCGGACTTCCACGCGGACGGGGCCGGGGTCGGGCTGGTCGACGGTCACGGTCGTGCCCACGCCGCGCTCCTGGCCGCCGACGACGACGACGCCGACCGGGTCCACCCGTACCACCAGCGACGTGGTGCGGTTGAAGTGCAGCAGCGCCGCTCCCGCGAGCACCATGACGCCCACGATCGCGACGACGCCCGCCACGATCATCCACATGGGCACCCGGGTGCGCGGGATGATCTCGACCTCCACCCGCGCGGTGCCGCCGCTGTCCGTCGTGATGTCGATCGCGCCGCGGCCGCTGGCCGGCGCGAGCCCGGGAGCGATGCGTACCTCTATCGTCTGGTGCGAGACGAGCGCGTCGAGGCGGCTCTGAACCGGCACGAGCCATGGCACGGTGGCCTGCACGCGGCCCGGGAGCGGGCCCTGTCCGCTGTTCCGCACCGGGATGAGGATCGGGGCGGGGTCGCCCTGGAGCACGCGGCGCACCGGCTCCCCGCCGACGAGGAGCTTACCCGCGCTGATCTCGCTCGAGAAGCTCGCGCTCGCGACACGTTGCTTCACGGGCGGCGCGGTCTCGTTCTCGGACGAACGCCGCTGCTCCACGGCCGCGGCGCTGCTCACGCTGGTGAACACCTTGCCCCCGATCGCGAGCGGCTGGGCGTAGGCGGGCGCCTCTTCCTCGTCCACCGTGACTTCGAGCCGCTTGAGCAGACGCGTGTAGGCGGCTTCGCTGATGCGGAGCTCCTTCGCGTTCTTGCGCAGGAACTGCTCCTGGTCGCGGGTGATCCGCTTGCTCCCAGCGACCATGCCGCGCAGCGTGAGCTCGAGGATGTGGAGGTTTCCGCTCTCCGCGCGGCGCGAGATGTCGTCCTGGTAGACGCGCAGGTCGACGAGGACATCCGAGAGCGCGCCGAAGTTCTTGATCAGGAAGAGGGCTTCCTTCTTATACTTCGGGTTGCTCTGCATGCCCTGCATATGCTTTCGGCGCGCCTTCAGCTTCTCGAGCGCGTCCGCGGACGACCCGTCGGGACCCACCCCGAGGTAGTCGAGCAGGCTCGGAGTCTGGACGAGACGGCAGAACTCGTCGGCGACATCGAAGGGGTTGGCGTCCATCGCATCCTTGGCAGGTCCATCTTACCGCGGCGCCCGCACGCGAGCCGTCAGTCTACCGACATCTGGCTGTTGCGGCCGCGCGCGACTGCGATCTCGTCAGGGCTCAAGCCGCCTTGGAAGCGGATCTCCACCGTACGGGACACGCCAGACTCCACGTCCACGACCTGCACACCCAGGATCTGGTCCACCCCGTAGGAGTAGATCACCTCGATCGGGGTGCCCCGCGGGCGCGGCGGGAGGCCGGTGAGCTCTACCTTGCCGATGACGGTGACCTCGTCCCGGCGGCTGCCGACGCCCTCCGTCACCTCTACTCGCACGGCCGTCATATTCTCGTACGCGTACGCAAACCGGCCCTTGAACTCGAACGGGAGCCGGCTTCCTTCCGGGATCAGCTCCACGACGCGCTCGTTGCGGTTCTTGTCGAGCACGATGATGCCGAGGGGGTGGGTGTTCACGTCCTCGATCACGACGTCGGGAAGGCTGGGCGGATCGTCCGCGCGCATGGCGGCTACGGTCTCGAGCGCGACGTGGCCGCCGTACGCGGTCCCGATCGCGGCGCCCCGCGACGCTTGGGGCGGGGCCTTGGGGTCCGCGGCCTTCTTGAGCTCCTTCGCCCGCTTCACCATCTGCTCGCGCTTCTCGCGCAGAGCGGGGTGGTTCGGGCGATGGCGGAACACGCCCGCGAGGCTCGCGCCGAGCGCAACACACTCGTCCGGGTTCACACCGTCCACCGGGGGCTTTCCGGCGAGCCGGATCAGCATCTCCCGGATCATGGGCATGCGGGTCGCGCCGCCGACCAGCAGGATGTCGTCGATCTCGGGCCAGGTCAGGTTCGCCTTCTCGAGGACGAGGGAGGAAGTGTCTCCGCACTGCTCGACCAGGTCGCGGGTCAGATCCTCGAACTTGCTGCGCTCGACGCGGATGGACTGCCGCTTGCCCCGGTAGTTGACGGGGATGACGGTACGATCCTTGGTCGAGAGGCTGATCTTGGCGTGAAGGCAGCGCTCGTACAGCTCCTGGTACGGCGCCGGATCGTCCCGCGGATCGAGCTGGAACTCCCGGAAGAACTCCTCAGCCACATGATTCAGCAGGCGGTCGTCCCAGTCCTTTCCGCCGAGCTCCGCGTTGCCGTCGCTCGCGATCGTGGTGAGCCGTGTGCCGCTGATCTCCATGACCGTCACGTCGAATGTGCCGCCGCCGAGGTCGAGAACCAGCAGCTTGCGCTCGCCTCCGATCCGGTCCAGGCCGTACGCGATAGCCGCCGCCGTGGGCTCGTTGATGATCGACAGCACGTTCAAGCCGGCGATGGCGCCTGCTTCTGCCGTCGCGCCGCGCTGCGCGCTGTTGAAGTAGGCGGGCACGGTGACGACGACGTCGCTGATCTCCCGGCCCAGGCGCTCTTCGGCGTCTTCCTTGAGCTTGCGCAGGATCAGCGCCGAGATCTCCTGGGGGGTGTACGACCGCCCGTGAAACTCCAGCAGGAAGCTCTCCTCGGCCATGTGCCGCTTGATGAAGCGGACGACGTTGGCCGGGTCGATGACGACCATCTTGACCGCTTCATCGCCCACGACGCACGCGTCTTCGTCGTAGAAGTGGACGACGGACGGGGTCGTCGGGAACCCCTCCGCGTTGGTGAGGATCTCGGGCTTGCCGTGGTCGTTGACGATCGCCATCGCCGAGAACGTGGTGCCGAGGTCGATGCCGAGTACGGGCGACGCTTCTTCCGAGTTCGCCATGATCAGGCCTTGTTCCCTCGCCAGCGGTGGACCACGACTTCTTCGGGGCGCAGGCTCTTGTCCGCGCGCATGAAGCCTCGCTTGAGGACCTGGGCGATCTTCTGGTCCGACTCCTTGTCGTCGACCTCGATCACCTTGACGGCCTTCTGCTTGCTCTTCTCGAAGATCTCGGACTTCTCGACCGGGTGGACGTCGCGGCGGTACAGGACCTCCACGAGCTCGTCGATGAGGTACTGGAAATTGTCGGCGATCACGTCCGGCGACATCTCCTTCTTGTTCAGGCTGTCCTGGAACAGGTTCATGCTGTCGTAGAAC
>CAMCWU010000272.1 GCA_945882675.1 Klebsiella pneumoniae | reverse complement strand
TTCAGTCCTCGTCCCAGGGCGGCAGCACGTCGATGACCACGTCCACGACGCCCATCCGATCGGGCGTGCGCGGATCGTCGGTCTCATCCAGGTAGCGGCGCGCGAGCTTGGACAGGTACGCCGTCAGCTGCGACGGCTTCACGTCGTCGCTGACTGCGGCGACGAAGGTGAGGCCCGTGGCCTCGATCCAGCGCCAGCCGATCCAGGCGTCGCCCACCGCGCCGTGGCCCTCCGGATCACCGGTGCCCTCCTGCGCGTCGTTCGCGGCCTCGCAGATGGCCTCCCACAGGCCATCCTCGAGATCGGAGGAGGAAGGCTCCGCATACAGCGGATCGTCGAACTCGTCGTCGCGGAAGATGTACAGACCGAGAAGCATCCGCAACCCCGCTCCGGCCGGCTGGCACGGAGGCATGGGTGATACCACCTGAGGCGCCGCGCGGGAAGCCCTCTAGATGCACTCCTTCGAGTCGCCCTCGAAGCAGGTGTACTCGCGCGCCGTGACGTCACGGACGATCGCGGTGCGGCGCTCGCGCCCCTGGCTTACCGCGATGATGGTGCACTCTCCGAACGCGCTCCCGGCGATCACGACCTCCGCGACGCCCTCGCCCTGACCCGACGTGCAGCGGACCTGGACCTTCTTCGTGTCGGGGAGCCGGCTCGAGAAAGTGGCGGATGGACCTGCGGGGACTTCGGGCGGCACGACGTCCACGGGGGCTGCCGCGGGTGCCGGGTCGGGCGGGGACGGGGACGGGGATGGGGATGGGGATGGGGATGGGGCTGGGGTCTCCTCGACGCCGGGCGTGGCCGCGACAGGAGTCGGCGTCGACTGGGCACCCCACCAGGCTGCGACGCCGGCGAGCCCGAGCAGGCCAACCCCGCCGAACCCCACGATCGCGAGGAGCACCACGAGCGCGAGCGCGATCCACACGCCGCCGCCACTGCCGCGCGCCGTAGACTCCGGCGGGTCCGACGCAGTGACGTCCACGTCCGCTTCGCGCGGCGCGCCACCGCGCTGGCCGCGGGACCGGAAGGCCTCGTGATCCTCCATGGGGGGGAGCCGCTCGATCGGCGTCGGGAGCCGCTCGATGGGGTTGCCGTTCTCGTCGAGCTCGACGCGCGCAGTGGGGCCGGCCTCCCACTCGTCGGAGTCGTCGACCTCCAGCATGGGCATGAGCGCCGGGCGGTCCTCGAAGACCGAGGCGGAAGGCGCACCTGCGGGCGCGGCGGGCGGCGACGGCCGATGCGTGGTCGTCTTGCCGAAGCCCGGGCTGACGGCGTCTTCGTACAGCGTGGTGCCGACGAGCGCGTCCCGCTCGCGCAGGTCCATGGCCTTCTGCGTGCGGCGTACGAGCGGTGGGATCACCTCTTCCGACCACACGGCGAGCGGGCGGCCGGACACCTGCTTCGCGAACGAGGTCAGGCGCGACGCGACATCCACCGCAGAAGGTCGATGAGCCTCGTCGAACGCCAGCATATCGGTCAGCAGTTCGTGGAGGATGTCCTCGACCTCTTCCGACGGCAACGGGTAACGAAGCAGGAGATCGTCGAACCGCTCCTTCACGAACTTCTCGTGGTCCGCCGGGCGCAGGCGCGCCTTGCCGAGCTTCTCGAGCGCGAGCATCTCGAAGATCGTCGCGGCGAGCGAGTAGATGTCAGAGTTGCTCGTCTCGGGCTCGAAGAAGAGCCGCTCCGGCGGCATGTACTCGAGCGAGCCGAACGCGATCTCCTGCGTCTTGCTCTCCCGGGAGTCGAACTCGGCCCGTGCGGTTCCGAAGTCGAGGACCTTCACGTTGCCGCGCCCGTCGATCATGATGTTCGACGGCTTGATGTCCCGGTGGATCACGCGGAGCGGCACGGCGCCCTGGCTCGGCGCGGCGTTGTAGGCGGCGTCCAGCGCAGACGCGACCAGCGCTGCCATCTCCAGCGCCACGCGCAGCGGCACGCGCTGGCCCGTCTCCGACGCCCACACCGAGATCATGTTCAGATCGACGGCGTCGAGGAACTCCATGACGACGGCGGATCGACCGTCGAGGCGCGTGAGATCGAGCACCTCCACGATGTTCGGGTGGCGCAGCCGGGCGAGCAGGCGCGCCTCGTCCCGCATGCGGGACGCGATCTCGTCGTCCTCCGACCACTTGGGATGGAGCAGCTTGACAGCGACCCGGCGGTTCGTGCCGTCCGGACGTGCTACTTCGGCGAGGTAGACGCTGCCGAAGCCGCCAGAGGCGATCTCGCGGATGATTTTGAAAGCTCGTCCCTGGACCAACTCTGCCGCCTCCCGCCGCGCCGGCCGCGGACCACACGACGGTACCATGCCCGGTGGCGTCGCGGGTCCTGCTATACTCCCGGCGGGGGTTCCACGTGGGTCGGAGCGGGTGCAGCGCAGTGGCGTTCGTGTGGCTCGCAGCCAGCGGCTGCTGGAAGACGGAGTTGGCGGAGCTCCCGTCGAGCGCGGTGGCGTTCGCGCCCGCCGACATCGCCGTTCCGGCAGGGTGGGTGGTCGAGCCGATCGAGTCCACGCTCACCTGCCCGGACGGGGGGAAATCAACGTACTACGTCGTCTATCCGAAGGGAACGACCACACCCCTCCCCGCCGCGGTGATCTACCACCCCGGCGCCTTCGACTATGTGTTCGCGCCGGACCCGGCCGCGCCGCTGGACGGCGCGCACTACGCGAACCCGCCGCGGCTCTCGCGCGACTGGTCGGTGCGCCAGGTGTTCGTGACGCTCGGCATGATCCCGGCGGACACGGAAGCGGAGGCGCAGTCGGGCGCCCTGCCCGCCGCGCTCGCGAACGCGGGGATCGCCATGATCCTCCCCGGGAACTGCTGGGGCGACTGGTGGCACAACCTGCAGGGCTCTGCCGAGAACCAGTTCGTCGATCCGAACGGCGACTTCTTCTTCCGCAACGGCCGCGCGAGCGCCGAGTGGGGCTACCGGTTCCTGGTGGATCCGGGTTTCGCGGCCGGCCAGCAGGTGATCCTGCCGTTCCCCGTGGACACTGCGCGGGTCTACGCGATCGGGCTCGGGAGCGGGGGCCGCGCCGTGGGCGAGCTGCTGACAGTGGACGGCCCGGACGAAGACACGCTGCCGGACCTCACGCCCACCGGGGTACTCGTGGACTCGCTCGCTGAGGATTTCGGTCCCTGGTACGCGGATCCGGCGAAGCACGCGGGCATCGTGGCCGGGCTCGACCGGATCTTCCCGGGGGGAGAGGAGACGACGGACGCGGGCTCGCTCTTCGCCGCGCCCGCGCTACCGGAGCGCACGCTGTACGCCTTCGACCCGGCGGATCCGGCGATCCCGCCCGGCGCGCACGGGCGGCTCATGGCGCGCCTGGACGCGGAGGGCGGCGTCGTGTGGCCGGTGGAAGCCGTGACGCGCCCCGTCACCAACGGCGCCGATCCGGCGATCGCGCAGGCGGCGGTTGCGTACCTCGTGGACGGGACGGCGCCGCCGGTCTCCTTCATCGGCACGCTCGATACCGGCGTTCCGTAGATCGGCTCATGGAGCCGCCCAGGGTGTCTGCGCGGCCTTGACGCGGACCCCGACGGGGGAATAACGTTCGCCCCCACGCCGCCCGCTTTTGCTCGGAGCTTCAAGTGAAGACCGGAGACCTCCTCACCGACGGGCAAGGGCGCGCGTGGACCGTCGGGCAGCCGCTCGGGCGCGGCACCTGGGGCCGGAGCTGGATCGTGCGCGACGAGCAAGGGCGCGAAGCCGTGCTCAAAGAGCCGCTGCACGCGAGCGATCTGCCGCCGGAGACCGCCAACGTGGACGCGCTCCTGGCCGCCAGCCGCGCCTGCATCGCCGAGCAGGCGGACTGGCTCGACCGCGCCGTCATGCCGCTGCTCCCGAAGCTCGAAGGCCGCGTGAAAATCGGCGACCACACCGGCTACATCACGCCGCGGTACCCGACCTCGCTCGCGCGCAAGCTCGAGGCCGGCGGCCCGCTGGACGAAGCCCTGGAGCTCTGCCACAAGGTCGTCCGCAAGCTCGTGGAGTCGGGGAAGGCCCACGGGAACCTGCGGCCGAGCAACGTGCTCCTGACCGACCGCGGCGACATCGTCCTGACGGACGCATGGACGCCGGCGGCCCAGGCCGCGAGCGGCCGCCTCGCCGCGGCGCTCCCGGACCGCGAGACCTTTCGCCCGCCGGACGCCCGGGATGGCGCGCCGCCCACCCCCGCGTGGGACGCGTGGGCCGTGTGCGCGGCGATCTGGCAGGCCGCCATGTCCCGCCCGCCGTCGGGGGATGCCCGCCGCGGCGCCAGGGTGCCGGTGCCGAGCCGGGGGCTCGACAAGGTCGACCTCGCGACGCTCAAGGATCGAGCTCTCGCGCGCCTGGGCGAGCCGGGGGCGGCGAGCAACAGCCGGTTCCGCAGCCGCCTGGCGGATCGGCTGGGGAGCCTGCTCAACCGGGGGCTCTCGGCGGAGCGCGAGCCGTCGCCGCCGTACCGGTTCGAGTCCCCGCAGGCGCTCGAGCCGCGCCTGGCCGAGATCGTGGCGCTCATCGCGCCGGAGATCCTCGACGTCGGCAAGCTCATCGCGGGCGGCGCCGTGGAGGGCTCGTTCCGCGGCGGGGAGCCCGTCACGTTCACGGTGAACGTCTCGTGCACGCCCGGCATCCACGACCGGGAGGATCTCGCGGCCGGACTGCAGCTCGTGGACCTCGACTCGGGGGAGAAGCGCGTCCCGCTCGGCGACACGCAGGTGGACATGAAGACCCACCCGTCGGGTCGCCTGCGGTTCGAGTTCACGCTCCCGGACGTCCCTCCCGGCCGGTACCGCCTGCGCGTGGCGTTCTCGGTGCGGGACGGCGGCGGCTCGCCGCGCCTGTCGGAGGCCGAGTTCCAGGTCCGCCCGCCGCCGGGCTGGGTGCCGCCGCCCGTCGAGCACGGTCCCCAGGCGATCCCCATGTCACCGCAGGTCGTCCAGCTCGCGAAGCCGGCGCGTTCCGCCGCGCCCGAGCCGGCCGAGCGCCCGTCGGCGGTCGATCCGCGGTCTTCCTCCTCCGTCGAGCCGCGGTCTTCGACGGGAGATCCGCGCTCGCGGGGCACGGACACGT
>CAMCWU010000271.1 GCA_945882675.1 Klebsiella pneumoniae | reverse complement strand
GCGAACAGGACCGCGAACGCCGTCCCGAAGATCACCGGCCCCAGGAAGCGCTTGCCGACCTCTCCGCTGCGCATCCGACCCCACGGGAGCGCAGGTCCGACGCCCATCATGAACACGATGGCGAGCCCGATCGGCAGGGCCCAGCGGTCGAAGTAGGGGGCGCCGACGGACACCCGACGCTCCTGGAACGCCTCCGTCACCAGCGGGTAGAGCGTGCCGAGAAACACGGTGAACGTGAACACCGTGAACAGCGCGTTCTGTACGAGGATCGCGAACTCCCGGCTCAGCAGCGAGCTCGTGGAGTCCGCGCCCTTGGGCGCCAACGCCCCGATCTGCCGGTCCATACGCGCGGCCTCCTCATCCAGCGTATGGCTGCGGAGCGCGAGCAGCACGACCGAGTAGATCAGGATGAACGCGATGAAGTACAGGAAGACGGGGCCGATGTCCGACTGCGTGAAGCTGTGCACCGAGTTGAACACGCCGGACCGCGTCATGAACGTACCGACGAGCGTGAGGAGGAACGTCACCATCCCGAGGACGAGCGTCCAGTCCCGCAGCCAGTTCCGCCGCTGCAGCACCATCGCGCTGTGCAGGAAGGCCGTGCCGGACAACCAAGGGTGGAAGCTCGCGTTCTCCACGGGATCCCACGCCCAGGCGCCGCCCCAGCCGAGGACCTCGTAGCTCCACCAGCCGCCGAGCACGATGCCGAGCGTCAGGAACGACCACGGCACCAGGAACCAGCGGCGGAGGGGCTCCATCCAGCCGGCTTCGAGCCGCCCGGCCAGGAGCGCCGCACAGATCATCGCGAACGGGATGACCATGCCCACGTACCCGAGATACAGCGTCGGCGGATGGATCGCCATCAACCAGTGGTTCTGCAAGAGCGGGTTCGGGCCTGGGCCGTCGAGCGGGACCGGGAACACCGGCGCGAACGGGTTCGCGATGGACGCCACCAGGAAGCAGAAGAAGACCGAGATCCCGAGCATCACGTGGAGCGCCCACGGGGTGTACTCGCGGTACCGGTCCCCCATGCGGGCGGTCCAGGCCGCCACGTAGACGCCGAGCACGCCGCCCCAGAACAGGATCGAGCCCGAGAGCGACGCCCACAGGCTGATGATCGTGATGTGCGTGGGCGTCGAGAGCGACCCGACCTCCGCCACGTAGTGCACGCTGAAGTCGTGGCTGACGAGCGCGTACACCATCAGCAGGTTCGCGAGGATCATCGAGAGCGAGAAGCCGTACGCCAGCGTGCGCGTCCAGCCCAGCGCTTCTGGATCGCGCTTCCAACCGGCGTATCCACCGGTGACACACCCTGCACTCGCGCACAGGAGTGCGGCCATCACGAGCCCGCGGCCGGCGACAGAGATCAACTCCGGTCCTCCACCATGGTCGCAGAAGAGGGCTTGTCGCCATCCTCCGGCGCCTGGTATTCGTTGCTGTGCTTGACCATGACGCGGTCGGTCACGAACACGTCGTTTCCGCCGAGGCGGCCCTCCACCACCACGCCGATGCCCTCGCGGAACATCTGCGGCGGGTTGCCGTCGGAATGCACGGATACGACGGTCGTGCCGTCGCTCACCTGGAAGTCGAGCTGCTGCGTGGTCTGGTCCCACTTGATGCTGCCCGGGACGACGAGGCCGCCCAGGCGCACCGTGGCCTCCTTCGCGTTCGGGGCCGCCGCGAGCTCCGTCGGCGACCAGTAGTAGACGAGATCGTCGCCCAGATCGCCGAGGCTCAGCCAGCCGAGCACAGTGCCCGCGACTGCGAGCGCGCCGATGGCGAACAGCTTGTTCCGCGTACGCTCGTTCATGGGGACCCCGGTGGGTTGCGTTGGGAAACAGCGGCGCGCAACCGTGCGGTGCGCACCCAGAGGGACACGGCGTACCCGCCGAACGCGATCCATGTGACGGCGTACGCCGCGGTCACGTATTCCCAGCCGCCCTGCACCACTCCGGTCATGCCTGCTCCAGGGGGCCGTGATCGAGAGGGGGAGGGGCGTCGGCGAGATCGCGCGCGGCCGCGATCCGCCAGCGTCGCGCGATGAACCAGATGGTGAGGAAGAGGAAGGCGAACGCGTTCAACCGGAGGATGAACACCATGGGCTTGGCCATGGTCTCCGGCGAGCTCTGCACCTGGTGCAGCGACGCCCACCAGCGCACGGACATGTAGGTGACGGGGATGTTCACGTACGCGAGGATCGTGCTCACGCTCGTCCAGGTGGCCCGGCGATCCGGGTCCCTGAGCGACGATCGCAGCAGGAGGACGCCGACGAACGTGAGGAGCATGACGGCCGACGCCGTGAGGCGCGGGTCCCAGTCCCACCACACTCCCCAGGTCGGGCGCGCGAAGATCGACCCCAGGATCAGCAGGAGCCCGTTCATCACGACCCCGACCTCGGCCGCAGCCTCCGTCGTCCAGTCGAAGCCGCGACGACCCGTGAACAGGTGGCCGAGCGCGGCGACGAACGCGATCGTGAACGTGACGAGGGCCAGCCAGGCCGCGGGGACGTGGACGTACAGGATACGCCCGACCTCGCCCATTCCGCGCTCCGGGGGGGCGACGAACAGACCCATGTACTGCCCGGCCACGAACAGCACGAGCCCCAGGGCACCGACGGCGTGCTCCCAGTGGAACTGGCGTGGGGACAAGGGGGATCCGGACACTCGGGACGCTCCAGGCATTCCAGGTAACCAATCGCGGCCGGTCGGCCAGCGGGTGCCCCGGGATGTGGCACTCCCAGACGGTCAGTCCGCGCGCTCGACCCGGACGACCGATCGCGCGGGGAGGTCCTCGACGACCGAGCGGGCGCCGTCCGGCCAGTCGACCGTGATGCGCTCGACCATGGCGACGCTGCCGAGGCCGACATGGACCTCTGGTGGGCCGCCCGAGCCGAAGCCCGACGCGGTAGGACCGAGGGTGCGGATCCAGGTGGATCCCCCGCCCTCCACGGTCACGCGGGCGCCGACCCCGTGCGTGTTCGCGCCGGGCTGCCCGAGCTCGATGCGGATCCAGGAGGTGTCCGCGTCGCACACCGACGTGTACAGCAGGTTCGGGCCGTCGAGGTCGCGCTTGGCGAGGTCGAGCCGGCCGTCGTTGTTGAGGTCCGCGAGCGAGACGCCGCGCTCCACGCCCGTATCGGCCATCCCGAGCTCGGGAGCGACGTCCGTGAACATGCCGTCGTCGTCCTGCAGGAACACGGCGTCCGGCTGGTCGAATACGGCGCCCGGATCGTCCGCCTGGGTCAGGCCGAAGCTCACCACGGCGTCGAGGTCGCCGTCGTTGTCTAGATCGCCCAGGTCCACGCCCCACGGATCCTGTTGGCCGCGCGCGGGATCGGGATCGAGGCCGATCTCGCCCGACACGTCGTACCAGTGGCCGACGCCCGAGAGGAGGACGCGCAGGTTGTTCGACTCGGTGAGAACGAAGTCGGGCTGCTCGTCCGCGTTGAGATCCGCGACCGCGACGCCCATGCCCGCCATGACGAGGTCGAGGCCCAGGCGGTTGCGATCCGGCACCAGCTTGCCGAGCTCGTTGCGCAGGAGGATGTTGCCCGTGTAATCACCGAGATCGGCGACGACGTACAGGTCCTGCCAGCCATCGCGGTCGACGTCGACCCACACGGCGGCCGTGACCCAGGCGGCCTGCACGGCGACCGGGAGCGCCTGCTCGACGAACGCGCCGTCTCCCTGGTTCAGGTAGAGGTGCGAGCCGCCGGTGGCGACGCTCGAAGCGGTACGATCGGCGTACGAAGAGACGTTCGCGTAGGCGCCGACGAACAGGTCGAGGTCGCCGTCCCGGTCCATGTCCGCCCAGGAGGAGGTCATGGACGGGCCGGTGGCGCCGACGCCCGCGGCGTCCGTGACGTCCGTGAACGTCAGGTCGCCGTTGTTCCGGAGCAGCCGGTTCGGCTGGCCGAAGCGCGTGACGTACAGATCGAGGAGCAAGTCCCCGTCGAAATCCGCGACGGAGCCGCCCGTGCCGTACGACAGGTCAAACGGCTCGAGGCAGGGATCTTCCGGGAAGGTGCCGTCCTGCCGGCCCTGGTACGCCTGCGCCAGGCCCTCTCCCGGGGCGACGATGTCCGTGAGGCGGTCCGCGACCAGGTTGGCCGTGACTACGCCGCCGGCCCACAGCCAGTTGCCGTCCGAGCTGCGGGGTGCCGCCGAATAGCGGCGTTCGAACCCGCCGGAGTTGGGAGTGGGTACGCACTCGCGTGCGGGCAGGACCGTGACCTGCGCGTCCACGAGCGCGACCTCTGACGTGGGATACGCGGCCGGGGGGTCGCCGTCGGAGTCGCCGAACCACAGCGTGGGGCGCGGGGCGCACCCACCCAGGACGGCGATCGACACGAGCCACGCACGCTGCACCCGGACCCTCCGCGGTTCCGCGAGATTACCCGCTGAGGCGGCATACCGCAAGTGAAACCGCGCTGGTCACCGCCCGGCGCACCGGTCGAGCCAGGCGGCCTCGTCCGGAGTGGTGTCGGTGCGGCTCGCGAGATGGCGGATGGCGGCGGCGCAATCCCCGGCGGCGAGCGCGAGGCGACCCGCCACGTGGCCGATCTCGTCGGCGCGGGGCGCGGCGACGTCGCGGAGGTACAGGTCGGCGGCGGCCCGAGCCTCGTCCGTGCGACCGAGCGCGAGGAGCGGATCGATCCGGGCGGCGAGGAGCTCGGCGTCGACGTCGGCGTCGCCATCGACGGCCAGCCCGCGGTCCAGCGTCTCGAGCACTTCCGCGGGTGCGTCACCGCGCTCGGACTGGGCGATCGCCCGTGCGAGGAGACCGGTGCTGGTGACGGGGAGGCACTCTTCGGCTTCGCCACCGACGATCTCGTTCGCCGTGCCGTCGGCGCAGCCGACCGCGACCTTGCCCTCGGTCACGGAGACGCGCGTGCCGAGCGCGTCGCTGGTGACGACGAAGCGGGTGCCGATCACGCGAACGCTAGCTTCTGCCGTGCGGATCTCGACCTGGGCGCCGGCGTGCGGCACGACCGCGACGCCGAGCTCGCCACCCTGCCAGTCGATGGTCCAGGACGCGCCGACTCCACGGGCGGTCCCCCGGCCCGCGCCGG
>CAMCWU010000270.1 GCA_945882675.1 Klebsiella pneumoniae | reverse complement strand
ACAACGAGTTCGGCTTCGACTACCTGCGCGACAACATGAAGTACTCGATCGACGAGATGGTCCAGCGCGGCCACAACTACGCGATCGTGGACGAAGTCGACTCCATCCTCATCGACGAAGCCCGGACGCCGCTCATCATCAGCGGCCCGACCAACGCCAGCGTCGAGATGTACCAGGTGGTGGACGCCGTCATCCCGCTGCTCCAGAACGAGGTCGACTTCGTCCTCGACGAGAAGAGCAAGTCCGTGTCGCTCACGGACGAAGGCATCACGAAGGTCGAGCGGAAGCTCGGGATCGAGAATCTGTACGATCCGCGCAGCATGGAAGCGCTCCACCACGTCGGCCAGTCGCTCAAGGCGCACCACGTGTTCCGGCGCGACCGCGACTACGTCGTGCGGGACGCCAAGGTCACGATCGTGGACGAGTTCACGGGCCGGCTCATGCATGGCCGGCGCTGGTCGGACGGCCTGCACCAGGCGGTGGAAGCCAAGGAGCGCGTGAACATCGAGCAGGAGTCGCAGACCTACGCGACCATCACGTTCCAGAACCTGTTCCGCATGTACACGAAGCTCGCCGGCATGACCGGCACCGCCGCGACGGAAGCGGCGGAGTTCGCCCAGATCTACAACCTGGACGTGGTGACGATCCCGACGAACAAGCCGATCGCGCGCCGGGACCAGGACGACATCATCTACAAGACGCAGATGGAGAAGTTCCAGGCTGTCGTCGCGGAGATCGTGGAGGCGAACAAGCGCGGCCAGCCCGTGCTCGTCGGGACCACGTCGGTCGAGAAGTCCGAGATCGTGCACAAGCTGCTCGAGCGGCAGAACATTCCGCACGAGGTCCTGAACGCCAAGAACCACGGTCGGGAGGCGCAGATCATCGCGCAGGCCGGCCGGAAGGGCGCGGTCACGATCTCGACCAACATGGCCGGTCGCGGCACCGACATCCGGCTCGGCGGCAACCCGGAGGCCATGGCCGAGATGGAGTACAAGGCCGCGGAGTCCCCGGAGCAGTACCAAGAGGCCCTGGCTCGCCACGAGCGCGACACCGCGCTCGAAGCGGAGGAGGTCAAGCAGGCCGGCGGCCTCTACATCATCGGCACCGAGCGCCACGAGTCCCGCCGCGTCGACAACCAGCTCCGCGGCCGCGCCGGTCGCCAGGGAGATCCCGGCGGGTCGAGGTTCTTCCTCTCGCTCGAGGACGACCTGCTCCGCCTGTTCGGCTCGGACAAGATCACCGTCTGGATGGAGCGGATGGGCCTCAAGGACGACGAGCCGATCGAGCACCGCTGGATCACGTCGTCCGTCGAGAACGCGCAGCGCAAGGTGGAAGGGCACAACTTCAACATCCGGAAGAACCTGCTCGAGTACGACGACGTCATGAACTACCAGCGGAAGGCCGTCTACGAGCTGCGCAAGAAGGCGCTCTCTGGGGAGGGGATCCGCAAGCTGGTGGATGACGCGCTCGAGAGCAGCACGCAGGACATGATCGACGACTTCGTCTCGGACTCGAAGTCGGAGCACTGGAACCTGGTCGGCCTGCGCGAGAACCTCGAGCGCGTGTTCGGCGTCCGCTGGGAGGAATCGGACACGGAGCTCCGCGACCTCGCCCGCGACGAGATCCGGCAGCGGATCAAGATCGAGTGCCGCGGGGTGCTCGAGTCGCGCGTGAACGCCGTCGGCGAGGAGGACTTCGTCGAGTACGCCCGCATGGTCCTGCTCCAGTCCACGGACGACCTGTGGAAGGACCAGCTCCTCGCGCTCGACCGCCTGCGGCAGGGCGTCGGCCTGCGCGGCTACGGGCAGAAGAACCCGCTGCTCGAGTACAAGCGCGAGTCGCTGCAGATGTTCCTGATGATGTCGGCGTCGCGCGACGAGCAGGTGCTCCAGCGGATCATCGGGGAGCCGCTCGACAACGTCAGGGCCGCGGCGGCCAGCGCGGGCAAGCGGACCGCGCGCCGGCTCGCGAACAACACGTTCAAGATCCCCCAGAAGGCCCCGAACGGCCCGGCAGTGACCGCGGACCAGATCCGCGCGGCGCTCGAAGCCGCGGGCATCGCGCCCGGGGAGTCGCCGGCCGCCACCCCTGGGGCGTCGCTGGCCGCGACGCGCCCGCCGTCGGCCGTTCCCGAGGCCACGAGTGCGGCGGCACAGCCGCTCGCGATCCCGGCCACCGCATCGCCCGTGCTCGCCCACCCGTTCGCGGCCGACCCCGGCTCCGTGAGCCCGGACGCCGAGCCCGACCTCGACGTCGAGCCGCAGCGCACCCCGGCGAAGGGCGATGAAGCCCGCGCGTTCGCCGCCAGGTTCAACCTGCGCAAGAACGATCCGTGCCCGTGCGGCAGCGGCCTCAAGTTCAAGAAGTGCTGCATGGCGGACGGCGAGGAAGCCGCAGCCGGCGCCTGAGCCGTTGACCGCCCGGGGGCACCACGCTACGTGGCGGTGCCGCTCACGCGGCCGCGGGTAACCGCGATCCCAAGCGCCAGTGCAGCGATCCTCGCGATCGCCCCGGAATCTCCTCGGTGCCCCTTCACGGGGTCGGAGCTCCGGGTCCGGCGCCGACCCCAACCATCGGAGCTCCATCTTGAACGTCTCCCTGCGCGATCTCCTCCAGTCCGGCGTACACTTCGGCCACCAGACCCGGCGCTGGAACCCGAAGATGAAGCCGTACATCTACGGCGCCAAGAACGGTATCCACATCATCGACCTGCAGAAGACCGCCCGCGGCCTCGTGGACGCCTCGCGGTTCCTCACGCAGACCGTCGCGCACGGCGGCGTCGTCCTCTTCGTCGGCACGAAGCGCGCGTCGCGCGAGATCGTCCAGGAAGAGGCCCAGCGCTCCAACATGTTCTTCGTGAACAACCGCTGGCTCGGCGGCACGCTGACCAACTGGGTCACGGTCAAGAAGTCGATCGAGCGCCTGCTCCAGCTCGAGAAGGCCCGCGACGAAGGCCGGTTCGAAGTCCTCACCAAGAAGGAGGCCCTCGAGCTGTCGCGCGAGATCGAGAAGATGGACAAGAACCTCGGCGGCATCAAGCACATGAAGGGCCTGCCGGCCGCGATCTTCGTCGTCGACCCGAAGAAGGAGCACATCGCCGTCAAGGAAGCCCGCACGCTGGGCATCCCGGTCGTCGCGCTGTGCGACACGAACGCGAACCCCGCGCTCGTCGACTACGTCATCCCGGGCAACGACGACGCTATCAAGTCGATCCGCCTGTTCACGGCCGCGCTCGCCGACTCGATCATCGAGGGCAAGGGCGCCGGCACGCAGGGTGGTCGCACGGAGCGCGGCGCGTATGTCGGTGAGGCCGCCGACGAGGCTGCCGCCCACAATCGCCCGGAAGACGACGAGAACTAGGACCGCCGCGCCCCACAGGCGCGACGTGCCGACCTGACCGGCGCGTCGTGCCGACCTGGCCGCGCGGCCCCCGCGCGGTCTTCGCATATCTGAACCCGATCTGACCCATCGCAGCCGCGTGCTGCCGGGAGTACGAAATGTCCCAGGACCTCATCAAGCAGCTCCGCGAGCGCACCGGCGCCGGCATCCTCGACTGCAAGAAGGCCCTCACCGAGAACGGCAGCGACATCGAGAAGGCCATCGACTGGCTCCGCGCCAAGGGCATCTCGAACGCCGCCAAGAAGGCCACGCGCGCCGCGACCGAGGGCCTCGTGCACTCGTACATCCACGCCGGCGGCAAGATCGGCGTGCTCGTCGAGATCAACTGCGAGACCGACTTCGTGGCCCTGAACGAGGGCTTCCAGAGCCTGTGCCGCGACATCGCCATGCACATCGCGGCCGCCGGCCCCGAGTACGTGAGCAAGGACGAGATCCCGGCGGACGCCGTCGAGCGCGAGCGCGCCATCCAGACCGCGCGCGTCATGGAGGAGGGCAAGCCCGCCGCCGTGGCCGCGAAGATCGTGGACGGCCGCATCAACAAGCACTTCGAGGAGCTGTGCCTCCTCGAGCAGAAGTTCGTCAAGGACGACTCGATCACCGTCCAGCAGATGGTGACGAACGCGATCGCGAAGATCGGCGAGAACATCAAGATTCGCCGGTTCACCCGCTTCGTCCTCGGTGAAGGCCTCGAGAAGAAGACCACGGACTTCGCCGCAGAAGTCAACGCCGCTGCCGGCATCCAGAGCTGAGGATCCCGCTTGCCTGGAGGAACGATGGAGGCCCGGTACCAACGCGTGCTCGTCAAGATCTCGGGCGAGATGCTCGGGGGTCCTGACGGCAGCGGCATCGATCCCACGGTCCTCTCGGCGTTCGCCAAGGAGCTCCATGCGGTCCAGCAGCTCGGCTGCCAGACCACCGTGGTGATCGGCGGCGGCAACATCTTCCGCGGCCTGTCCGGCCAGTCCAAGGGGATCGACCGGACGACCGGCGACTACATGGGCATGCTCGGCACGACCATCAACGCCCTGGCGCTCCAGGACGCTATGGAGAAGCGCGGCTGCTCCACGCGGGTCATGTCCGCGATCCAGATGCACCAGGTCTGTGAGCCGTACATCCGCCGGCGCGCCACCCGCCACCTCGAGAAGGGGCGCGTGGTCATCTTCGCGGCAGGCACGGGGAACCCATACTTCTCGACGGACACCGCGGCAGCCTTGCGCGCGGCGGAGGTCGGGGCGGAGGTCATCCTCAAGGCCACCAAGGTCGACGGCGTCTACGACAAGGACCCGATGAAGTTCCCGGACGCCCGCAAGTTCGACGAGGTCACCTACCTCGAGGTCCTGCAGCGCGGCCTCAAGGTGATGGACAGCACGGCGATCAGCATGTGCATGGACAACGCCATCCCGATCGTGGTGTTCGAGCTCGTCCCCGGGGCCATCGCGGCCGTGGTGCGCGGCGAGAAGATCGGCACCCGCGTGACGGCCGTCGACGGCTGAGCCCGATTCACGTACAGTCCGCGGGGGAGAAGTGATGGACGAGTACCTCGAAGCGATGGTCGACGATATGAAGGGCGCCCTCGAAGGCCTGCAGAAGGACCTCGTGAAGGTGCGCACGGGCCGCGCGACGCCGAAGCTGGTGGACGGCGTGTCGGTCAACGTGGCGTCCTACGGCTCGGTGATGCCGCTCAACCAGCTCGCCAAC
>CAMCWU010000269.1 GCA_945882675.1 Klebsiella pneumoniae | reverse complement strand
GCGGGTGCCCGCGCTCTCCGCGAAGTGGCGGACCAACGCCGGGATATCCTGGCGACGCTCGCGGAGGGGGGGCAGCGGGATCGGGAACACGCTGATCCGGTACCAGAGGTCCTCGCGGAAGCTCCCGGTGCGGACGAGGGACGGGAGATCCCGATGGGTCGCGGCCACGATCCGCACGTCGACGGTGAGCACCTGCTGGCCGCCGACGCGCTGGAACGTGCCGTCCTGCAGCACGCGCAGCAGGCGGACCTGAGCCGCGGCAGGGAGCTCGCCGAGCTCGTCGAGGAACAGCGTGCCGCCATCCGCGCGCTCGAACCAGCCCTTCCGGGTGGCGACGGCGCCCGTGAACGAGCCGCGCTCGTGGCCGAACAGCTCGGAGTCCACGAGCTCCGCCGGGATCGCGCCGCAGTTCAGCCGGAGGAACGGCCCCTGCGCCCGGCGGCTCCGCATGTGGATCGCGCGGGCGACGACCTCCTTGCCGGAGCCTGTCTCGCCGAGGATCAGCACGGGCGCGTCGGTGCGGGCGACCTGGTCGACGCGCTCGAGCACAGGGCGGAGGCCGGCTTCCGCGCCGACGATGGCCTCGGACACGTCCTGACGCTGCAGCTTCGTGAGGAGCGCGCGCCGATCGGCCTCGGCGGCTTCGCGCAGGCGCGCCAGCTCGTGCAGGCGGTGGTCGTTCGCGAGGGCCGTGGAGAACGGCTCGAGCAGCGCGCCGACGACGCCCCGGCCGCCCGAGAGATCCCCTGCCCCGCCGAGGACCAGTACGCCCACCACGCGGTCCGCCTGCCGGAGCGGCCCCGCGAGGACGCTGCCGCCGAGCGGCGCGAGGATCTCGCGCACGGGATCGCGATCGCGGAGGTTCCACCAACCGACCTGGCCGTCGTCGAGGAAGGAGCCGAGGGCCGCGCGGAGGCCGACCGGGACCTCCGTGCGCGCGGGCAACAGGGCCGCTGCGGCCTCTCCGCCGGAGCCGATGGTGTCGAGCCGCGAGCGGTCCGGCGCGACGGTGCGCAGCACGCACCAGTCCGCCGGCAAGTGCTCGGCGATCCTGGGGAACAGGGCTTCGACGGACTCGCCGATCTCGAGGTGCCGCGAGACCTCACGCCACACGTCGTGGAGCAGGCGGATGGGGGCGTGGGACATAAAGGCCTCGCTAGCCAGTCTATTGGACGGGGAAGGCGCGAGCATGCGTGACCTCCACGGCGATTCGGACGCCGGGCTCGACGCCGTGCAACAGGCTGCTCCGACGCGGAAACTGGGCGAACAAGTGTCGGTCTCCCTCGAACGTGGCCTCGACGCGGACGCGGTCGCCGAGCGGCAGCACGCGGTCGACCACGGCGAGCCCGGCGTCGTCCTTCCACATCTTCAGATCATAGCTCCGAATGACCACCTTGGCCGGGCCGTCCGGCATGTCGGTCGACAGCGCGTGGAGGGGGCCGACCATGAGGTGGCCGTCCTTCGCCTCGCCGACGAACACGTTGACCTCGCCGATGAAGCGGGCGACGAACTCGGTGTCGGGATGATCGAGGATCTCGACGGGAGATCCCTGCTGCTCGAGCCTCCCGCCGGAGATGATCATCACGCGATCGGAGACCGCGAACGCCTCCTCCTGGTCGTGGGTGACGAACACGGACGTGGTATGGACCTCGTCGTGGAGCTTGCGGAGCCAGCGGCGGAGCTCCTCGCGGACCTTGGCGTCCACCGCGCCGAACGGCTCGTCCAGCAGGAGCAGGCGGGGCTGGGCCGCGAGCGCGCGGGCGAGGGCGACGCGCTGGCGCTGACCGCCCGAGAGCTGGGCCGGATAGCGGTCTTCGAGGCCGCGCAGGCCCATCAGCCCGAGGAGCTCGCGGACGCGCTCGCGCTGCCGGTCGGTCGTGTCCCCGCGCACGGACAGGCCGAACGCGATGTTGTCCGCCATGGTCATATGCCGGAACAAGGCGTAGTGTTGGAAGACGAACCCGACCTCGCGCTCGCGGGTGTGCAGGTGGTCGACGCGCTGGCCGTCGAGCCATACCTCGCCCGAGTCCGCCTTCTCGAGGCCCGCGATGATTCGGAGGATCGTGGACTTTCCGCCGCCCGACGGACCCAGGAGCGCGACGAGCTCGCCCGGCTGCACCTCGAACGAGACGTTGTCGACGACGCGCGTGGGCCCGAACGACTTGCACAGGTTGACGACGCGGATGCCCATCAGCTCACCCTCAGCGCAGGGCGCTGCTTGACGCGTTGGAGGAAGGCGAGGAGCGCGATGGCGAGGCCGGCGAGGAGCAGCGCCATGCCGTAGCCGGCGGGGCCGTGGCGCTCTTCGATCGCGCCGTGGATGAAGGTCGTCGCGGTGTCGGTCTTGTTGGCGATCGCGCCGCCGAGGACGAGGACCGCGCCGAACTCCCCGAGGGATCGGGCGGTCGTGAGCGTGAGCCCGAGCGTGAGCCCGTGCCGGATATTCGGCAGGGTCACCCGCCAGAACGTCGTCCACGGGTTCGCGCCGAGGGTGGCGGCGGCGTCCTCCTCGCTGGTGCCCAGCTCCTCGAGGACGAGGGCGACCTCGCGGATGGTGAACGGCAGCGAGACGAACAGCGTCGCGATCACGAGGCCGGGGAACGCGAAGGCGACGTCGATGTCGGCGGCGCCGAGCGCGGGCCCGAAGATCCCGTTCCGGCCGAATAGGAGGAGGAACCCGAGGCCCGTCATGACGGGCGAGACCGCGAGCGGGAGGTCGACCATCGCGTCGAGCACCCGGCGCAAGAAGAAGCGCTGGCGGACGAGGACGAGCGCGCCCCCCACGCCGACCACGCCGTTGATCGCCACCGAGATCGCAGCCAGGAAGCACGAGAGCTGCAGCGCGTGCAACGCCTCCTTCGTGGCGAGGCCCTTCCAGACGTCGCGGGGGTGGGCGGCGACTTCGCCGACGAGGGCGGTCAGCGGAAAGACCACGACCACGCCCAGGAACACGAGCACGGCGACGACGACGCCCCACTCGAAGACGCCGGCCGGCCGGCCGGACCGCCGCGATCCGCGCCCGCCGTCAGCCACGGTGGCCTCCAGCGCGGTGGGCGAGCCAGGACGCGAGCGGCTGGAGCGAGACGGAGATCAGCAGGAGCACGACGGACACGGCGGCGGCGGCGCCGGGGTTGCCGGCCTCGACCTCGCCGAGGACGTAGACGGGCGCGGTGAGCGTGCGGTGCGGGATGTTGCCGGATACGGCCGCGATCGACCCGAACTCGGCGACGGAGCGGGCGAAGGTCTGGACCGCCCCCGCCGCGACGGCCGGGAGCAGCGGCGGGAGCAGGATCCGGCGTAGAACCGTAAACCGGCTCGCACCGAGGGTGTATGCCGCTTCCTCCTCGGCGGGGTCGAGCTCCATCAAGACGGGCTCGACGGCGCGCACGACGAACGGCAGCGTCACGAACAGCAGCGCGAGGACGATGCCCGGCCGCGCGTACGCGATCTCGACGCCGAATGCGCCGAGCGCCCGGCCCACCATCGCCTGCGGCCCGTACAGGGCGACCAGGACGAGGCCCGCCACGAGCGTGGGGATCGCGAGCGGCAGGTCCACCAGCGCGCCGATGATCCCCCTCCCCGCGACATTCCAGCGCACCAGCCACCAGGCGATGGCGGTGCCGGCGACGGAGTTGACGAGCGCTGCGATGAGGCCGCACCCGAGCGAGAGCAGCATGGCGTCCACTGCGCCCGGGTCCGTGACGGCGGTCCGGAACGCGGCCGGTCCGTCGACCGCAGCGCGCCAGCCTACGGCGATCAACGGCGCGGCCACCAGGATCCCCACGTACGCCGCGAACGACCAGCGCAGCCCGAGGGACGCGATCCGCCACGGGTCCACGCCGGCCTCCTTCCGGGGCGTCGCAGTGCTCCATACGCCGCGTCTAGCGGTCTCTCCCAGCCGCGCGGTGCTCACTTCTGCGCCAGCGCCATGGCCCGGTCGTAGCCGGCGCCCTTCTCGAACACAGTGGCCTGCACGCCGGACCAGTCGCCGAGATCCCGGATGGTGAACGGGTCTGTGACCGTCGGCAGGCCCATGGTCGCGCCCTGGAACACCGGGCGGAGGCCGTACTTGCGGTAGGCCGCCTGCGCCTCCGGGGTCGTGAGGAACTCGAGGAGGGCCTTCGCGACCTCCTCGTTTCCGTGCTTCTTCGCGTAGGTGTCGACGACGGCGGCCGGGTTCTCGATGAGGATCGTGCTCTTCGGGAGCACGTACTCGATCTGCTTGCCGGCCTGCTGGGCGACGAGGACCTCGTTCTCGTAGGTGATGGCCGCGTCACCGACCCCGCCCTCGAAGGTGACCATGGACTCGCGCGCGCCCTTGTCCATCACCTTCACGTTCTTCAGGACAGAAGCCAGGAACGCCTCGGCGGCAGCCGGATCGTTCGCGGCCACGCCGGCGACGTGTCCGCGGATCGCCGCGCCGTAGATCGCGGCGACGTTCCACATCGCGCCACCGCTCGTGCGGACGTTCGGCGTCAGTACCTCTACGCCCGGCTTCGCGAGGTCGGCCCAGTCCTGGATCCCCTTGGGATTGCCGGGGCGGACGGCGATCACGGCATAGCTCGTGCTCACCATGCCGTGGGTCGCGCCGCTCGTCCAGTCGTGCGTGATGAGCCCTGCCTTCTCGACGACGCGGACATCCGGCTCGAGGGACAGCGCCACGATGTCGGCCTCGAACCCCTCCGCAACGGCGCGGGCCTGGGCCCCGGAGCCCTGGTAGGACTCCTGAAACTCGAGGTCCTCGCCGTGCTCGGCCTTCCACTTCGCGGCGAAAGCCGGGAGGATCGCCTGCCCGTACGCCTCGCGCGGGGTGGTGTACGCGGCGATCGTGACCTCGCGAGTCTTCCCAGCGGCGGGGGCGCCGTCTGACGCGGGCTCGTCGCCTCCACAGGCCAGCAGGCCGGTCAGCAGCAGCGCGCTTCTCCACGTCATCACGTCTCCCGAGCAGGTTGCCCGGCTCCTAAGCAAGGACCGTGCCAGGAGATGACGCGGGTTGGCCCGTGCGGCGCCCGTCAGCCGCGCGGCTTTTCCGTGATGGGGACCCGTGATCACGGGAGGTCCGTCAACGGCGCAAATCAGCCGGATAATCCGTGAATCCGTGACCCGGCCGCCACCGGAACA
>CAMCWU010000268.1 GCA_945882675.1 Klebsiella pneumoniae | reverse complement strand
CATCAGCCGCTGGAGCGACTGCCGGCGCTCCTCCGGCCCGTCCGGGATGGCATGGCCCTTCCAGCGGTGGATGAAGTAGTGCGCGCCCACGAACCCGCCACCCGCGCCGAAGTGCAATTCAGCCCGGCGTAGCTCGCGTTTCATCTCCTGGTCGAGCTGCTCGGGCGCGTCCGGGACCCAGCGGGGCGGCGCGACCTCCAGCTCCGGGAACGCGAACGCGTCGAGGTGCGGCAGCAGGTCGATGGTGTGCCACGCGGACCGCGAGAGCGACTTCGAGAGGCCCCCATCCCCGAAGGTCGCGATCCAGCACGGCTTCCCCATGCTCCGCAAGGCTTCCAGCGCCGGCTGCACGTCGAGGTCGCCCGAGAACACCACCGCGACGTCGAACGCGTCCCGCGCGGCGAGGAGCACCAGATCGACCACCAGCGAGGTGTCGACCATCTTCTCCTCGGTGTACGTGACCGTCTGCCGGCAGTGCGGGCAGTCGCGCGAGTTGGTCCGCCGGTTGAAGCGCCGGACGAAGAACCCTGGCTTCCGCTCCAGATCCTCGAGCAGATCCGCGAGCGCGTGCTTCTCCGTGCCGCCGCCCTCGTCGTTGGGGTTCGGGACGCCCGTGTAGTAGAAGGCGGACACCATGCGGGTGCCGCCGACCTGATCGACGACCCACTTCGCGAGCGCGCCGTGGTCGATCCAGCGCTCCGAGGCGGCGCGCCGCAGATCCTTCATGTGGTTCTTGCCGTCGAAGAACAACGCGACGCGCATCTGCAGCAACCTCGATCCGTACTATTAACCGGTTCGAGGCGCGCCGTCCGGCGACCTACCGATCCGCGGCCGCCACCGCGGCTTCCGACGCGCGCAGCAGCATCTCCTGCAGGCGCCGGCCCATCGCCGCCGGCTCCTTCACGCTGCCTTCGAGGAGCAGGGCGTCGTCGAGCAGCAGCCGCGCGATCGGCTCCGCATCCGCGCTCCGGCCGGCCTCCCGCAGGCGGTCGAGGTTCCGGATCAGCGGGTGCCGCGCGTTGAGCTCGAGGATGCGCTTTGCCCCCGGGCCCGCCTGGTTCACCTGCTTCAGGATCCGCTCCATATTCGAGCTCATCCCCTGATCTTCGTCTACGAGTACGCAGGCCGAGTCGGTCAGGCGCGTGCTCTCGCGGACGCTCACCACCGCGTCGCCCAGGATCCCCTTGACCCACGGCCCGAGCACGCCGACGTCCGCCTTCTCCGTCTTGTCCTCCGCGTCGTCGAGCTTGAGATCGCCGCGGGCGACGCTCTTCATCGCCTTGCCGTCGTACTCGGTGAGGACCTGGATCAGCCACTCGTCCACGGCGTCCGTGAGCAGCAGGACCTCCCAGCCGCGCTTGCGGAAGGCCTCCAGGTGCGGCGACGCCTCGGCCGTGCTGCGGTTCTCCGCCGTGATATACCAGATCGTGTCCTGGCCCTCCGGCATGTCGGCCTTGTACGCCGCGAGCGACCGGAGCTCGCCCTTGGTGCTGGCGAACCGCAGCAGCGGCAGGATCTGCTCCCCCCACGACGACTTGTCGTGGTAGTAGCCCTCCTTCAGCAAGACGCCAAAGTCGTTCCACACGCCCGGGTACTTCGGCGCGGGCTTCTCCTCGCCCTCTGCGGCCGGCTGCCGCTCGTCAGCGAGCTTGCCGAGGTCGCGCAGGATCCGCTTGACCAGGGCTTCGCGGATCTTGCGGACGACCTGGGTCTTCTGCACCATCTCGCGCGACACGTTGAGCGGGATGTCCTCGCTGTCGACGACGCCGCGGACGAACCGGAGCCAGTCCGGGAGCAGGTCGCGCGCGTGCTCCTCGATCAGGACGCGGCGCGCGTACATGCGGGGTCCGCGCGCCGCTTCCGGCTGGAACAGGTCGTGCGGGCGCTTGCCCGGGACGAACAGCAGCGCGCTGTACTGGATCGGCGAGTCGACCGACAGGTGGATCCGGATCGCCGGATCGTTCCAGTCCATGCTGATCTCTTTGTAGAACTGATTCGCCTCCTCGTCCTTCACCTGCGACGGCTGCTCGAGCCACAGCGCCTTCGCGGCGTTCGCCTGCTCGTCCCCGACCATGATGGGCCAGGACAGGAAGTTGCTGTGCTTGCGGACGATCGACTCGAGCTTCCAGACCTCCAGGAACTCGCCTGCGTCCTCCCGGAGCTTCATCTCGATGCGCGTGCCGCGGGTCTCGCGCGTGCCGGGCTCGACCTCGAACGAGCCCTCCCCCTTGCTGGTCCAGCGGACGGGCGTGGCCTCCGGGAGCGCCGACCGCGTGTCGACGACCACCTGATCCGCAACCATGAACGCCGAGTAGAAGCCGAGGCCGAACTGCCCGATCAGCTTCGGCGCGTCCTGGCCCGCCGCCTTCATCTGCTCGAGGAACGCCTTCGTGCCGGAGTGGGCGATCGTCCCCAGGTTCTTGACGGCCTCCTCCTCCGTCATGCCGATGCCGTCGTCTTCGATCACGACCGTCCGCGCGTC
Source organism: Klebsiella pneumoniae (assembly GCA_945882675.1). Taxonomy (GTDB): domain Bacteria; phylum Myxococcota_A; class UBA796; order UBA796; genus CANLGQ01. The sequence goes on along the minus strand of CAMCWU010000268.1, from coordinate 2,643 downwards.
CGCGTCGACGGAGATCCGGATCCCGGAGGTCTCCCCGACGGTCGGCGCGAGGTCCTTCCGGGTCAATTCGAGGAAGCGCACCTTGTCCAGCGCGTCTGCCGCGTTCGAGACGAGCTCGCGCACGAACACCTCGCGATCCGAGTACACCGAGTGGATCATGAGGTTGAGCAGCTGCTGGACCTCGGCCTTGAAGCCATGCTCCTGTCCGGACACGGTACCCTCCTGGCAGGGGTGGGGCCGCGGGATCCGTCCCCGCCGCTCCGCACCTCTCGTGGGCAGACGATTAAGCACGCGCCCGGGCGCGACAACCCGCCACGGCGGGCTACGAGCACCCTCCAGGAGTGCGCCCATGTCCGTGATCGAGCGGTTCGCCCGCTACCTCGACGACAGCCCGTCCTCGTTCCACGCGGCGCTCAACGCCGCCATGTGGCTCGACGCCCGTGGGTTCGCCCGGGTCGACCTCGCGGATCCCCACCTCGATCTGATGCCCGGGGACCTCGGATACGTGCTGCGCGGCGGCTCGCTCTTCGCGTTCCGGGTCGGCGACCGGCCGGTGGTGGAGGCCGGCTTCCGCATCATCGCCGCCCACACGGACTCGCCGAACCTGCGGATCAAGCCGCGTCCGCTCGTCAGGAGCCACGGGTACGTGCGCCTCGGCCTCGAGCCGTACGGCGGCATCATGCTCGCGACGTGGATGGACCGCGACCTCGGGATCGCGGGCCAGGTGTGCCTGCGGCACGGGGCGAGCTCGCGCCACGAGATCCTGCGCGTCCATCGCCCGCTCTGCCGCGTCCCGACCCTCGCCATCCACCTGAACCGCGGCGTCAACGATGACGGTCTCAAGGTCAACGCCCAGACGGGCCTGCCCGCCCTGTTCGCGCTCGGCGGCGCAGAGGGCGAAGATCCGCTCCGGACGCTGCTGGCCGACGAGCTCGGCTGCCGGCCGGACGACATCCTGAGCTGGGATATGGGCCTGTACGATCTCACGCCCGCGGTCGTCGGCGGGGCGCACGGGGAGTTCCTGTACTCGGCGCGGCTCGACAACCTCGCGTCGTGCCATGCGGCGATCGAAGCCCTGATCGGCGGCCTCGACCACGATCTGCCGGCGGCCACGTCCGTGATCGCACTGTTCGACCACGAGGAGATCGGGTCGACCACCAGCCGCGGCGCGAACGGCCGGGCGCTCGACGCGGTGCTGCTCCGGATCCTCGGAGAGAACGCGACGCAAGCGGATCTCACGCGGTCGCTCGAGCGGTCGTTCCTGGTGAGCGCGGACATGTCGCATGCGGTGCACCCGGCGCATGTCGACAAGCACGAGCCCGAGCAAATGCCGAAGCTCACCGCCGGCCCCGACATCACGCAGAACACGAACTGGCGCTACGCCACCGAGAGCGACGGCGCCGCGACCTTCGCGCTGGCCTGCGAGCGCGCGGGCGTCCCGCACCAGTGGTACGTGCACCGCTCCGATCTCGCGTGCGGCTCCACCGTCGGGCCGATGCTGGCGGCGCGCCTGGGTTGTCGCTCGGTAGACGTCGGCAACCCGATGCTCTCGATGCACAGCGCGCGGGAGATGTGCGGGACGACCGATCAGGGCGCGATGATCGCGGCGATGGGCGAGATCCTGCTCCGGAGCTGACTACGGCGCGCCCGTCGGGATGATCACCGCGGGCTTCGGCGTCCCGAGCTTCTGCAGCTCCTCGTAGCCGGGGAGCGTGGAGAGGTCGGGGACCACCACGATCTCGATGCGGCGGTTCGCCGTGCGGCCCTCGGTCGTGCGGTTGGTGTCCGCCGGCTGGTACTCGGCGAAGGACGCGGCGCTCACGCGCTCGGCGCCGAGCCCGCCCTTGGTGAGTACGTCCACGACCGCGATCGCCCGCGCGGACCCGAGGTACCAGTTGCTCGGGAACTGTGCGCTCCGGATCGGCCGATCGTCGGTGTGGCCGGCGACCTGGAACTCGCGGTCCGGGATCGACGCGAGGACCTTCGCCACGTCTGCGATGGCCGTCTGGCCCTCCCGCGAGAGCGCGGCCGACCCCGGCGGAAAGAGCACGTCCGTGGCCAGCTCCACGACCATGCGCCCGTCGATGACCTTGACCTTGAGCGTGCCGGCGTCGATCATCGACTTGAAGCGGGCGAGGAGGTCCTGGTACTGCCGCATCGTGGCGTCCGCGAGCGCCTTCTGGCGGTTCAGCTCGGCGAGCGCGGCCTGCATGGTCGCGACGTCCTGCTGGAGCTGCCCGGCCTCCGCCATCTTCGATGCGAGCTGGCGATTCGCCTCTTCCAACGAGCCGTTCGCCTGGCCGAGCTGCATCCGCGTGTCCGTGAGCTCGCCCGACAGGCCCGTGATGTTCGAGGCCTGGTCGTCGATCCGGCCCTGCATCTCCGCGACGATGCCCTCGTGCTTCTTCTTCGGCACGCAGCCCACGGCGAACGCCAGGAAGCCGATGACGAGCCAGGACGGGACGCGGGCTGAGCGGGTCATCTGCACCTCCGGCCGCGGATAGCGCGAAAGGGACGCTCCGACAAGGGCGGACTTCCATGGGCGCCTCCCCCGCAAGCGGGGGCCGGCCTCCCTCCGGGGTCGGCTTCGCCTCCGTCGCTCGCGGAAGCAGGGTTCGGCCCAGATCCGGGGCGTGCCGCCTC
>CAMCWU010000267.1 GCA_945882675.1 Klebsiella pneumoniae | reverse complement strand
GTCCGTCCCGCGCGTTGCTGGTCACCGGCCTCGCCTCGCTGGCTGCGGGGGGCGCGTCGATCGGGGGCGCCGCAGCCATGCAGAGCGCGTTCCTGGGCGGCGACCAGGCGTCGGACGAGCGCCCCGGGCTCGTGACGGGCAACCAGGTGCTGGGCATCGGCGGCGCGGTGGTCGGCGCGGTCGGGGTCGGCGCGGTGGTCGGCGCGGTCGTGGTCGGGCGCTGGTAGGGTTTCGCGGCTGTGGTTGGGCGGTTCTCGGCCGGCCTGCGCGCGTGGGCTCCGGTCCGTGCGCTCGCGGCGGGCATCCGAGGGCGCAGCGCAGCGCTTAGGGTGGGGACTCCGCGAGGTGCGGCCAGAGGGCGATCACGTCGTCGGTGAACGCCGTCAGCTCGGCCTCGAGCGCCGCGTCCTGCGCGACGGGCCATCGGTTGTCGCGCTCCTCGGGGTCGGCCTCCGTGTCGTAGAGCTCGAAAGCGCCGTCCCATGTACGTAGCAATAAGTGATTCTCGGCGACGACCGCCAGCTCGGGTGTGATGGTATCCACCCGGCTGTAGGCGAAGGTCCGCCGAACACGGGAGGCCGGCGCGTCTCCGAGCGGGACCCCCGTCGCGGTTTCGACCGGAGCGACCGGGTACAGCGAGGTCACCGTGCGCGCGAGATCGGTGTGCGACGTGGGCCCGGGCCAGGCGCGGCCGGCGAGGGTTTTCGCCCAGAAGCCGGCGAAAACGCGGTTCTCTTCTGCGTAAAGGTGAAAGCCGTGGTCCACCACGCCGCGCTCGAGGTGCTGCTCGCCGTGGTCCGAGAACAGCACCACCAGCGTGTCGTCGAGCGCGCCGCGACGGTCGAGCTCCGCCCAGAACCCGGCCAGGGTGTCGTCGAAAAACCGTAGCTCGGCGCGGTAGCTCGCGTCGATCCGGGCGAGGAGCGCTTCCTGCCAGGCGGCGTCCTGGGTAGCGGCGGCGTCGAGGGCTCCGTCGAGGTTGTCACACAGATCGAAGCCGATCTCCGGCAAGGTGTCCAGCTCGTCGAGATAGTCCGCCGGGGCGCAGTACTCCCGGTGGGGGTCGAAGAAGTGCACATGCAACAGCCAGGGTTCCGACTGGCTCATCAGCGCATCGACCTCGACGAGCGCGGCGTCCCTGACGGCCGGGGCGGGGAGCTGGTCGACGGTCACGACCTGGTCGAAGCCCTGGGCCGTGTCCCAGGCGTCGGAGAACACCCGGTTCGCGGTCACCAGACGGCTCCGGAACCCGATGTCGCCGAGCGCGCGCGCCACGGTGGGCAAGCCGGCAGGCACGTCCGGCACCTGCGGGTCGCCGGTCGACGGCCAGAAACCGAGGTCCAGCGGGCTGTGGCCGGTGGTGGCGCACAACATCGACGGCGCGGTCCAGTTGCTGCACGACCGGTGATCGTCGAGGGAGACGCCGGCTGCAAGCAGGCTATCGAGAAACGGCGTGGTGTCGGCGCGACCGGAGAACCGGCCGATGCGGTCGCGGCGAGTGGTGTCGACGGAGACGAACAACACATTCGTGGGCGTCTGACCGGACGAGAAGGCGAGCACGGGCGACAGGGGCGCGGGCGCGGGCGACGCGGGCTTGCCCGGGTCCGGGCGATCGCAGCCGGCGAGCACGAGACCGCACAGGGGAGGCAACCATCGGCGGAAGGCGCGTACCATTCGCTCCGCTAACGAGTCCTGTCGCAGTTGTCGTGGTAGCGCATGGAGGACTCGCCGCGCGCGGTCGGCGGTTCGAGCCGTAACGCCGCCGAAATGGCGGCCGGCTCAGTGGCTCAGCGGATCGAGCGGGTCGGTGCCCGCCCAGTACTCGTCGCCGTCGCTGACCCCGTCTGCGTCGGAGTCGGGATTGCGCGGGCCCGTTCCGAGATCGAGCTCGTACACCCTGTACAATCCGTCGCCATCATCGTCGGGGGTCGTCGCGCGCTTGTTGCAGACCCCTTCGTAGACCACCTCTTCCCAGTCGGTCCAGCCGTCCGCGTCGGAGTCCGGATTGCGCAGGCGGCAGCCGTACATCTTCTCGTGCACCGCGTACAGGCCGTCTCGGTCGTCGTCGGGGGTGACCGTCGCGTTCGTCATGTACCCCGCCAGGCCGTTTACCCACTCGGTGAAGTCGTCCCAGCCGTCGCCGTCGGTGTCGGCCGAGAGCGGATCCGAGCCGAGATCGGCTTCGTACACCTGATAGACGCCGTCGTCGTCGTCGTCGGGGGTCAGCGTGGGATCGAGCACGTACAGCGCGGCGTCGGTGGTGTAGACCCACTCCAGGAAGTCGTCCCATCCGTCGCCGTCGGTATCCGCATTATTGGGGTCGGAGCCGAGATCGGCCTCGTAGATCGCGTAGACGGCGTCACCGTCGTTGTCGCGGGCCCGATCGTGAGCGACACCGCATCGGACGTGATCGCGGGCGACCGTCAGGCCGTAGCCGAGCTGGGCGCTAGCAAGATGGTCGGCGGCAGCATCCGGGAGGACGAGGCGCAGGCCCGCCTGGAGCGGCTCGCCGCCGAAGATTCCACCACCCCCGCCGCGCTGGAGGCACCCGCTCACTTGTCGGTTCCCTGGAGCGAGAACCACAACCCCCTGAGTGGGGAAGTCTAGTTGTCGCGACTGGGGAGAAGTAGATGTCGTTGCGCAGGCTGATCACCTCGCCGCGGCCCCGTTCCGGGTGATGATGGTGGGCACGTCCCCGTGGCCGGGAGCGTCAGGGTGGCGCGGATGTCGACCCTGTCCTCGATGTCCGCCACCCGCCCAGCCGGGGCCGACCGCAGGGACCCCGAGGGAGACCGACCCGCCACAGGCGGGGCGCGCCTGCTAGTAGTGGACGTCCGCCTTGCGGTTCTTCGCCCACGCGGCCTCGGAGTGTCCGGCGTCCGCCGGCTTCTCCTCGCCGTAGGAGACCGAGCGCACGCGCCCGGGCGCGACACCCGCGGCCGTGAGCCAGCCGCTCACCGCGTCCGCCCGCCGCTGGCCGAGCGCGAGGTTGTAGTCGGTCGTGCCGCGCTCGTCCGCGTGGCCGTCCACCGTGAACGGGCGCTGGGAGCCGGTCCAGCACGCGAGTTTGCCCTGCAGCTCGGTCTTCGCCTGCGCCTCGAGCAGCGACTTGTCGACGCCGAAGTACACGGTCACGTTGCGGCACTCGGCGGAGACGTCACCGCCGCCCTCGCGCACGCTGAGGCCCCCGCGGAGCGTGGTCTTCTCGCCCGACGGGTTGGTGACCGTGAGATCGTAGGTCCCGGCGTACAACCCCGCGGTCTCGGCCGTCAGCGTGTTGCTGTCCCCGAACCGGGTCTGGAGCACGCCCTGGCCCTCGATCTGGGCGGTCGCGCCCTGCTGGAAGCCGGTGCCGTTGATAGTCAGCGACGCGGGCGTGTTCGGCGCGAGCGTGTTCGGCGTCACGAGCGCGATCTGCAGCGTTTGGTCGACCTGGGGGAGGTCGCCGGTGGCGCTGCCGTCGCCGTCGGGCGTGGACACCTTCTTCGGGCAGCCGACGAGGACGGTGAGGGCGAGGATCGGGGCGATCCAACGGAACATGCGAGACTCCGGAAGGGGCGGGCGGGATTCAGGTGGGGTCGGCGATGCCGAGCTGGTCGAACGGCACGACGACCACGTCGCCCAGCTTCTCCTTCAGCGCAGGGAGGAGCGCCGACGCGCTGCCGACCACGCAGATCGCCACGTGATCGAGCGCGATCCGCTCGCGGAAGGCCGCGTTCACGGCGTCGACGGGGATGTTCGCCATCGCCTTCGTAGCCGCGATCCTGTCGTATCCGAGGGTCCTCCCGCGGATCGCGTGGTCGAGGCGCTTGCTCGCAGTGTCGATCTCGAACGGGAGGCCATGGAGGCGGGTGGCGCGGGCCTGCTCGATCTCCTCGGGCGTCAGGCCGTCGGCCAGCGCCTGGACCGTGAGGTCGCGGACGAGGACCAGCGCTTCCACGGCGTACTCGTTGCCCGGCGCGAGCGTGACCTGCCACTCGCCGAAGCCGGGGTGGAGCAGCGGCATGGAGTAGGCGAAGTAGCTCCACCCCCGCTTGACGCGGACCTCCTTCATCAGGCGGCCGCCGAAGCCGACGCCGAACCCGTCGTTGCAGAGCACGAACGCGGGGAAGTCAGCCGTCCGCGCGTCGATCCCGGCGAGAGCCATGCGGAGCTGCGCCTGGTTGCGCTCGGGCTTGTCGACGAGGAGCACCTTCCCGGCGAGCGCGGTCGGCGGCGCCGTGACGGGCGCGGACGCGCGGGGCTCCGTGGAGAGCGCGCCGAGGATCGCCCCGACCTCCGTGCGGAGCTCGGCGTCGAACCGGCCGGAGACGCCGAACAGCGCGCCGTCCGAGCGGGCCGCCTGCGCGTACCAGGCGAGCAGGTCGTCGCGGGTGACCGCGCGGATGCTCTCGGGCGTGCCGCGCGTGTCCCGGCCATACGGGTGGTCCTTCCCGTACAACGCGATGGCGATGCCGCGCTCCGCGAGCTCGTCGTCCGAGTCGAGCGACGCCGCGAGGTCCGCGATCACCTCCTCCTTCAGGTCCTCGAGCTCGTCGGCGTCGAACGCGGGCTCCGCGAGGGCCTCGCGCACGAGCTCCGCCACGGCCGGCCACGCGCGGTCGAGGACACGCCCCGCGATCGTGAACGATTCGACCGATACCGACGTACCGAGCGATGCACCCAGCTGGTCCAGGGCCTCCTCGAACCGCTCCCGCCCGCGCGAGCGCGTGCCGCGAAGGAGCAGCTCGCCCGCCAGGTATCCGGTGCCCTCCTTACCCTTCGGGTCGAGGGCCCCGCCGACAGGCAGCCGGAGCTGGAAGTTCACGACCGGGAGCGCCGGGTCGTACGCCGTGAGCAGCGTGGCCGAGCCGATCGCGGCCTCCTCCACCAGCTCCGACGGGCGGGCCGCCGGCGCGGCGACCGGGCGGGCGTGGAACTCCGTCCGCTCGGCGGGCGTGATCAGCGGCGGGAGCTCGTACGGCTCTGCTGCTTTACCCTCCGCGATGCGGCCGATCGCGGTGGTGGACCGCTCGCGACGCAGGTACGTGGCCGCCACGCGCTTGACGTCGTCCGCGGTCACCCGGCTGATCGCGCGGATCCGCTCGATGCCGTCCGCCACGCTGCCCGTGTGCGTCATCGCCCACCC
>CAMCWU010000266.1 GCA_945882675.1 Klebsiella pneumoniae | reverse complement strand
CCGCCGGCCGATCCTTCCGATCCCGGCGATCGAGGCGCGCCGTGGACGTGTCCGCCGAGCCGCCCAGCAGGCGTCCCGGCGCGGCCTCTCCGCGCTCGCGCCGGGCCTCGAACAGCTCCCACGCGATGAGCAGCGCCGCCTGGCCCAGGTTCAAGCTTGCGTGTGGCGCGGTCGGGATCCGCAGCACCGACTCGCACCGGAGGATCGCGCTGTCCGGCAGCCCGTGGTCCTCGCGGCCGAACAGGATCGCGGTGATGCGCTCCGGATCGTCGAGGATCTGCGTCGCGACTTCAGCCGGGCCGATGACGGGCTGGCCGCGACGGCGATGGCGCGCCGTGGTCGCGATCGCGCGCCCCACGCCTTCGAGCGCTTCGTCGAGCGTGGCGACGACGCGGACATCCCGCAGGAGATCGTCGCAGCCGGGCGCCATCCACCGCGCCTGCTCGGGGTCCCAGGCGGGCGGGTTGACCAGGATCAGCCGGCGCAGGCCCATGTTCGCGATGGCCCGGGCCACCGCGCCCACATTCCCGGGGTGCTGGGGCTCGACCAGCACGAACACGACCCGCTCAGGATCCACGTCTACTTCCTGCCGAACAACCCGCGGAACCAGGCCAGGATCCGGCCCATGAACCCGACCTGCGGCTGCGCCGCCACTGCCGGCGACGTGGTGGCCGACGTTGGCGCGGCGCCTCGCGGACCGTCCGTGTGCGGCCGCGTCTTGACGGCTGGGGCGGCCGCGCTGTCGTCGAGCGGCGCGGGCTCGTCGTTGTCCATGCCCCTCGACATGCCCTTGGCCAGGTCCCTCGGGGCGGAGCCGAGCGTGGGCTTCATGGTGAGGCTCGACATGGGCATGGCGAGCGGGGCCGGCGGCGGCGCGCTCTCCTGGTCCTCGACCTCTTCCGGGCCCGCGGCGGGCTTCTTCTTCGCGACCTTCTTCTTGCCGCCGACCGACGCGGTGGGGGCGGCTTCTCCCTCCTTCCCGAGCTTGAGCCGCGACTCCACGAGCTGGCCCGTGTCGATGTCGCGCGCGGTCAGGTTGAGGATGCCCTCAGAGTCGATGTGGAAGGTCACCTCGATCTTGACGGCGCCCTTCACGGCTTCCCGCAGGCCCGAGAACACGAACGTGCCGAGCAGCTCGTTCTCCGCGACGAGCTTGCTCTCCCCCTGGTAGATCCGGAGCATGATCGAGCGCTGGTTGTCCTTGCTCGTCATCAGCGTGCGGGTCTTGTAGTCCGGCAGCGGCTGGTTCTTGGCGAACAGCACGTGCATGCTGCCGTCGGTCTTGCTGATGCCGATCGCCATGGGCAGGACGTCGAGCAGGGTCATGTCCTGCGGGCCGGCCTTGCTCGACAGCGAGTGCGCCATGATCGACGCGCCGATCGCGACGGCTTCGTCCGGGTGGACCTTGTGCGACGGCGGCTTGCCGGCGAAGATCTCCAGCTTCCGGCGCACCATGGGCATGCGCGACTGGCCGCCGACGAGCAGGACCTCGTCCAGCTGCTCGCGGGACGACCCGGCCTCCCCGAGGATGCGCTCGCAGGTCACCATTGACCGATCGACCAGGTCCTCCGTGAGCTTTTCGAGCTGGTCGCGGCTCATGGCGATGTCGAGGTTCAGCGGCTTCCCGTCGTCGTCGACGCAGATGTTCTCGAGGAACAGCCGCGTGGTGGGCTCGCTCGAGAGGCGGATCTTCGCCTGCTCCGCGGCGTCCCGGATCCGGCTGACGGCGCGCCGGTCGTAGCTGACGTCGACGCCCGACTCGTCCACGAACGTCTGCAGCGCCCACTGCATGACGCGATCGTCGAAGTCCACGCCGCCCAGGAACGTGTCGCCCCCGGTCGCGATGACTTCGAAGATCTTGTCCTTGATGTCGATGATCGAGATGTCGAAGGTGCCGCCGCCGAGGTCGTAGATCGCGACACGCTGGTTGAGCGTGCGCCCGAGGCCGTACGCGAGCGCCGCCGCCGTGGGCTCGTTGAGCACGCGCAGGACCTTGAGACCCGCGAGCTTCCCGGCTGAGCGGACCGCCTGGCGCTGGCGGTCATTGAAGTAGGCGGGCACGGTGATGACGGCCTGATCGACTTCGTCATTCAGGGCGTCTTCCGCAGCTTCCTTGATGCGGCGCAAGATGGCGGCCGAGATCTGCTCGAGCGTGAAGACCTGGTCGCTGACCTTGATCAGCACCTCGCTCGACTCGCCTTCGACGAGCTCGTACGTGAAGACCTGCTTCATCTTCTCCATCGCCTGCGAGCCGAAGCTCCGGCCGATGAGGCGCTTGCTGGCGGCGATGGTCGCGTTCGGGTCGATGTCCCCGTGCTTCTTCGCCTCCGAACCGACCAGCCGGTTCCCCTGCTTGTCGATGGCGAATACCGACGGGATGGTCCTGGAACCGTCCCGATAGGTGATGACCTGCGGCTTGCCGTTCTCGACGTAGGCGGCGCACGAGTTCGTGGTGCCGAGGTCGATCCCGATGGCTCTTCCCATCGCTGTTGTGTCCTCTGGGGGCGGGGGCGGGGGCGTCTCTGCGGAGGCGACAGACGACTCGCTACCCCCCGTAGCCGCATCGAAATAGCACGTATGGAAACCCCGGGTCAACCGCAACGGGCGGTCCGTTGCGGAGCCGGCCGACACACCGGGAACACAGCCGATAGAGGGCGAAGGAGGGAGCGTGGAGCGCAAGCCGATGGGTCTCGCCGCGCGGTTCCGTCAGGCGCTAGCGGACGCCGAGCAGGGGCGCAGGACCGCCGCGGAGCGCGAGGCCGCGGCGCTGGAGGAGGCGCAGCGCGCCCGGGACACGCTCTTCGCCGACCTGGAGGGCTTCGCGAAGGACACGGGCTTCGTGGCGGCTCGCCGCGACCCGGACGGGGTCATGCTCCGTTACCGGCACCGGTGGCTGCAGTTCACGGCGGTCGGGGAGTCCGGGGCCGTGAAGGTCACCTTCGAGCCGATGGGGGAGGAGGACCACCGCCTGTACCGCGAGCCCGCGCTGCAGGACCGGTGGGTCTGGGTTGCGAGGCGGCGGACGATCGAGGATCGGGTGCCGCTCTTCGACAAGGGGCTCGAGGAGCTGCTGGTGAGGGCGCTCGGTCTCCCGAGACCCGGAGATGCGGCGCCGGTGTCGAGGCCCGAGCCCGTGGTGGCGGAGGAGCCGAAGGTGAAGAAGAAGCTCTGATCTTTCTCCCTCTCCCATGTGGGGAGGGAGTATGGACGCCTACAAAGGAGCCGTCTCTGCCGGTGTCGTCAGCCGGACCGCCACGATCGATCTCTCCGTCGCCTCCTCGATCGTCAGCAGGCACCTCCCGACCTTGATGACCTCCCCGACCTTCGGGATCCGGCCCATGACCTGGAGGATCAGCCCGGCGACGGTCTCGTAGTCCCCCTCCGGGAGGCGGCGGCCGGCGGCGGCGGTGACCTCCTCGATGGAGGCGCGGCCCGCAAGGCGCCACTCCCGGTCGCTGATGCGCTTGACGAGCGACTCGTCCTCGTCGCGCTCGTCGCGGATGTCGCCCAGCAGGTTCTCGAGGAGATCCGCCAGGGTCACGATGCCGACGGAGCCGCCGTACTCGTCCACCACGACCGCCAGGTGCTCGCCGTCCCGCCTGAGCTCGCGCAGGAGCTCGTCGACCTTCTTGGACTCCGGGACGAAGCGGACCGGGCGTACGAGCGACTGGATCGTGTCGTCGTCCTTGGCGAACAGCAGGTCGTGGTGCTCGATCACGCCGATCAGGTTGTCCACGCGGTCGCGGTACACCGGGATCCGCGACCACGAGTCCGTGGCGACGAGGCGGATCGCGTCGGACACGAGCGCGTTCTCGGGCAGCGCGGTGAGGTCCACCAGCGGCGTCATGGAGCTCTCGACCGGGATCTCACCGAGGCCGATGGCGCGCTGGATGAGGCGGCGGTCTTCCGGGTCGATCTTGGACGACCGGTCCGCCATCATCTTCACGATCTCCTCGCGTCGGACGGGGCGGCTCGGCGGCGTGATCCGGCGAAAGATCCCCGACCACAGCGCGATGACACTCAGGAACGGCGTGAAGACGATCTCGGCCCCGCGCAGCCCGTACGCCATCACGGGCGCGAAGCTATCGGCGTGGGCGGCCGAGATCATCTTGGGCGTGGCCTCCCCGAGGACGAGCGAAGCCGGCACGAACGCCAGCGCCAGCGCGAGGCCCGCGGGCGTGCCCGTGAGCCACGCGGCCACCGCGAGCGTGGACCCTGCGACCAGCGCGAGGTTGGTCCCGACGAGGCAGGTCGCGATCAGCCGATCCTCGCGTTCGAGGAAGCCAATGGCGCGGATGGCGCCGCGCTCGCCGTCGTTCGCGCGGACCTGGAGGCGGTGACGGTTGGCCGACAGGAGCGCCATCTCGGTGGCGGCGAACAGGCCTTCCACCAGGACGCACACGGCCATCCAGCCCGCGATCGGTGCGAGGGTCATGGCTTGGCCTCCGCTGCGACGTGGACGACGGAGATCCGCCGGCCGTCCATCTCCTGCACCACGAACTGGTGGTTCATCCAGGAGATCGCGTCTCCCGGCGCGGGCAGGCGACCGAGCTGCATGAACACGAAGCCCCCGAGGGTGTTGTACTCGCCGTCCGGCAGCTCGATGCCGGTCTGGTCGTGGAAGTCCTCGGCGTCCAGGCTCCCGTCCAGCAGCCAGGGACCGCCGAGCGGGCCGGTGTCCTCCTTCGCCTGGCGCTCGCCGTCGAGCTCGCCCATCAGCTCCGACAGGAGGTCGTCCAGCGTCACGAGGCCGACCAGCGTGCCGTGCTCGTCCACCACGAACGCCATGACGAACTGCTGCTCCAGGAACTCGGCGAGCATGGCGTCCGCCGACTTGGTCGACGGCACGAACACGGTGGGGAGGAGCAGCGCGCGGAGCTGGCGCGGGCCGGCCGGCGGGTGCTTCCGGTGCTTCAGCAGGTCCTTGAGCAGCAAGACGCCGATGATGTCGTCGCTGCGGCCGCCCTGGATCGGGATGCGGGTGTGGCCGGAGTCCGCGGCGCGGCGAAGCAGCTCGTCCCACGAGAGGGTGAGGGGAAGCGAGAACATCTCGGTGCGCGGGGTCATCAGGCGTTCGACGGTGATGTCGTCGAACTCGAACACGGCCGCGATGATGTCGCGCTCGAGGTCGT
>CAMCWU010000265.1 GCA_945882675.1 Klebsiella pneumoniae | reverse complement strand
GGGCCCGACGCGCGCCGCGTCGACACGATCAGCTCCGGCCCGCCGAGACCCCACGGGAGCTCCGGATCTTCGCGGACGTACGACGTACCGTCGTAGAACCACCACAAGCCGTCGCCCGCCACGAACAGGTCGCCGATCCGGTCCCCGCTCCAGTCCGAGAGCGCGATCGGCCCCATCTCGGCCACGTCCGCGACGAAGCGCTGGACATAGTCCTCGGCCTCGTCCCAGGTGAAGATCTGGAGCTTGGACCGGTCGTCCAGGGTGATGATGTCCGTGTAGCCGTCCCGGTTGCCATCGTCGCTCGCCCAGAACGCCCCCACCGACGTCCACGTCCAGTGCGTGGGCTGGTAGAGCGGCGCGATGCCGCCTAGGTTCCACAACATGAGGCTCTGCGAGCCCCGCGGCTCGCCAGGCAGGATGAACGCCAGCTCCGCGGTACTGTCGCCCGTCGTGTCGCCGAAGTCCTCGACGAGCGCGCCGGGCTCCACCATGCCGTCCGTCACGCGCGGCCCCGTGGGCACGAGCTGGTGATCCAGGACGAAGAACCGGAGGAAGGCGCCGAGCTCCGTCGAGACGGTGATTTGCGCCGTGCCGTCGTCCGTGTTGTCGGAGACCGTCACCCCCGTCGGCACACCCGAGAGGCTCCGGGGATAGCCGGGCGCGAAGCCCCACTGTCCGTCGCTCTCCCATACGTCGAGGACGCCCGGGCCGTCCCCACCCTGCCACGCGATCACGATGTCCGAGAGGTTGTCGCCCGACACGTCGCCCGCGTCCACCGCGCCGACCGTGTGGCCCGCGGCCGAGAACCCGGTTCCCCACGCCATCCCGCCGCCCGGGCGCCCGCGGAGCAGGTACACCTCCGTCGCGGTCCAGGTGATCGCGTCGGTCGTGCCGTCCACGTCCACGTCCGCGACCTGCAGCCCGAGGAGCGGCGAGTCCGCCTGCAGCACGCGCATGCTGGCGCCACCGCGGGCCGCCCACCACACGGCGGTCTCCGTGCGGACGACGACGCCGTTCGAGACCGCGCGCGCCGAGATCGCGCCACCGTCGTCCTCCGGGCCGAACGGCGCGGGCGCGGCGCGGGACAGTGGAAACGGCGCGCCTGCCGCGATCCAGGCGTCCACCGCAGCGATCTCGCCGTCCACGTCCACCGAGTGACTCCCGGCGTCCGTGAAGCGCACCGTCCCGAAGCCCGTGCTGTCGAACACGATCTCTCGGTCCGCTCCGTCCACCTCCGCGACCACCGGATCGGCCGGCACGGCCGCGCCGAGGTCGTTGACCGCGCGGACGGCCACGCCCACGGGGGCGGCGCCCCACGCGTCCTCCACCGCGAAGCCCACCGGCGTAGCGCGATCGAGCAGCGTCGCCGGAGAGGTTCCGAGTACCGGCACGGGCGCCGTGCACCCGCCGGCGGCAGAGAGCGCAGCTGCGAGGGACACAACTACGAGGGTGGCGCTCGAACGAGGAACGGGAACGGGCATGGGTGGATGCTCCCGGGATCATCCTACCAGAGGTCCGGGCTCCTCGCAGCACGCTGCTTGCGACGCCACCACAGCGGCAACAGGAAGAGCGGCATGATCAGCGGCCGGCGGCCGCACCCCGGCGACGCGTCCGACGTGACCGGCAGCCGCGCCTTCCCAGGTCCGAGCGCGGGATCCGGCTGCTGGAACGACGGCGTCTCCCCCCAGGTCCAGCCCTGCAGCCGCCGCGCGGCGTCCCGCGGCGTGAGCGCGCGATCCGACGAGAGCACGAGCGCGACGAGCCCCGCGACCGCGGGCGTGCTCGCCGACGTCCCGAAGAAGCCGTTGGCCGCGTACGGCGACACCGACAGCCCGTCCGGCCCCGAGATGTCCGGCTTCGGAACCCCCGCGTTCGTCGGCCCCCGCGACGAGAAGCTCTCGGCGTCGTTCCACAGGTAGCCGTCCGCACGCACCGCCCCGACCGCGAATGTGTACGGGTGCGAGCCGGGATCTGCGACCGTCGAGCCCGCGGTGCCGTCGTAGACGTACATGTCGCGCGGCAGCACGTCCACCTTCAGTCCGACCACGCTCCCGCGGCGCCGCGAGACCTCGATCCGGTAGAAGCCGTCCTGCGACGGGGCGGCCGTCACGCGCTCCACCGGCTCGCACCGATCCGCCGCGGCGTCCTGGGCGGCCGCGCCGACGCCGAGCAGCCGGTCCTCGAGGTCGAAGATCGCGATGTCCAGATCCGTGTCGCCGCACCGGCCGAACTGGTTCCAGCTCAGGTTGAAGGTCGGCGCAGATCCGGTGTCGAAGGCGTAGATCCCGTTGTCGCCCGTCCCGTCGAGCCGGTCGTCGCCGTCGCCGTCCTGCCAGTCGCCGGCCCAGTGGGTCGACGCGTTGTTACCGGCGGACGTCACGAACAGCACGTCCGCTGCCTCCAGCGCCTCCACCAGCGGCGCGAACGGCCCGCTCCCGTCGTAGAAGCTCTCGTTGTAGTACGACATGGACATGGAGATGACGTCGATGTCGCTCCGGATCGCCCAGCGGACCGCGTTCTCGAGCGTCGTGAACGAGTTCACGCGGACCAGGTGCAGCTCCGCGTCCGGCGCGAAGTCCCGCACGGCCTCCGCGCACGCCATCCCGTGGTGCCCCTCCTCGAACCCGAAGGTCGGAGCCCGCAGATCCATCGCGACCTCGCACGTCGGCGAGACCTGGCAGTCGTGCGTGGTCACGGCGCCGAGCTCGGCCGGATCGAGCTCGCCCCCGTACCAGCCCACGTCGAAGACCGCGACCTTCACGCCCTGCCCGCGGATCCCCAGCGCGTGCCAGGTGTCGGCGTTGGTGGCAGCCAGACCGTCACCCGCAGCCCACACGCCGTCTGGCGCGATCGCGTCTTCCGGCAGGACGTCCGGGATCGGGACCGCCTCCGGACGCCAGCGTACGCCCGGGGGCGGAGGCGCCGTGAGCGTGGCTCCCGTGTCCGATCGCGCGACCGCGCCGGGAAACTCCGGATCTTCGACCCGGACCAGGTCGGCGGCCTGCAGCGCGAGGAGCGGCGACGCCAGGACCCAGTGCATACGCGAAGCTAACCCGTTGTCCGATCGCCCGTGAATGCAATACGCTTGCAGCGTCCGTCGTACCCGTCAGCGGTACAGGAGGTCGAGTTGAGTCTCTGGAACACCCTCAAGCAGCACGCCGGCGCCCAGTTCCTCGATGTCATCGAGTGGCTCGACAGCACGCGGGACACCGTCGTCTGGCGTTTCCCGGTGTTCAACCAGGCAATTACGGACAAGTCCAAGCTCGTCGTCCGGGAAGGCCAGGTCGCCGTCTTCGTGAGCGAAGGCCGCCTGTCGGAGGTCTTCCAGCCCGGCACCTACACGCTCGACACGAAGAACGGGCCGATCAGCTCCTTCTTCACGTCGATCGCTTACGCGCTGAACTACCCGTACAAGGGGGACGTCTACTTCGTCTCTACCCGCCAGTTCACGGACAACGGCTGGGGCACCGCCACGCCGATCATGATGCGGGACGCCGAGTTCGGACCGGTCCGCATCCGGGCGTACGGCGTCTACAGCTTCCGCGTGAGCGACTCCGCCACGTTCCTGCGTCAGCTCGTCGGCACGGACGGCCTGTTCACCACGGAAGAGATCGCGAGCCAGCTCAAGAAGAAGCTCGTCAGCGGCCTCGCGGACACGGTCGGGCAGGCCAAGATCCCGGTCCTCGACCTCGCCGCCAACTACATGGCGCTCGCTGACAAGCTGCGTGACCGGATGAACCCGGACTTCCAGACGTCCTACGGCGTGCAGCTCTCGGACTTCACGATCTCGAGCATCAGCCTGCCGGAAGAGGTCGAGAAGGCCCTCGACACCCGCACGAAGATGGGCGTCATCGGCAACCTCGACGCGTACGCCAAGCTCCAGATGACGGACGCGAGCGCGGACGCCAGGCGCTCCGCCGCGAAGAACACCGGCATGGGCGGTGCGGCCATGTCCGCGGGCATGGGCTTCGGCATGGGCAACCAGATGGGCGGGATGATGAACCAGGGCATGGGCGGCCCGTCCCAGTTCAACCCGCAGACCGGCCTGCAGAGCGGCGGCGCGCCCGTCCCGCCCCCGGTTCCGCAGGCGGCGGCCTGGCACTACCACGGCCCCGGTGGCCAGGGCCAGATGTCGCTCGCCGACATCGTGGGGAAGGTCGCCGGCGATCCGTCGGGGAACCACATGGTCTGGCAGGCCGGCTGGGCCGGCTGGAAGCCGGCGAAGGAAGTCGCGGAGATCGCCCGCGAGCTCCCGCCCCCGCCCGTCGCGCCCCCGCCCATGCCGGGCGCCGCGAAGTTCCACTACAACGGCCCCGGCGGCGCCGGTGAGAAGTCCGCGCGCGAGATCGCGGACGCCTTGCGCGACCACCCGGACGCCACCCACCACGTGTGGCAGGCGGGCTGGCCGGGCTGGAAGAAGGCGCAGGAAGTGCCGGATATCACGAGCCTCGCGCGTGGCGGGCCGCCGCCGCTGCCGTAGCGGTCAGCCCTCAGCGATCAGCCGTCAGCCTGCATGGGCGCGCGGGCTGCGCCTCGGCTTCACGCTGGCGCGCCGGCCTGCGGCCGTCGGTCTCCCTCGGGGTCCCTTTCGGTCGCCCCCGCCCCGGGTCCGCACCGGCGAGCGGTCCGCGGATCACGGCGGTGGCCGCCTGTCTCACGACGGGCTCCGAGCCACGAAGGAGCGACCGAGACCGCCGCCGCGGCGGGCGACAGGAGCGACGACTGAGCGAGGATGCTCGGCCCGCATCGGGCCGAAGTCGTGAGTGAGGGGATGCGCGTCGCCCCTCGGTCCACCTCGCGCGGGCGGGCAGCGCGCACGACTCGCCGCTTGGTCGACCACCCTCCGACTTGCGCACGCTTCCGCGCGCAGAGCTCGCCGGGTGGTCAACCAGCCCCCGAGTTCTGTAGACTTCCGCGCGCACAACTCGGAGGGTGACCCCTCAGGGTCCGAGTTCTGCGGTGGATGGCCCGCAGAACTCGGAGGGTGACCCCTCAGGGTCCGGGTTCCGCGGTGCGAGGCCGAGGACGACGGCGAGAGCGCGGACGGGAACGCGAACGCGAACGCGAACGCGAAAGGCCGCATCCCCGCCGATGGTCAACCATCCCGCCACATGCGGCCCCCGGGAGGGCCGCATCCCCGCCGA
>CAMCWU010000264.1 GCA_945882675.1 Klebsiella pneumoniae | reverse complement strand
GTCGTCGCCGCGGACCTCACGCCGGCGGCCTACAAGGCGACCATCTCGTCGATCGGGTAGGGGCCGGCAGGCGCGGCGGGTGTTCGACATCGCCACCCCACGTATCCCCCTCATGCCGGCCTGCGACCCGGCTTGGCGGAGGGCTTACCAGCAGGACTGGCTCGTCGTGATCGAGCTCGGGAGCATGGCACCCCCACGCGTCGCCCTCCTCCCGGGGCCCATCGCATCCGGCGCCTACACCGAGGAGGACGCGCTCTCGGTCACCCTGCTCGTGGACGGGCCGCCGGGCGGAACCGACCTCGCGCTCGATATCGATGTCGGGGACCTCGACGGCGACGGGCTCGACGACGCCGTGATCGGCAACCCCACCAACGCCGCGGGCGGGGCGGGGGCGGGGGCGGTCCACGTGCTTCCTGGGGCCGAACTGCTCTAGATCCACGCGTTCGCGCGCCTGCGCCGGACCTCCCAGGGGAGTCGGACCGACGGAGCCGGCCCTCGGACCCCAGTCTACACGTGTAGACGAGCATCTCGCGGCGTTCATCCGTTGCCACGGGCGCGCGGACCGGCGCCCCCGAACCGAGGAGCGCGCAGATCTCCCAGATCCCCTCCCGAAGTCCGATCGGATGCACCATGGGCTGCATGCGCCTCGCGAGCCGGCCCGGGACGTGCTACCATCCTCGGACCGGAGCGTGGCGTGTCCACCATGTCGAACTTCACGAGCATCACGGCCTGTACGACCCGCGGCGCGCTCGTCTGCGTGCTGGCGCTCTCGGGCTGCGCGCAGCCCAAGCCGGTCACGTCCACCCCGCCGGCGACTCCGACGTCACCGACCGGCATCACCGTCCCCACCGGCTCGACCACCACCCCGAGCCCGACGACCACCACCACCTGGACCCCCGACGCCGACTGGCGCGCGCCGGTCGGGTGGACCTGGACCGGCGCGCCCGGCGAGCAACTGGGGATCGGGATTACCGTCGGTGACGTCGACGGTGACGGGCTCGCCGATGTTCTCGCCTCGTTCGACTCGCCTACCGCCCAGGGTGGGTGGTGGATCCCCGGCCTGGCGCCCGCGGGGCCGGTCGCCGACGCGGGCGGCGGCGTCTGGAGCCTCGACGACATCCCCTACGTTTCTCACGGCTTCGCGGGGGGGCTCTCAGTCGGAACCGGCTTTACGACACCCGGGGAGCCCGCCGTCGCGGCGGGGACTATCGATTACGGCCAGTCTGATGACCCTGCGGTCCTGGTGTACGAACTGCCGGGGGAGGGCGAGATCGACCTCGACGCGTCAACTGCATTCCTGCCGTTGGAGAGGCTCTACGCCGCAGATGTACTCACGGGTACAACGTTCGTCGGCGATCTGGACGGGGACGGCTCCGACGAGCTGCTCACGAGCGGGACCATCTACTTTGGGCCGCGGGCCGGACCCCTGCAAGCTGGGCCGGGAGACCTGGTGTTCACCGGTACGCCGTCGAGAATCGGGAGCATCGTCGTCGGGGACTTCGACCTTGACGGTGTCAATGACGTCGGTGGATGGATCGTCGGCCCGTACCCCACGCCGAGCGTCCTGGGTGCGTTCATGAACCTCGAGCCTGGGAGCCGGGACGCCGCCGCGCCGGACCTCGTCTGGACGGACCTGGGTGCGGGAGACGTCCTTGGATTTCCCTTCCACCGCGCGCTGGACGTGGCGGGGGACGGCCGGGCATACCTCTCGATGCAGGACGCGGCCGGGAACGCGCAGCTGCTCGAGCCGGCGCCGTTTGCGGACGTGGGTGCCTGGGCCACCTTCGCCCCCCGCTATCCGGATGAATACTCCGCCGGCGTGTTCGGCGACTTCGACGGGGACGGCCAGCAGGACTGGCTCGTGTCCATCGGCGCCGGCGCCAGCCCGGCGCGCGTGGCACTTTTGCTCGGCCCGATCGCCCGCGGCGCGTACACCGAGGACGACGCGCACTCGGTCACCCTGCTCGTGGACGGCCCGCCCGACGACCTCAACTTGGGTGGGCCTATGGACGTCGGGGACCTCGACGGGGACGGCCGCGACGACGTGGTGATCGGCCGCAGCACGAACATCACCGGCGGGACCGACCCAGGCGCCGTGCTGGTGTTCCCTGGGGCGGAGTTCCTGTAGGTGCGCGCGGACCGGCGCCTCAGATCGCCGGCCGGAGCGAGCCTCCCCCAATCGCCACCGGACGGCCCAGCACCAGCCCCGCGAGCGGCTTCCGCGCCGCGAACGCCGGCGTCCACGCCATCGCGGCGTCGCGTGCCGCGCACACCGTGACACGCCGCGGCCACCAACGCCGGCTTGTCCGGGAAGTGCGCCACCACGGTCCCCACCCCCACGCCCGCGCCCGCCGCGACGACCTGGAGCGTGGTCGCGTCGTACCCGCGCGCCTGGAACGCCGCGTGCGCGACGTCGAGGATGCGCTACCGCGTTGCGGCCTTCTGATCGGCTCTGTTCATGTCGGATTGTTACACTCATTGAGTGCATTCAGCAAGACTTCACCGCGCAGAAGTCCTCGTTTGTGGGGGATCTGCGTAGCCGGAGCGGCCTGGGGCGCCGGTCCGCGCGCTCGAGAAGACTCAGCGCAAGGCAGAGCCACCGCGAACCGGACTGATCTCGACCAGAGCCCCCTCCAACCGGACAAAATCAGCCAGTGGGCGCGAGGCGGTACGAGCCAACGCCACGAATCGGCAGCGGACTCGCCCGCACGCGGCTGGATCGAGCGGATCCGTCCGGTTCGGACCGGCTCTGCTTCGAAACAGTCTGGTTCTAGGCGGCTACGCTCCCGCGGCGGCAGGAAGATGTCCCCCTTCTGCATTCCTCGCTTCCTGCTTTCCTTATCTGCAGGGAAGGCGACGGAGTCACCGCGGGATCTCCTGCGCATCCTCCGGCGCCGCCAGCAGCGGCATCTCCGCCGCCCGGCGATACACCCGGATCATCTTCGATCCCAGGAGCTGCGTCCGGTTGCGCGCCGACCACGCCCCGAGCCCGCTCGCCACCACCGGCACGAACCGCGTGATCCGGCCCGCGACCGACCACATCGATTTGATGACCATCGCACGCGCGAGCCACAGCGCGATATTATCCGGCCGCACATTCGGCATGGCCAGCGCCGGGAGATCGCTGACCCGCACGCCCTCCGGCCCGCGCTCGGGGAGCTCCACGTCGAGCGCGTCCGCGAGCGCGCGGAACAGGATCATCCGGCCCCGATCCGTCTCCGGGTCGAACCCGAACGCGATCGCGAGCCGCTGGGCCAGCCGCAGGGTCGCCACCGTGGCCGCCGCGATCTCCGGCGGGACGGACCACACGCCCGCAAACCCCGCCGCCACCGCCAGGAGCGACGACCGCCACTTCGCCGCCGCGACCAGCCGCTGCGCCGTGTGCTCCACGTCCCCGATGGGCGGCGCCGGCCGCTCCGGGTGGATATACGCCCACTTCGCGGCGTCGAGCGCCCGTCGCACGTCCGCCGTGCGCACCGACACGCTGTCGTAACCACCCCCCGCGAGCTGGCGGTCCGCGCGGTCGACGACGTCTGCGAGTGCCGGGGGGAGGAGCGCCATGCGGGAAGCATAACCCGTCAGCCCGGCGACACCCACTGCAGCCAGGTCGCGGCGTACACCGCCAGCAGCAGCACGGCCGCGATGTCCAGCACCACGCCGACCCGCACCATCACCGGCAGCCGGATCCAGCCGGTGCCGAACACGATCGCGTTCGGGGGAGTGCCGGCCGGAAGCGCGAAGTCGCACGACGCGCCGATCGCGGTCGCCGTCAGGACCGGCAGCGCGGGCGGCAGCACCTGGAGCAGCACGGTCACCGTCGCCGTGTTGCTCGCGACCGCCGACAGGGCGACGCTCGCGCCGGCAGCCAGGAGCGCCTGCGCGAGGATCGGCATCGAAGCCACACCCGCGAGCGACTCGCCGATCCGCTGCGACAGCCCCGACCCCTCGATCCCGCCCGCCATCGCGAAGCTCCCGCCGAGCAGCGCGAGCGCCGACCACGGGATCCGCAGGAGCTGGCTGGGACGCAGGATCCCCGCCAGGAACGGCGCGGTGCCGCACACCATCGCGACGGTCGCCTCCCAGTGCTTGCCCGCGACCTTGAACCCCTCCCAGAACACGGGGACATACGGCGTTACGAGCGGGCGCAGTAGGTCCCCGCTCATCCACAGGACGGCCGCCGTCCCGAACGCCACGGCCACCAGCCGCTCGTCCCGGCCCATCGCGCCGAGGAGGGCGAGATCGCCCCGCACGTCCACCGGCCGCAATACGGCCCGATCCACCCGCGCGACCCGCCACAATGCGAGCCATACGACCGGGAGGAACAGGATCACGAACGGCAGGCACATCACCACGTACCGCACGAACGTGATGTCGATCCCGAGCCGCTGGCTGACGAAGCCGCAGAAGATCGAGTTCGTCCCGGACCCGATCTTCGTCCCGATGCCGCCGAGGTTCGCGCCGTACGCCACCGACAGCAGGACCGCCGCCCCGAACCCCCACAACTTGCGGCCGGCGCTGTCTTCCAGCTTGCGGACCAGCGCCGCGGCGATCGGCACCATCATCACGGCCGTCGCCGTGTTCGAGATCCAGAGGGAAACCAGCATCGTGGCGAGCAAGACGCCGAACAGCACGCGCTGTGGCGTGTCGCCCACGATGTTCAGCACATGGAGTGCGATCCGCCTGTGGAGCCCCGTGAGCTCCATCGCGAGGCCGAGCGCCATCCCGCCGAGGAACAGGAACAGGTACGCGTCGAGGAACACGCTCGCGGTCTTCCACGCGTCACCCGCGAAACCGCGGCCGTGTACGCCGAGGATCGGCCAGAGCGCCAGCGGCAGCAGCGCGGTCCAGCCCATCGGGACGGCCTCGGTGATCCACCAGACGGCCATCCACGACGCGCCGGCGAGCGCCGCGGCCTCCCGGAACGCCAGCGGCCCGTTCGCGGTCCCGAGGAGGATCGCCCCGAACACGACGGGCCCGAGCCAGAGCCCCACCCGCTGCAGGGGCCCGGGCGGCGCGTCCGCTGGCGTCACTCGCGCCCGGGCGCGCCGAACAACGCGTCGAGCTGCGGCTCGTACTTCTGCAGCACGCTCCGGCGCTTCAGCTTCATCGTCGGCGTCAGCATGCCGTTCTCGGTCGTGAAGTCCTCCATCGTGACGACGACCTTCTCGGGCCGCTCGTA
>CAMCWU010000263.1 GCA_945882675.1 Klebsiella pneumoniae | reverse complement strand
TGCCGAGCGCGAGCGTCTCCTGGAAGCCCCCGCTCATCTTCGCGCCGATCTGCAGGAAGTGCTTCGAGTTCTCCTCCGAGTTCACGAAGCCGGCCATGGCGAGCTGCGGGATCTCGAACTTCTTGCCGACCGAAAGCGTGTTTCCGCCGGCGTCCTTGACCTCGAGCAGCGCCTTCTTGGAGCGGTCCGGCGACGCGACCGCGAACGCGAGGCACTGACTGAACGTGCCCTGCGGGATCGGAGCCTCGATCAACGCCATCTTGTCGGCGACGATGGTCTCCATGTCGCCGTGGACGAAGCGCAGGCCCTGGCCCTCCGCGAGCCCGACGACGAGCTGGGTCGTCTGGAGCGTGGGCAGCGCGGACGCAGCGATGGCCTCGCGCGGGAAGCCGGTGAGGAACAGGAAGTAGCCGCGGTCCGAGCCCTCCACCGGCTCGGAGATGACGATCTTCGCCTGGTACTCGCCCGTGTACGTGGTGTGGATGTCCACGCGCGGAACGTTGTCGTCGAGCTGGTCGGCGCCCGAGAGGCCGTCCCGGCCCTGCACGCCCATGTCGAGGTCCTTGATCCGCCGATCATCGCCGACCGCGACCAGGATCACGTCGGAGTCGCCGGGGAGCGTGATCGGGACGGTGACACCGAGGCCGTCGTCCGACACGACGCCGATGACCAGGTCGGTGATCTGGATGTTGGCCTCTTCCATCTGCGTGGCGACGGAGAGGAGGTTCTCGAGCACGGGCGCGAGCGAGTCGTCGAACACGGAGGCGGACGCGACGGGCTCGGCGGACTGGGCGAACGCGGCGATCGACAGGAAGGAGGCGAGGAAGAGCATGAGGACTCCTGGCTACTTGGCGGCGCAGCTGTCGACGGCGGCGCAGGTGATTCGGTTGGTGGCGGGGCCCACCGTGACGGTGACGGGCACGCCCTGGTAGCCGTGCTGGACCACGACGTCGCCCGTAACGACGGTCACGGAGCCGCCGGTATTCACGGTCTGGACGGTCCCCGTAGCGTCGCGGACGAGGACGCCGGTGCCCGCGTTGGGGGCGATGATCTTCACGGTGCGGGTGCTGGCCGCGGCGGGCTCGGGCTCCGGTTCGGGGGCCGGGGCGGCGACGGGCTCGGGCGCGGGCGCGGGAACCGGGACGGGGCGCGCGACGGCCGGCGCGGCCGTGGGGACCGGAACCGGCACGACCACGGGCGGGGCGCCGGGGGCCGGCAGGTTCACGGCGACTTCGACGACACCTTCGCCGCACACGACCTGGGCGGGCCACTGGATGGACGCGCAGCCGGGCGGGCAATCGCCCCGGGCGGAGCAGCCTTCCGCCGCGGGCGTGCAGGTGTCGGTGGCCGCGAGGATCTGGTGGTCGCCGGCCGCCACGGCCTTCCAGGTCGCGCCGGCGTCCGTGACGGCGTCCGGGGCCTTGCCGTCGAGGGTGAACGTGGCCTTCGGGAGGGTGACGGCGGCGTGGACGTCGCGCGGGGCGACGGTGGCTTCCGGGAGCTTCAGCGCCACGGGAGTGGTGCTCGGGAGGGTGATCTCCCGCGTGATGCACGGGGTGCACGGCGGGCACGCGCCTCCGGTCCAGCCGAGCGCGCCGGGGCCCGCGGCGATCGCGAGCGCGTGGGGACCTTCCGCGAGGCCCGTCCACTTCCAGCCGCTCGCGGTGCGCTCGCCGGTGGGCGAGCCGTCGAGGAGGACCACGGCATCCGGTGGGATCGCGGCCGTGATCTCGAGGTCCTGCGCTACCGGCGTGCCAGCGTCCTGGGACATCCACCAGATGCCGCCCAGCGCGATCGCACCCCCGCCGAGGATCAGCGCGCCGAAGAGCCCGATCCCTGCCAGCAGCCCGGCCTTCGCCATCCCCCCGGACGCCGGCCTGTCCACGACGGGAGGCGGCGCCGCGACCACGGGATCCGGCTTCGGAGGCGGCTGCTTCACGGGGACGGGCGCCGGCTCGGGCTTCGCCGACTTGGGGATCTGCACCGCCACGGTCGAAGGCGGCTTCGCGTGCACGTTCGCCTGCGCGACCGACGCGTGCTTCAGCCCGGAGAGCGCGTCTGCGAGCGCGCCCATCCCGTCGTACCGATCGGCGGGCTCGGGCGCCGTGGCCTTCTTCACCACCTCGCGCAGGTCGTACGGGAACGCCGCGCCCGGATCCTGCGCCTTGCTCGAGAGCTTCTTGCTGATCAGCCGGCCCATCTCGGCGCCGGTCGTGGTGCCGCCGCGCCCGTAGGCGGCGTCGCCCGTGAGCGCCTCGTACAGGGTGAGGCCGAGCGAGTACACATCCGAACGCCCGGGATCCGGGGCGTCGTCCCTGAACACTTCCGGGGCGAGGAACGCCATGGTCCCCGCGATCGTGCCGGCCTGCGTGAGCTGCTGGCTTCCGCGCTCCTTCGCGATGCCGAAGTCGATGACGCGCGGGCCGGCGCCCGGCACGAGCATGATGTTCGCGGGCTTGATGTCGCGGTGGAAGATCCCCTTGCTATGCGCGAAAGCGAGGCTCTCGGCGATCACGCGGAACAGCGGCACGGCCTCGTCCGCCGGCAACGGGCCGCGCTCCAGGCGCTTCTCGACCGACTCGCCTTCCAGCAGCTCCATCACCAGGTAGAGCAGGCTCCGATTGGTGTCCTCGCCGCCGCCGAGGACGCGCACGATCCCGGGGTGCGTGAGCCGCGCGAGCGCCTGGAGCTCTTGGGCGAACCGCTCTTTTGCCTGGCCGACGTCGTGCGGCTTGAGGACCTTCAGCGCGGCCTTCATCTCTGACGAGAGCGTGCTGTGAACGCGGAAGACGGCGCCCATGCCGCCCTCGCCGACGGACCCCTCCACGATCCAGTCGCCGATCCGATCGCCCACAGCCAGGGTCACATCCGCCTCCGTGGCGGTCAGCTTAGCACCAGTTCGGGTACGGGCGTACCCGGTGATGAGCGTGGATCTTCGAACCGCCTTCGAGTATTATCACCGACCGGGAGGTCAGCTTGAGCGATCTGAAGACGGGTGGCGCCGCGGCGGCCGCAGGGGCGATGGCGGGGGCGGCCGTCGGCGCCGGGGTGACCTACGGATTGGCCCAGGACGCCGAGGACCGGATCCGCCAGGTGCTGGCAGAGGCGATCGAGGCCCTGCGCACGGAGCAGCACCGCCTGGTGGAGGAGCTGCAGGCGCTCCGGCACGAGTCGGAGGCCGCGATCCATACGGCGTCGGAGGTCGGGCGCACCCAGATCGAGCACGTGGCGCAGGAGGGCGGCGCCGCCGTCGAGCAGGCGCGCCACGACGCCCACGATCACCTCTCGCATACCCGCGACGACGTCCTGCATCAGCTCCACGAGAAGGCGGAGTCGGGCCTCGCGTCGATCGCGACCCACCAGCACGACGCGGTCGACGCCATCGGCCAGTCCCTTCACGGCCACATGGAGACCCTGTCGCGCACCGCGTCCGAGCACGTGGCGTCTGCGACGCACGCCATCCGCGAGGTCGAGGACCAGGTGAAGCACACCTTCGACGGGCTCTTGCACGAGGGCCAGGAGCGCCTGGCGGGCGCGGTGGACCTGTTGGACCATCGGCTCGTGGACCGGGGTGAGGGGATCGTCCGCGATCTCACGGAGACGGCCGCGCGGACGGTCGGGCACCTGGGCGAGCAGGTCGGGCTCGCGCGCCAGGACCTGTCGGAGACGCACAGCCGGCTCCTCGACGAAGGTCGGGAGGATGAGCAGCGCCTCCGCGAGCGCCGCCATCGCCTGCGGTCCGCGGTGGAGGACGTGGTGCAGGTCCTCGTCGGCGCCGTGCCGACGGTCGGCCCGTACCTCTCGAACCTGGCCGATCGCATCGACATGGCGGACTGATCCATGGCGCTCACGGAAGCCCAGCGCAACGCCTGGCGCCGGTACGGGGACGCCGCGCGGCGGCTCATGCTCCCGTCGCTTGCCCCGCCGCCCGATCCGCGGACGGAGGAGGAGCTCACCACCGCCGTGCAGCAGGCGCGTGCCGGGGTGGACGCCGCTTCCCGCGAGATCGACCGCGAGCTGGCCGAGGCCGCGTCGGGCTCGCCCCCGGATGACGCCTCGTGGAAGCGCCTGGAAGAAGCCGTGCGCAAGCTCGAGCAGGATATCCGCGCCGGAGCGACCCTCCGCGCTCGCCTGGACGAGGGTCGGCGGTCGATGATGCCGAAGGTCGAGCGCCTCGTGCACTCGCGCCTCCAGCCCGTCGTCCGCGTGGAAGGACGGAAGGTCGTCGCGACGATCTCGCCCGACGGCCTCGCCGCCCTGCGCGAGGAGCTGCCGCAGTGGGTGTCCGGCTGGTCCACCTACGCCATGAGCTGGTTGGAGCTCGATCTTCGCCGGGAGTCGGACATCGCGTGGTCCAGGCGGGACGGCGATCTGCCCGTCGCGCCCCCGTACTTCCGCCCCCTCGTGGCGCCGGAGATCACGAGCGAGCTTACGTTTCCCGAGATCAGCATCCAGCGCGACGCCGGTGGGTTCGCGGGCGTGGTCCTCCGCAACGCCAAGAGCGTGCTCTATGGCGTGCTCTCGATGACCTTCCTGTTCGGCATCTCTCGCAGCAGCATCCCGTGGTGGGTCTACCCCATCGGCTTCGTGGCGTCCGTGCTCGTGGGCGTCGGCATGGCGTCGGAGGAGCGGCGTTCGGAGCGCAAGAAGCTCGAGGCCGAGATCCGGCAGAAGGCCGAGCAGGCGACCTGGGAGGCCACGCGCACCTGGCTCGACCGCATGGCCGACAAGCTGGCGGAGGCCGGGCGCGAGCAGCTCCACCAGCGGCGGTTCGAGCTGCTCACGTGGTGGCGCAAGGACGTCGAGCCCATGCAGAAGCAGGCGGAGAAGGCGTCGACCGCGTGGAAGGCCCGCCAGGACCAGCTCCGCATGAACCTCCCGCGCCTGCAGGAGGCGAAGCGCGGGTTACCCGCCGTGATCCAGGCGCTCGACGCGATCGCGGCGGAAGGTAGCAAGCCCGCGCCGGCGCCGCCAGCTTAGGCCTTCGGGAGGAGCTCGCCCACGCGGATGCTCGTGGTCGCGAGCGTGGTCGCGTGGTGCTCGTCGAGGATCGTGACGACCCCGTACCCGCTCGGCCCCGGCTCCGTGTGGACGTGCAGCCGGCGGCCCGCGAGATCGAGGATCCAGTACTCCGGCGTGCCAGCAGCGGCGTAGATGCTGGCATTGTGCCGATCCCGGCTATGGC
>CAMCWU010000262.1 GCA_945882675.1 Klebsiella pneumoniae | reverse complement strand
GAGTACCAGGCCAAGGAAGAGCTCCGGAAGTACGGGGTCCCCCTGCTGAAGGGCGGTGCCGCCACCACCCCGGAGGAGGCCCGCGCCGTCGCGGAGAAGCTCGGGGGATCGCTCTGGGTCGTGAAGTCCCAGATCCACGCCGGCGGGCGCGGAAAGGGCCGCTTCAAGGAGCAGGTCTCCGAAGCGGAGATCGCGAAGGCGTCGGAGGGCGAGGACGCCGAGGGCAAGGGCGGCGTGCGGCTGGCTAAGACGCTGGACGACGTCGCGCTGCACGCGCAGAATATGCTCGGCCAGACGCTCGTGACGAAGCAGACCGGGATCGAAGGGAAGGTCGTCCGGACGCTCTTCATCGAGACCGGCTGCAACATCGCGCGCGAGCTGTACCTCGCGATCACGCTCGACCGGTCGAACAACCGGATCCTGTTCATGGCGTCCGAAGAAGGCGGCATGGACATCGAGAAGGTCGCGCACGACCGGCCGGAGGCCATCATCAAGGTGTGGGCCGACCCGCAGGCCGGCCTCGGCGCGTGGCAGGCGCGGCAGCTGGCGTTCAAGCTCAACCTCACGGGCAAGGCGTTCGGCCCGGCCGTGAAGTTCTTCCAGGCCATCTACAAGGCCTACATGGAGCTCGACGCGGCGATGATCGAGATCAACCCGATCGTCGTCACGACGGACGGCGACGTGCTCGCGCTCGACGCGAAGGTCCAGTACGACGACAACGCGCTGTTCCGGCACCCCGACCTCGCCGCCCAGCGCGACGAGCACGAGGAGGACCCGGCCGAGACGCAGGCCGCGAAGAGCAACCTCTCGTACGTGGCGCTCGACGGGAACATCGGCTGCATGGTCAACGGCGCCGGGCTCGCCATGGCGACCATGGACATCATCCAGTACAAGGGCGCGAAGCCCGCGAACTTCCTCGACGTCGGGGGTGGTGCCAACAAGGACCAGGTCGCCGCGGCCTTCCGGATCATCACGAGCGATCCGAAGGTCAAGGGGATCCTCGTGAACATCTTCGGCGGCATCATGCGCTGCGACGTCATCGCCCAGGGCGTCCTCGACGCCGTGAAGGAGGTGGGCCTCAACGTCCCCCTCGTCGTCCGTCTGGCCGGCACGAACGCCGATCTCGGCAAGCAGATCCTCGCGACCAGCGGTCTCCGGATCACGCCCGTCACCACCCTCGACGAAGCCGGTGACGCCATCGTCGCCGCGGTCCGGAGCTGACCATGTCCATCCTGGTCAACAGCGAAACACGCGTCATCACGCAGGGTATCACCGGATCTTCCGGCGCGTACCACACCAAGGGCTGCCGGGACTACGGCACGAAGATGGTCGGCGGCGTCACGCCCGGCAAGGGCGGGCAGGACTTCGAGGGCATCCCGATCTTCGACACCGTCGCGCAGGCGCGCGAGGCCACCGGCGCCAACGCCACGATGATCTTCGTCCCGCCGCCGTTCGCGGCCGACGCGATCCTCGAGGCCATGGACGCGGGCATCGAGCTCGTGATCTGCATCACGGAGGGCATCCCCGTCCGCGACATGCTGCCGGTCAGCCGCGCGCTCAAGGGCTCGAAGAGCCGCTTGATCGGCCCGAACTGCCCCGGCGTCATCACGCCCGGCCAGTGCAAGATCGGCATCATGCCGGGCTCGATCCACAAGGCCGGCCCGATCGGCGTGCTGTCGCGCTCGGGCACGCTCACGTACGAGGCCGTCGGCCAGCTCTCGGCGGTCGGGCTCGGGCAGAGCTCGTGCGTCGGGATCGGCGGCGACCCGATCATCGGCACGAAGTTCATCGACGTGCTCGAGCTCTTCAACGACGACCCGGGGACGGAGGCCGTCATCATGATCGGCGAGATCGGGGGGACGGCCGAGGAAGAGGCCGCCGCCTGGATCAAGGCGAACATGAAGAAGCCGGTCGTGAGCTTCATCGCGGGCGCGACCGCACCTCCCGGCCGCCGCATGGGCCACGCAGGTGCCATCGTGTCGGGCGGGCAGGGGACCGCGGAGTCCAAGTTCATGGCGCTGGCTGACGCGGGCGTGCACATCGTCCGCTCCCCCGCCGAGATGGGCGCGAAGATGCGGGAAGTCTACCGCGGCTGAGCGGTGACCGGTTAAGGGGGCGGCGACTATGCAGTCCCCTTTTCCGGAGTCCAGAATGGCCAGCGAGCGCACCCTCTCGATCATCAAGCCCGACGCCACCCGCAAGAACGTGGTCGGCAAGATCATCTCGATCTTCGAGTCCAACGGCCTGAAGATCGCGGGTCTCCGCAAGATCCACATGTCCCGCGCGGAGGCCGAAGGCTTCTACGCGGTGCACTCGGCGCGCGGCTTCTTCGGCGAGCTCACCGAGTTCATGAGCAGCGGCCCGTGCGTCGTGCTCGTGCTCGAGGGCGAGAACGCCATGGCGAAGAACCGCGACCTGATGGGCGCGACCAACCCGGCGAACGCCGCGGAAGGCACGATCCGCAAGCTGTACGCGGACAGCATCGGCGAGAACGCGGTGCACGGCTCGGACAGCCTCGAGAACGCGGCGACCGAGATCGCGTACTTCTTCCGGGCCACCGAGCTCTTCTAGGTTATACTCGGGGCGGGAGGGCGCCATGGCTCCCCTCGACCCCACGCTGTACGCGATCCCCGGCTACCTCCTCGCGATCGGGGTGGAGCTCGCGGTGCTGCGCCGGCGGCCGGATCTGGCCGGGTACGAGCCGCGGGACGCGCTGGCGTCGCTCGCCATCGGGATCGGGTCGATCCTCCCGGTGGCGCTGCTCAACGCCGGCGTGTTCGCGCTGGCGACCGCGCTGTGGCCGTGGCGGCTCGTGGACCTGGGCGCCGGCCCGCTCGGCTGGGCCGTGGCCATGGTCGGCTGGGACTTCGCGTACTACTGGCAACACCGGGCGGAGCACGAGATCCGCGTGCTCTGGGCGTGCCACGTGACGCACCACAGCAGCCGCCGCTACCACCTGGTCACCGCGCTGCGCCAGCCGTGGACGCCGTGGACGCACCTGGTGTTCTACCCGCCGCTCGCGCTGCTGGGTGTGCGGCCGGAGCTGATCCTGCTGTCCGGCGGGCTGAACCTGATCTACCAGTTCTGGGTCCACACGGAAGTCGTGGGTCGGCTCCCGGCCGCGCTCGAGGCCGTGCTGAACACGCCGTCGCACCACCGCGTCCACCACGGGAGCAACGCGCGGTACCTGGACCGGAACTACGGCGGCATCCTCATCGTGTGGGACCGGCTGTTCGGCACGTTCGAGGCCGAGTCGGAGCCCGTCGCCTACGGAATCACGCGGAATGTGGACACGCACCACCCGGTCGCGCTCGCGTTCCACGAGTACGCGGCCATCGCTCGGGATGTGGCTGGTGCGCGGACGTGGGGCGAGCGGGCAGGGTACCTGCTGCGCCGACCGGGGTGGAGACCTACCGGTACGTGAGCCCGTGGCCGAGGGGGAAACCCGGCTCCCCTGGCCACGCATACGGGAGCTTCCCGCTGAAGTCCACTACTGGCGCGCCGTCGCTGTCGCCGATGAGCACGTCCGCGAGGCCGCCGCCCTCGGAGCCGGGGAGGAACGCCGCGACGAACGCGTTCGACGCCGCCAGCTCGTCGTCGATCCCCCGCGGGCGCCCGGACAGGAACACGGCGACGGTCTTCACGCCGTCGGCCTGGAGCTCGCGGAGGATCCGCAGGCCCTCGTCGTCGGTGAAGTCGAGATCACCCAGGTCGCCCCTGCCCTCTGCGTAGGGCGGCTCGCCGAATACGACGATCGCGACATCGGGTTTGACGGTGTAGCTGCCGTCTGGGGACAGCTCGGCGTCGCCCTCGGCGCCCACGACGACCTCCTCGATCCCGGACCAGATCGACTGGCCGTTCGGGAAATCGGCGTTGGTCGTCCCGTTGCCCTGCCAGGTGATCGTCCGGCCGCCGCACGCGGTCCCGATGTCGTCGGCCGCCGGGCCCGCCACCAGGACGTGGGAGAGCCACGAGATCGGCAATATACCATCGTTCTTCAGCAGGACGACGGAGCGCTGGACGGCCTCGCGCGCGAGCTGGCGGTGCTCGGGCGCGCCGACGCGGGAGACGTCCACGACGGGCCGCTCGCCGTCGAGCAGGCCGAGCTTGGCCTTCACCCTGAGGATCCGCCGGACGGCGTCGTCCAGGCGCGCCAGGGGGATGTCGCCGGACTCCACGTGGCGGAGCGTGCTCTTGTACAGGTCCTTCCAGGCATGCGGGGCCATCAACAGGTCGACACCGGCATTCAGCGCGTCCGGGCAGTCGCCGGCCGAGCACCCCGGCAGCTGCTCGTGGCCGTTCCAATCGCCGACGACCAGGCCCTGGAAGCCCATCCGGCCCTTGAGGACGTCCGTGAGCAGGCTCCGGTTCCCGTGCATCTTCTGGCCGTTCCAGCTCGAGAAGCTCGCCATGACCGTGAGCGCGCCGGCGTCGATGGCCGACACGTAGCCGCCCGCGTGGACGTCGATCAGCTCGCGCTCTTCCAACCTGGCATCTCCCTGGTCGACGCCGTTGTGCGTGCCGCCGCCGCCGACGAAGTACTTGGCGGTCGCCGCGACCCGCCCGGCCGCGAGCGGCCCGGGGCCGAGCTCGCCCTGGTACCCGCGGATCGCCGCGCCGGCATAGCTCGCGACCAACGCGGGATCCGAGCTCCAGCCCTCGTACGTGCGCCCCCACCGCGCGTCCTGCGGGACGGCCACGGTCGGCGCGAAGTCCCAGTGGATCCCGGTCGCCGCGACCTCCTCCGCCGTCGCCTCCGCGATGCGCCGCACCAGCTCCGGGTCCCGGGCCGCCCCGAGCCCGATGTTGTGCGGGTAGATCACCGCGCCGACGACGTTGTTGTGCCCGTGGACGGCGTCGATCCCGATGAGCAGGGGTAGATCCGACGCTTGCTGGAACTGCTGCGTCAATGCAACCCAGGCGTGCACGGGCGCACGGTCGTCCTTCCCGGGCCCGCCGTCCCCGCCGAACAGGATCGAGCCGATGGGCCATTCCGCGAGATCGCCGGGTGAGAGCGCGTTCGCCTCCGCCTGGAGGGTCTGGCCGACCTTCTGGTACACCGACATGGCTGCGAGCGTGGACTCGACCCGCGCGTCCCGGCTGGTGAGCGCGGGGGGGCTCGACGCGGCGGGCCACGATGCCACGGTGGCGACGGCGCCCGGTCCCCGGATAACGAGCACGGTGAGGCCTCCGAGGGCGGCC
>CAMCWU010000261.1 GCA_945882675.1 Klebsiella pneumoniae | reverse complement strand
CACGGCGGCGCGGGCTTCGCGCTCGGCGGCCACGACCTCGGCCAAGGTGGTCGCCACCGGCAAGTTGAGCCGGTCGCCGACCAGGGGACCGAGGCGCGCCTCCTCCTCCGCGGTCCAGGCCACGCGCTGGGAGAGCGGCCGCGGATCCTGCAGGGCGCGGGCCAGCTCAGCCGCGCCGACGACGCGGGCGGCCTCGTCGCGCTCGCGGGCCTCCAGGGCGCCGATCGTGCCGCGGAGGGCTTCGCGCTCGGAGCGCAGCCGGGCGCGCTCGCCCTCCCGCTCGCCGAGGATCGCGGTCGCGGCGTCGATCTCGGCGGCGACAACGTCGCGCTCCGCCTCAAACGCCGTGATCTGCTCGCGGCCGGCGGTGGCCGCGGCGGCCTCGGCGGCGCGGACACGGGCGGCGCGCTCCTCCTCGGCGGAGCGGACGGCCGCGGCCTCCTCGGCTTCGGATGCGGAGATCCCGGCCTGGTGGCGAGCGGCGTCGGCCTTGTCGCGCTCGCCCCAGGATCGCTCGAGGGCGTCGACCCACGCGCGGCCGCGACGATCCACGTCGGCCTCCCTGGCGCGCTCGGCGGCGGTACGGGCCTGGACCTGCTTCGACTCGGTGGAACGCAGCGCTTCCGCCCAGGAGGCCGCGAGGCGCTCGGCCTGACGGACGCCGTCCTCGCCCGTGCGGCGAGAGCCGCCGGCGGCGGTCTCGGCGGCGCGCACGTCGGCGTCCGCGGCGGCGCGGATCCGCTCGAGCGCGCCCTCGGCCGCCTGGACCCGCGCCGTCGCCTGCGCCTCGGCGTCGCGGGCGGTCGCCACGCGCTCGCGGGCGGCAGCGACGCGCACCGCGACGTCGGCTTCGAGGGCTTCGCGGTCGCGGATCCCTGACGCGAGGAGCCCGAGGCGGGTGTCCAGCGCCTCGATGCGTTCGCCCGTCGCCCGGATCTGCCCGTCCAGACGCTCGATCACGGCCGGGACCGCGGTGATCCGGTCGTCGAGACCCCGCGCGCGCCCCTGCCCCGCCGCCCGCTCCCCTTCGAGCGTCGCCAGCGCCCGATCCGCGGCGTCCACGGCATGCCGCGCCTTTGCACGCTCCTCCCGTGCGATCCGGACGGTCGCTTTGCCCGCGGCGACGTCGGTGTCGAGGCCGGTGATCATCCCGGCGGCGGCCTGGGCGTCGCGGTCCGCGGCGGTCTGGTCGGCGGCGGCCCTGGCGCGATCGTCGTCGGCGCCGGTGGCAGCGAGCTGCGCGTGCTCGAGCTGGCGGCCGAGTTCGCCCTGCCGGCGCTCCTGGAACGTCTTCGCGCCCTCGAGCTCGCGACGGCGAGCGTCGAGATCCGCGACTTCGTCCCTACGCAATGCGGCGGACGCGTCCGCCAGTTCGGCCTCGGACCGGCGCTCCTCCAGCTCCTCTTCGCGCCGGTCGACGTCGCGATCGGAGGCTTCGGCCTCCGTGATCGCGTCGCGGTGGCCGGTCCTCACCGCGCTGCGATCCGCCACGAGCTCGGCGAACTTCACGACCGAGAGGAAGATCTCCTGCTGCCGCACGAGCGCCCGAAGCCGCCGGAACTGGGCCGCTTTCCACACCTGCTTCTCGAGCTGAGAGAGCCGCCGCCCCATCTCGTCCGCGAGGTCTGCCGCGCGGTCGAGCTGGCCGCCCGTCGCGTCCAGCCGGTCCTGCGCCTCGTCCCGCCGCGCCTTGTACCGGGAGATCCCCGCAGCCTCATCGATGAGCCCGCGCCGCTCTTCCGGGCTCGCGTGGATCATCTTGTCGATCTGGCCCTGCTCGATGAACGAGTACAGGTTGTTCCCGATACCCGTGTCGAGGAACAGCTCGACGATGTCGCGCCGCCGCACGCGGACGGTGTTGATGAGGTACTCGCTCGTCCCGTTGCGGTGGAGCCGGCGGGTGACCTGCACATCCGAGAGCGCCGCGTAGTCCCCGGGGAACGGCTCGCCGCGGTCCGCGGTCATGCCCAGCGTGACCTCCGCGAAGCCGACCGGGCTCCGCTCGGACGATCCGGCGAAGATGACGTCCAGCATCTCGCCGCCGCGGAGGCTCTTCGCGGATTGCTCGCCGATCACCCACTTGAGCGCGTCCACGACGTTGGACTTTCCGCTGCCGTTCGGCCCGACGACGCACGAGACCCCAGGGCCGAACGTGAAGCTCGTCCGGTCGGGGAAGGACTTGAAGCCGTGGAGCTCGAGCCTGGAGATCCGCATCGATCAGCGCTCGTATGCCGCGATCGCGAGCACGTACGCACGCCAGCCGTGCTCGATCATGTCGCGCTCCATCTGCCCGGCCTGGCGAACCACGCGGCCGGGCGCGCCCATGACGACCGACCCGGGCGGGATGATCTTGCCGGGCGGGATCACGGCGCCCGCGCCGACGAGCGATCCGCGGCCGATCACGGCGTTGTCCATCACGATCGCCCCCATGCCGATCAGGCACTCGTCGTCCACGATGCAGCCGTGGAGGATCGCGCGGTGGCCCACGGTGACCCGCTTGCCGATGCGAGTCTCGGATATCCCGCCCGTGTCGTGGCAGATCGCGCCGTCCTGGATACTCGTCTCGTCCCCGATGGAGATCAGGCCCATGTCGCCGCGGAGCACGGCCGTGGGCCAGATGCTGGCGCGCTCGCCGATCTCGACGTAGCCGATCACCACCGCGGAGGCGTGGACGAACGCCGACTCGTGGATGCGCGGGGTGAAGCCGGCGTGGCTCTCGATCACGTTTGCCTCCACGGGGGAAATACTCGGGGCCGCGCAGCGTACTCCGGCGGGAGGGCAAATGGGAGGAGAGCTCGTGCGGCGCGAGCCGCGGAACGTGGGCCTGGCGTACGCGCTGTGGCTCGGGTCTTTTTTCGGATTCTGCGGCCTGCACCGGATCTATGCGGGGCGCTACGCCAGCGGGATCGTCTGGTTCCTCACCGGCGGGCTGTGTGGGGTGGGCCAGCTCGTGGACCTGTTCTTCGTGCCGCGGATGGTGGACGACCACAACGCGGGCCGAAAGATCTGGTAGGCCCTGCCCCGGGGCTACGGACCGGGCCCCATCCACCCGGGTCCGGCTCGAGCCTCACATCATGCTGCCGACGACCGCGCCGGCCATGCACGTCGCGATCATCCCGGCGAACATGGCCTTCAAGCCGAGGCTCGCCAGCACGGGCATGCGCTCGGGCGCCATCCCGCCGATCCCGCCGAGCTGGATACCGACGGACGCGAAGTTCGCGAACCCGCACAGGGCGTACGACGTGATGATCGACGTCCGCTCCGAGATCGTCGCGACGTCTGCGTGCACGATCCGGCCGAGGTTGATGTACGCCACGAACTCCGTGAGGACCATCTTCTCGCCGAGGAGGCGGCCGACGGCGAAGGCCTCGCCCGGCGGGATGCCCATCATGAGGGCGAGCGGGAAGAACAACGCGCCGAAGATGCGGCTCATCGAGAGGGGATCGCCGGGGGTGCCGGCGACGCACTGGTAGCCGGCCGTGACGCCGTCCGCGCAGAAGGTGACGGGGACGAAGCTCACGAACCAGTCGATCATGGTGACGAGCGCCACGAACGCGACGAGCATGGCGCCGACGTTGAGCAGCAGCGCCATCCCCTCGGACGCGCCCTTGCCAGCAGCTTCGATGACGTTGGAAGAGGTCTTCTCGAACTTCATGTCGATGTTACCGAGCGTGTTCGGGACCTCCGTCTCGGGCACGATGATCTTGCTGATCGCGATCGTGGCCGGAGCCGTGATGATCGACGCGATCACAAGGTGCCCCGCGATGTTCGGCACGCCCTCCAGGAAGCTGACGTAGGCGCCCATGACGCCGCCTGCGACCGTGGCGAAGCCGCCGACCATGACGCACATGAGCTCGGAGCGCGTCATCGTCGCGATGAACGGCTTGACGAGGAGCGGCGCCTCCGTCTGGCCGAGGAAGATGTTCCCGGCGGTGGACAAGGACTCTGCGCCGGACGTGCCCATGGTCCGCATCATCACCCAGGCGAGCGCGCGGACGACGACCTGCATGACGCCGAGGTGGTAGAGCACCGTCATCAGCGAGCTGAAAAAGATGATCGTAGGCAGGATCTTGAAGGCGAAGGTTTCGACGGCGGGGCTCATCCGGCCGATGAAGACCTCCGTGTGGCCGCCGCCGGTGAACAGCTCGTCCGGCGTGCCGACCTTGAGCTCGTGGGCCGACATGGTGCCGAAGACGAACTCGGCGCCCTTGTCCGAGAACGAGATGAGGCGGTGGACGCCCTGATCGACGACGACGTAGAAGAAATCGGAGACGCCGGGGATCCACAGGATAATCGCCGTGAACAGGAGCTGGAGGCCGACGCCCCACACCACGGGCCGCCACGCGATGCCCCGCCGGTTCTCCGACATGACCCAGGCGAGGCCGATCATCAGGAAGATCCCGACGAACGACATCAGGCGCCACCACGGGGACGGGGCGTCCTGGATGAAGTTCGGAACCTTCTCGGCGGCCTGTGCCGCGCCGATCCACCACAACATGCGGCCTCCGAAGCGCCGGCGGGGTAACCCAGGGCCGGCTTGGCAGGATACGGGAACTGCCGGGAGACGCGATGCCGGAATGCGAGGTTGCGGGCCAATGCGGCGGTTGCTCGTGGATCACGCGGGATCGCGCCGATGAGCTGGCGGCGAAGCGGCAGGACCTGGCGGAGCGCCTGGGCGCGCTCGGGCTCGCGCTACCGGTACAAGTGACGATCTTCGAGCTCGGGCCCGACGGGCTGCGGGACCGCACGGACCTCGGCTGGGACGGCAGGAAGCTCGGGCTCTTCGGGACAGGGGGCGAGCTGGTGGACATCGGGCCGTGCCCGGCGCTCACGGCGCCGCTGCGGGCGCTCGTCGCGAGTATCCAGGCGGATCCCCTGCCGATCGCGCGGGCGAGCCTGCGGGCGCGCGTGGGCCCGGACGGGGCCAAGGGGCTGTGGATCGACGCGTCGAACGTGGATCTCAAGGCGCTGATGGACGAGGGCGGGTGGCTCCGGCGCCGGCTCGCGGCGGGCGTGTTCGTGGAGGCCGGCCAGCGGCGGAAGCCCCTGGTGGACGCCGAGGATCGGCTGCGGCTCGAGAAGGCGGCGCGGCTTCTGCCGTGGTGGGAGACGTGGCTCGAGGACGTGCCCACGCCGATCTTCACGGTGGTCGGCGGGTTCACGCAGCCGGGGCTCGCGGTGAACCGGCTGCTCGTGTCGCGGGTGATGGTGATGGCACGCCAGACCGGCGCGGAAATGTGGGCGGAGCTCGG
>CAMCWU010000260.1 GCA_945882675.1 Klebsiella pneumoniae | reverse complement strand
CGGCGCCCTCCTCGCGAACGAGCCGCCCGCGCCGCTGCCCCAGGACGCGCTCCAGGCCACCCTGGCGCGGATCCGGGGCACGCCGAACGACGCTAGGAACGCCGAGTCTCCGTCACTCGCTCCGGTCATGCCGGGCGATCCGGTCCTGCCCCGTCCGCTGCTCAAGTACACCGGCCCGTTCGCCGCGATCCCGTGGAAGCGCCGCTTCTTCGGCTTCGGTCGGTTCGACCTTCCTATCGAGATGGACGGGCGGCATGTGCGCCTGATCCGGGTCCCGCCCAACTGGACCTTCCCCGAGCACGAGCACGAAGCCGTCGAGCACACCATCGTCCTCACCGGCGGCTACCACGACGACGGCGTGGCTTACGCCCGCGGGGACGTCGCGGTCCACGAGCCCCAAGTCGCTCACTCGATCCGGATCGACCCCGGCGAGCCGTGCACCATCCTGCTGATCCACTCCGGCCGCCTGCGGCCCCGCACGCGCCTCGGCCACCTCATGGGCTGGATGGTCGACGGTTGACCGACGATCAGCCGATCTCGAGGATCCGGGTCACGAACCAGGCTATCCCTGCCAGGGCCAGGAGGACCGAGAGGGCCCGGACGCCAGTGACGCGCCAGCTCTCGTAGCGACGCAGCCAGAGCAGCAGCGGCAGCAGCGGCAGCACGACCAGGAGCTGCCCGGCTTCCACGCCCACGTTGAACGACACGAGCGCCACGGCGAGCTGTCCGGCCGGCAGCCCGAGCTCGGCCAGGATCCCCGCGAAGCCGAAGCCGTGCATCAGCCCGAGCAGGAAGGTGATGGCGACCCGGCGGCGGGGCGGCGGCTCCCAGAAGTTCTCGACCGCCACGTACGCGATCGACAGCGCGATGGCCGGCTCTACGATCTCCGGCGAGATCTGCACGATGTCGAGGGCCGCGAGCGCCAGCGTGATCGAGTGCGCCACGGTGAAACCGCTCACCACCCACGCCATCTCGCGCAGGCCGCGGGCCGCGAGCAACA
Source organism: Klebsiella pneumoniae (assembly GCA_945882675.1). Lineage (GTDB taxonomy): Bacteria > Myxococcota_A > UBA796 > UBA796 > CANLGQ01. The sequence continues at coordinate 4,277 of CAMCWU010000260.1, read as the reverse complement.
GCCCGAGGAGGAACGCGAGGTGGTCCGTCCCCGTGAGGATGTGCTCCACGCCGAGGCCGAAGAAGTCCACGGCCACCGTCCCCGCCGCGGATCCTCCGCCTTCCGGGCCCGGGAAGCTCGCGGTCGGCTGGCCCGCGTCCAGCACGGCCACGCTGCTCCCGAAGGCCTCCACATAGTGCCGGTGCCCCGGCGCGAAGTCCGCGAGGTACGGGGCTTCCAGCGTCCACGCCGCACCAGCGGGGCACGCGAGCGACGCCGAGATCTCCACCCCGTCGCCCTCCACCGGGCGGGTGGTGGGCTCGCCGAGCGTACACGGCGCCCCGTCCACGGCCACGCGCGCACGCAGCCCCGTGGTGTCCGCGAGCACGGCGAGCTCCGGCGCCGCGAACGTCAAGTGCACCGCGCCGCCCTCCACGCGGGCGTACGAGAGCCCGGGCCGGTGCGCGTCCGCCGGATCGGCGATCAGCCAGAGCGCGGGGATCAACGTTCGACTCCGACAATGAGGGCCCGCTCGGCGTCCGCCATCGCCCGCTCCGAGGGGAGCAGCCCGGGACCCGTCGCCAGCGCGCGGTCGAGGAGAGCGATGTCCCGGAGCACGACCCCGCCCTGCAGGAGCGAGCGCGGCTCGAGCGTGCCGGTTGCGATCGCGGCGCGAGCCACGGTCGTGGCGTCCTGCCCCGTCCGGTGCGCCGCGTACGCCCACGCCAGCAGGGTCGCGGCGTCTTCCCTGGACTCCCGCTCGGTCGTGAGCAGCGCGAGCGCGCGCGCCGGATCCCGATCGGACAGCCAGATCGCGTATCCGCGCGGATCCTGGGCCGCCAGGCGCGCGACGTCCGCGTTCGGATCGATCTCCGCGAGCGCCCGCACGGCCTCCACCGTGGGGCCCGCCGCGCGCAGATCGTCGGCCGCCCGCGGGGCCCCGGCGGGCAGCAGGATCCGCCCCCGGGCGACCCGCGCCGGCGGGTAGTCCGGCAGCAGGGAGAGCGCCCGGATCAGCTCGAGCGGCGGCTGCCCGGCCATCGCGCGCAGCCAGCCCACCCGCGTGAGCGCCCATACGTGCGGCTCGGCGTCCCCGCCCGCGCTGATCGCGCCCTCCGCGTACCGGAGCGCGCCCTCGGCGTCCCCCGTCGCCCACAGGTACCAGCCCATGCGATCGTAGAGCAGCGGCCCGGGCTCGATCTCGAGCGCGCGATCGTAGGCCGCCTTCGCCACGTCCAGCCGCCCGCGCTCCATGGCGGCGTCGCCGAGCAGCATATGGTCCTCCCACGCCCCCGTCTTCGCGAGCAGCGCCGATGCCTCCGCCTCCGCGGCCGAGAACTCGTGGAACTGGATCAGCACGTGGATCCGGGCCCGCGTCGCCCGCAGATCGGCGGGATCTGCCGCGAGCGCGCAGTCCGCGGCCGCCTGCGCGAGCGTGTAGAACCCCGGATCGCCCGTGAGCCGGGCCTCCCGGATGCGGAGCTCCGCCAGCGCGACCGGGGCGAGCCCCACGGCGTCCGCCGAGAGCGGCCCGGCAGCCGGCGCCGCGGAGATCTCGCACGGCCCCGGCGGGCCGGAGACCACGGGAGGAGGCGGCACCTCCCCACATGCGAGCAGCAAGGCGAGGATCATCGACTGGGAGCAGTCGGCGCGGCCTGTCCGCCCTGGATCCGGTACGGCCGGCTGAAGATCTCCTCCTCCGGGGGCGCGCCCGGCGGCCGCGAGAGCACCCGATCGAGCTTCGCGAGCTGCTGGCCGGACTCCGGGATCCCCGCCAGCTTTTCGCGCACGGCGCGGGCCGCTTCCACGTCTCCCCACGCGTGCAGCGAGGTCCCGAGGAGCTGGAGCGCGTCCGGCACGCTCTCGGCGTCCGGGTAGCGGTCCACGAGGCCGCTCGTACGGTCCGACACCGCCCCCCACGCGTCCCGATCCGCGTAGAACCGGGCGATGAACAGCTCCTTCGCCGCGAGGCGGTTCCGCGCGCGCCCGAGCAGCTTGCCCACGTCGTCCACGTGCTCGGAGTCCGGGAACCGGGTGTCGAAGCCGGTCCAGGTGTTCACGGCGCTGCGCGTGGCGGTCTGGTCGCGCCCCGCGAACTTGGATGCACGCTTGTAGATCGACTGGCCGGTGCGCCAGGTGACGTAGTCGAGGTTCTCGTGCCGGGGGTGGTAGGTCGCGAACTCTTCGTACGCGAAGCGCGCCTGCTCGAAGTCGCCCTTCTTGAAGTACACGTCCGCGATCGCGAGCTCGGCCTTCACGGAGAGCGGATCGTCGCGGAAGTAGTTCCGGACCCGGTTGAACTCCTCCAGCGCGCGCGTGTAGTAGCCGCGCTGCATGTGCTTGAGGCCGCTCTCGTAGAGCTCCGTCGCCGATCGCTCCTTCTTCGCGCGCGCTCCGCCCAGCCCGGCGAACCCGATGCTGCTCTTGCCCCCGGAGCCCGTGGAGTCACGCGACCCGGCCGCGTCCTGTGCGCTGGACACGCCGGGAATCACCGCGAGGAGCAGGAAGATCGACACCAGGGCGCTGCGCAAATCGCCTCCGTGCGGCCCTCGTATCGCGCCGAGCCCTTGCCGCCCCCCCTGGCGGCGCCTACCGTCTGCCACGCCTGGAGGCGATCGTGTCCGCCGAACCCCGCGAGCTGCCGCTCAGCTTCTCCTCGTTCGTGATCTCCCTCGCCAGCTCCGCCATGGTACACCTGGGGGAAGCTCCGGATCCCGGGACAGGCACCACTTCCGTGGACCTGCCGCTCGCCCGCAACACCATCGACCTGCTGGGCGTGCTCAAGTCGAAGACCCAGGGCAACCTGGACGAAGAGGAGGCACGCCTGCTGGACGCGCTCGTCCATGATCTCCGTACGCGCTTCCTGAACCGGGTCAAATCCGCCTGAGGGGCGGCGTCGCCCCGCTGCTCCTCCGCATCGATCGGACAGACGCCCGTTGACAGCAGGGGTCCCGATCGGGTATCCTAGGCTGGATGGAACGGAGGCACGAATGTTGCGTATGGTGATGCTGCTCGGAACTGCCGGGCTCGTGGCGTGCGGTGACAAGGAAAGCGACACGGGCGGCGGCTCGGACACCGACCCCGGCGCCGACCCGGTCGAGTGCACGAACTCGATCTCGGAGACCTTCCCCTCGGACGCCGAGTCGGAGGCCTTCTACAAGACGTCGGTCGAGTTCAAGCTCGTCACGGCGGAGACGGACGCCACCATCTCCGTGACCGACTCGGCGGGCGCGGACGTCGCGGGCACGACGGAGGTCGACGGCACCACCGTGCGCTTCACGCCGAGCACCGGCTTCGCGTCGGGCGAGACCTACACGGCCACCCTCGACTACTCGTGTGCGGACGCCACGATCTCGTTCTCCACGGACCCCGCCGTCGGCACGCCGATCGCGGACCCCTCCACGCTCGTCGGCAACGTCTACACGCTGCCCCTCACGGAAGGCCGGTTCGTGGAGCCCCCGGGCGTCGGCGACCTCCTCGGCGGCCTGCTGACCGTCAACGTCCTCATCGAGGTGGCGGAGGCCTCCGCCACCGAGATCCGGATGATGGGCGCCATCAGCATGGACGGCAACCCGAACGCCCAGGATCTCTGTACGGAGACCATCGACTTCCCGACCGCCGCCGACTTCTCCGGCAACCCGTTCTTCGCGATCGGGCCGGAGGACACGACCCTCAACGTGTCCGGCGTCAGCGTCACGGTGGACGACCTGTCGATCACCGGCGCCTTCTCGAACGACGGCACCTCGATGGAAGGCGCTTCGCTCGCCGGGGTCATCGATACCCGCCCGCTCGAGCCGCTGGTCGGCGCGGACGCGTGCGAGCTCCTCGCGGGCTTCGGCATCCCGTGCATCCCGTGCCCGAGCGGCGACGGTGACTTCTGCCTCGCGCTCGAAGTCCAGGATATGACCGCCGTGCAGGTGAACGGGCTCGACCTCGTCCCGCGCAGCCAGGCCGAGATCGACGCCGACGCCTCCTGCGTCCCCCCCGCGTAAGGAGTTCCCATGTCCCGCCGCCTCTCCCTCGCTCTGCACCTCATCGCCGGGGCCCTCGCCTCGGCCTGCGGGGGCAACGACAAGGTCACCACCCCGGATAGCGGGGGCGGCACGGACACGGACACGGACCTCACGACGGAGCCGTGCGTGGCGGTCATCGCCTCGCTCGAGCCCGTGGACGGCGCCACCGACGTGGCGACGGAAGCGAAGGTCGTCGCCACTTTCACGGAGCCCGTCGCGGAGGGCGAGTACGCCCTCCTCGTGGACGGCGTGGCCGGCAGCACGGTCCTCGGAGAAGACGGCACG
>CAMCWU010000259.1 GCA_945882675.1 Klebsiella pneumoniae | reverse complement strand
CGAGGCCGAGCAGGCGGCGCGCAAGGCCCGCAAGCTGACGCGCGAGCCGACGCGCGACACGCCGGGCTGGGCGGACCTGCTGCTCCGCGTGTTCGGGGAGGACGTGCTCGTGTGCCGGCACTGCCGCGGGCCGCTCACCCTCCGCGCCGTAGTGGTCCACCCGCCCGCCACGACGCGCATCCTCGACAGCCTGGCGCGGGCGCGGCCGCCGCCGCTGTTCACGGGGGCCTGACGCGGACCGGGGTGCACTCAGCGCGGGCCGGAGCGGAGAAGTGCGCGCACGGTCCAGCGGACCCCCGGATCTCGGGGTACGATGACGCCACGGAGGGGCCTCGCGATTCACGCGACCCGAGCGATCCGGGGACCCCGACCCCGGGAGGGGGTGAGGAATGCGCTTCATGCTTCCTCTCCTCGCGACTCCAGGTTAGGCCGAGGCGTGACCGCACTCCTGTACTTCCTGGTCGCCGTGCTGGCCATCGCGCTCTCGACGCGGGCCTGGCTGGAAGACCGCCAGGACCCTGCGCGCCAGGCGTTCCTGGTCCTCGGCGCGGTGCTCGGCCTCGCGTTCGCGTGCTTCTCGGCGTCACTCCTGCCGGGCCTCGCCCCGTTCCGCCTCGGCTACATGGTGTGCGGCGGCCTGCTGCCGGCCACCGGGTACGCGCTGGTCGACCGGTTGTTCGCCCGCGACGACTCGCCGCGCGGCCGGTTCACGCTCCCGCTGTGGATCGCGAGCGCCATCGTCGTCCCCGTGCTCACCGGCGTCCACGCTGCGTTCTTCCTGCACGTCCCGCGCTCGTCGCCCGCCGAGATCGCCGCCGCCGTCTACGCGTTCGGCGCCTTCGGCTTCGTGCTGCACCGCCTGTGGGAAGCCCACGAAGCGAGCTTCCTCCCGGTCGAACGCACGCGCCTGCGCTGGCTCACGGGCGTCCTCGCGCTCGCGGTGGCGTCCGCGCTCCTCGAGCAGCTCGCGCGCAACCTGGCCGCCCCGATCGACGCCGGCAGCCTCACGTTCGCGAACCGCGGCGTCGCGCTGCAGGGCGCCATCCCGCCGTTCTCGCCGCTCATGGCGGGGATCGCCGTCTACCTGCTGAACCACTCCGTCGTCAGCAACCGGATGCTCGATCTGAACGAGGTCACGGCGCGCCTCGCCGGCCTGATCGCGTCCGCCGGCCTCCTCGTCATCGTCGACGGCATCACGTTCCTGTGGGTCGACACGTTCACCGAGTACCCGTTCCACTCGACGTTCCAGATCTTCCTGGGATCGCTCGTGTATCTCGCGGCCTACGATCCGCTGCGCGACCCGATCCGCTGGGGCGCCAACCGGATCTTCAACCAGCGCGGCCAGCGCCTGTCCGACACGCTCGACGACCTCGGAAACGACCTCCCGAGCCGGATCACGGCCGAGGACCTCGTCGCCCGGGTGCTCCAGGGGCTGCACGCGTCCGGCCGCGTCGCCCGCGCGTCGTTCTACCTGTGGGACACGCGTCTGGACGCCTTCCGCTGCCGCGGCTGGCTGGGCGGCGACACGGCCCCCCTCCCCGTCGTCGCGTCGGACCCGTTCACCGGCGGCTTCGTGAACGGCGAGAGCGCGTACGTGCGCCAGGACCTCGCCCGCCGCGCCCGATCGTCGCCCGCCATCGCCGAGACCGCCGCGCTGATGTCCGCGTTGCAGGCCGACGTCGCCGTGCCGTTCCGCAGCGGGAGCACCGTGCTGGGCTGGCTGTGCCTGCGCGACGAGCGCTGGTCCGACGGCTACTCGGGCGAGGAGGTCCAGCGCCTGATCCGCCTCGCCGACCTGTGCCGGCTGGTCCTCTCCAACGTCCGCGAGATCGAGGCGTTGGAGCAGCGTCAGCGCCTGGCCGCGCTCGGCGAGATGGCCGCGGGCCTGGCCCACGAGATCCGCAACCCGCTCGCCGGCCTCAAGGGCGCCGCCCAGTACCTGCAGGGCGAGGATGTCCCCGATGACAGCCGCGAGATGCTCCAGGTCATCGTGGACGAGGCCAACCGCCTCGACGTCGTCGTCCGTCAGTTCCTGGATTACGCCCGGCCGTTCGAGCTCCACCGGTCGCCCGAGCCGCCCAACGCGTTCGTCGCCCACGCCCTCGCGCTGCTGCGCGCCCAGGGCATCCCGCGCGGCATCCAGCTCACCGAGGAGCTCGCCGGCGATCTCCCGGTCATCCCCATCGACGGCGCCCTGCTCGCCCAGGTGATGATCAACCTCCTGCAGAACGCGGTGCAGGCCATGCCGTCCGGCGGGCACCTCGGCGTCGTCTCCCGGCTCCGACCCGGCCGATCCGGCCAGCCGCTGGTGGAGGTCGCGGTGAGCGACTCCGGCCCCGGCATCTCGCCCGAGGCCCTCAAGAAGCTCTTCGTGCCGTTCTACACCACGAAAGCGGGCGGAACCGGCCTCGGCCTCGCCATCAGCCGCAGGATCGTGGATGCGCACGGGGGCGAGCTGGCGGTAGAGTCGGAAGAGGGCCAGGGCGCGACCTTCGTCCTCCGCCTGCCCACGACCTAGGCGACGGGTTACCCGCCGAGAGAGGCCACGCGATGGATCCACGCCGAAAGCGCATCGCCGTCCTCCGGGCCGTCATCGTCACCGTCTTCCTGGTGGCGCACGGGATCTACGCGCTCCCGCTCCCGAAGAAGATCAGCGTCGAGGATCTCCGCAAGCCGGACGCGCAGGAGAACGTCGACCGCTGGCTCGGCTGGCTCGGCAGCGCCGGCCTGCACTTCGAGAAGCCGTGGTTCGAGGAGCGCATCGCGTCCATCTCCACCGCGATCGGGGAGGGCCACGACCTGCTGCGCAGCCCGTTCAAGCCGTGGATGCAGCTCACGGGGACGGGCCAGGCGTGGGCGCTCTTCGCGGTGCCGGATCGCTGGCCGGTCCGCCTCGAGATCGAGGTCCAGCGGGAGGGCAGCAAGACCTGGGAGCTCGCCTACCGCCGCCTCGACCCCGAGCACGACGAGCTGGCAGAGGTCCTGCGGTATCGCCGGATCCGCGGAATCTACGACGGCCAGATCGCGAAGCCGCGCGCCGCCTACAAGAACCTGACGCGCTGGATCGCCCGCGACATCTTCGCGCGCCACCCCGACATCACCCAGGTCCGCGTCCAGGGCGTCAAGACGCACACCACGCTCCCGAACGAGCCGCCGGACGAGATGCGCGATGTCGTGAGCCCGCGCCCGCACCGCCGCGAGAACCACGTGAAGGAGGCCGGGAAGTGAGCGCCGTTCCCGTGGAATCGGCCGCCCCGCCGTGGTGGGAGCTCAACGGCCTGTGGGCGAAGTGGGTCGCGTTCCTCGATCAGGAGGAGCACCCGCGCGCGCTCGGCCTCGTCCGCGTCCTGCTCGGCGTCGTGATCTGCTTCGATCTGGCGCAGATCGCGAACCTCGACCTCGTCCTCGAGCTGTTCGGCACCGCCGAGATGGGCGGCCTGTCGGACGCCGCCGTCCGCTCCGAGATCCCGTACTGGTACCGCGTCTTCCCGAACGAGGCGTGGGCCGCCTGGGCGCTCTACCTGACCATGCTGACCACGGCGACGACGCTGACGCTCGGCTTCTTCACCCGCTCCTCCGCCCTGATCCTGCTGCTGTGCTGGTCGCAGCAGGCGCTGATCCTGCCGCCATCCGATCGCGGCATCGACTTGATGTGCCGGAACATCCTGTGTCTGCTCATGTTCACGCAGGCGGGCCAGTGGCTCGGCGCGGACGGCGCCATCCGCAAGTGGCGCACGGGCGTCCCCACCACGCGGATCCCGGCGTGGCCCCGGTACCTCCTGCTGCTGCAGATCGTCGTGATGTACTGGACCGCGGGCGTGCAGAAGGTCGGCCTCGAGTGGACGCCGATGGGCCAGTTCGCGGCCGTCTACGTCATCCTCCAGGATCCCGCGATCGCCACCTACGACTTCGCGTACGTCCGCAACCAGCCGTTCTACTTCTCGACGCAGATCGGCACGGCCGTCACGTACATCTGGCAGTGGACCTACCCGATCGTCCTGCTCTGGTACTGGTACGACTTCGGGCCGCAGCGCGACACCTGGTTCCGCAGGGTCTCGCGGCGCTTCCACCTGAAGTGGGTGTACATCGCGATCGGCGCGTGGTTCCACCTGATGCTCGCGGTCACGATGGAGCTCGGCATCTTCCCGTACGCCATGCTCGCGCTCTACCCTGCGTTCTTCCACCCGGACACGCTGCTCGCGCTCGGCCGGCGTCTGGGCATCGCCCCGGTCACCCCCGCTCCGGGATAGGAGGGCCGCCCAGGGGGGCCCATGTCCGATCGCACCACCCGCGGCGTCCGCATCGCCGTCGCGCCGCAGTTCCACCCCGAGCGGAGCCGCCCCGAGCGCCGCGAGTGGTTCTTCTCGTACACCATCACCATCGAGAACCACGGTGAAGTCCCGGTTCAGCTCGTGTCGCGCCACTGGGTCATCACGAACGGCACGGGCCACCAGGAGCACGTCCGCGGCCCGGGCGTCGTGGGCGAAACGCCGAGGTTGTTGCCGGGCCAGGCGTTCACGTACACGTCGTTCTGCCCGCTCGACAGCCCGCTCGGGTCGATGCACGGGGAGTTCCAGATGACGCTGGACGACGGCGAGACGTTCGATGCGATCATCGACGCGTTCCCTCTCGCGGATGCGGACTCGCTGAACTAGGTCTTGCAGGTTCGCCCTGCGGGGGTGGACTTACGCCTTGCCGGGACTTGCGGCATCGAGGGAGCTTCGGGCGTTTGCGCTGAGACGCGCGGCATCGGGAGGGACGAAGGACACGGAGATCGGCCGGCCGGGCACCGGTGGGCTGCGGGCTTTCCCCCTCCCCCCTCGTGGGGGAGGGCCGGGGTGGGGGGGTGAGGCCTTGCCGGGTCGCCATGCGGGGCACACAGGGTGCCCTGGATCTCCGGGTGGAGCGTGGACGCGAGTGCCCCTGGATGGGCCGGGGGACGTTTACTACTCGATTTTCAGCGCCAAGACGCCATGGGGGCCAAGATCGGGCACCAGGGACCCCAGCCGCGAGATGCGCTTCGACGGCACCGCCTTGGCGCCTTGGCTCTCTTGGCACCTTGGCGACCACTCGTTCCCGGACGGGGAGGCCGTGCGCCGCCACCAACCGAAGTGGGTCACACCCGGTCGCCCCGCGGTGGTGTCGCTCCGACGGTCGACGTCAGTCAGGAGGTCCGGTCGCGGCCGAGCCGGTGACCTGCGGCGGCGCGCGGATCCTGAGGTTCGACGATCCTGATCGCGGAGACGGCCCATTCTGGCAGTGATCGCGGTTGCACCTGCCGATCCGGCGGGCGATCTGGGAGCATGGCTGCA
>CAMCWU010000258.1 GCA_945882675.1 Klebsiella pneumoniae | reverse complement strand
CGAGTCCGTTCCCGAGGTTCGAGCCTGACTCCCCCCCACCCCGACCCTCCCCCGCGGCGGGGGGAGGGGGAAGCGGCCCATCACGAGCGCACGGACCGGAGCCCTGCCAGCCCGGCACGGGCGAGAGCCCCCCCATCCCCAGCCGTCACACCGCTGCGCTGTCGCCCAGGGACGCGATCTCGCGCTCGATATTCCCCACCATCGGCGCGAGCTCGCTCTCCTTCGCCTCTTTCAACGCCAGGTCGAAGCGGACACGCGCGCCGATGTCGTCGCCGGCGTCGCGGAGCCACCGGCCATACAACCACTCCCCGAGCGCGGTCGTCTCGCCGTCGCGGAGCGTCCGGGACCGCTCGAGCACTTCGTCGAGCGACTCGATCGTGTCCTGCTTGCGCACTGCCCGGATATACGCCTGATATACGTCGTTGAGCACGATGCCGCGGACCCAGCCCATCTCCTGCGCGAGCTCGCGGGAGCGCGCGAACGCGACGTGGGCGCGGGCGTAGTCGCCGCGTTGGAAGTGCACGTTGCCGATATTGTGGTGGTTGATGACGACGCCGCGGGTGAACCCCAGGCCTTCGCGCACGTTGAGGGCGGCCCGGAAGTCGCGCAGCGCGTCGTCGTAGCGGCCGGTCTGCATGTTGATGAGGCCGAGGTTGTTGAGGACCCGGGCTTCGAGCAGGCGATCCGGAGACGAGCGCGCGGTGGTGAGGGCGCGGTCGAGCAGGCTCTTGGCCTCGTCCATCCGGCCGGTGCGCAGGAACCGGTTCGCGAGGCCGATCTCGCAGCGGGCGACGGCGGACGGGTCGCCCTCGGCCAGGGCCAGGGCCTGCAGCCACAGGGTCTCGCAGTCGGCGTTGCGGCCCTCGTCGTAAGCGACGCTCGCGAGCCCTTCGACGGCTTCCCGCTCCTGTGCGCGATCCTCCTGCATCTTGGCGACCGCGCGCGCCTGACCGAAGTGCGCGGCGGCCAGCCGGTTCCGCCCGCGGTAGTTCCAGTGCCGGCCGAGCTGGAGGTGCGCGCCGATCTCGATCCACGGGAGACCGGCGTCGGATGCGACGTCCAGCGCGAGGGTGAGCGCCCGCTCGCCGTGCTTCGGGTCCCCGAGCGCGAGGCACACGGCGCCGAGCCGCAGGTTGAGCATCGCCTCGCCCTGGTTGCGCGCGTCCCACTCGTCGGGGTTCTTCTCCGCGCGGGTCAGGGCGGCCAACCCGGCTTCGTAGGACTGGCGCGCGCGCTCCGGGAGCTGCTGGCGTTCGAAGTCCTCTCCCGCGGCGTATGCATACCGCGCGGCGTCGAGCATACGCCCGGCCTCCGTGCAGTGGCGGACCAGGGCTTCGGCCCACGGGCCCCCGGGGCGCTCCTGGAGCGTCTCGAGCCCCCGCGCGATGAGCCGGTGGTGATCGCGGCGCTGGACGCCGAGGATCCCGCGCAGTGACGCCTCCCGTACCAGCTCCGACGCGAACGCCCACTGATCGCCCTCTCCCCGGGCCACGAGGCCGTGCGACGAGAGCTCGTGTAGGAGCGGAGCCGGATCTTCGAGGCCGGACGCGACGCCGAGGAGCCGCTCCGAGAACGTCGGCCCGATGACCGCCGAGAGCTGGAGGGCGCCCTTGGCCGCGGCCTCGAGCGCGTCGATGCGCGCGCTGATGAGCCCCGCGAGGCTGTGCGGGAGCTGCGCCGGATCGACCGCCTGGATCAGCCGCGCGATGTCGTCCGTGACGGCCACGCGGTCCGGCACGAGCCACTTGAGCATCTCGACGACGTAGAGCGGGTTGCCCTCGGCAGTGCGGACGATCAACGCCAGGAGATCGTCGGCGACGTCCTGCGCGCCCAGGAGCGCACCGACGAGCCGCCGGATCTGCTCCGGCTCGAGCGCGTCCAGGTGGATCTCGCGGCCCAGGTCCGGCACCGGCCGCGCGCCTCGGTGGGTGAGCAGGAAGAGCACCGGCACCTCCGTCGTCCCGCGGATGACGCGAAGCAGGCTCTCGAGCTCGCGCGGGCGGAGGTTCTGGACGTCGTCGATCGCGGCGATGAACGCGTCGGACCCCGCGAGAGCCGTGAACAGGCGGCTCACCGCGCCCACGAGCTCCGACCGCTCCGGCGCGACCTTCGGGCGGTCCGCGCCCACGAGCGCGCCGAGCACGTCGAGATCCCGCTCGGACGTCCCGAACGGCCCGAACGACGCCACGAGCGTGCTCTTGTCGAGCGCCCGCTCGTCCACGGTCGCGATCTCCCGGATCAGGTCCCCGAACGGCGCGAGCGGCCGGCCCTCCGTCACGGTGGCGCACCGGGTGCCGAAGAACGGGATCCCCCGCGCCAGGGCGAGATCGCGGATCTCACGGACCAGACGTGACTTTCCGGAGCCGACATCGCCCGTGATCCAGATGGTGGAGCCGTCACCGTTCTGGAGCTCCACGACGGCGCGCCGGAACACCTCCAGCTCCGCGCTGCGGCGGAACCAGGGGCCGCGGCTCGCGGTGATCCGCAGGCCGGGCGGGCGGCCCTCCACCACGTACGCCGGGAGCGACTCGCCGCCGGAGCGCGCGCCGACGGGCGGGCCGCGGCGGAGCGTGTACCGGCCGTCCACCTGGTTGCGCACCCGCTCGGAGACCAGGATCTCCCCGTGATCCGCCACGGCCGACAGGCGCCGGGCGAGCCGCGTGGTGTCCCCCCGCGCGAGGTACTGGACGCGGTGGCGCACGCGCCGGAGCGTGACCTCGCCGTTGTGCACGCCCATCGCGAACGCGAGGCTCATCCCTTTGCGCAGGAGCTGGCCGACGGAGCGCTGCATCTCGAGCGCGCACTCGATGGCGCGCGGGAGATCGTCCACGCCCGTGCGCGGCAGGCCGAACAGCAGCGTGATGTGGTCGTCCACCACGCGCTGGACGATCCCGCCATATCGGTCCACGATCCGCCGCATCCACCGCAATAATTCGTAGTGCCGGTAGAACAGCTGCTCCGGGTCGAGGCGGCCCGACTGCTCCGTGAGACCGTCCACGTCGATCATGACGACGACGACGGGCTTGCGCTCGCTCGCCGGCGCCGGCTGGGGCGTATCCGTGGGCTCTGGGGGCGGCAGCGTGGTGTCCCCGCCGTCCAGCGCCGCCAGCCGGTCCAGGTCCGCCACCAGGTTTCGCAGCTCCGGCCCATCCGCCGGCCGCTCCGCGATGCCCGGGAACGCGTCCGCCATCACGGCCGCGATGTCCGCGCGATCGATGCGCGCGCGGCTCTCGAACAGCCAGGCGCGCAGATCCTCCTCGAACAACGCGGCGCTCGCGTAGCGCTGGTCCCGGTCCTGTTGCAGCGCGCGGTCGAGGATCGCCTGCAGGCCGGCGTCCACGTCCACGCCGAGGGTCGCGGGCGTGGGGATCTCCGCCGCCACCACGCGCCGGAGCTTCTCGCTGGGGTCCGGATCCTGGAAGAGCCGGCGTCCGACCAGGAGCTCCCACAGGACGATACCCGCCGAGAACAGATCCGACCGGTGGTCGATCACGGCCCCGCGCGCCTGCTCCGGCGACATGTACGCGTACTTCCCGCCGGGGTGCGCGGCGCCGTCCGTGGGCTCGCTGCCGTTCATCAGCCGCGCGATGCCGAAGTCGACGATCTTGACCTCTCCCGCGAACGTGACCAGGATATTGTGGGGAGACACGTCCTGGTGGACGAGGCCAAGGAGCGCCCCGCTCGCGTCCGTGCGCGTGTGGGCGTACGCGAGGCCGCGACACACCTCCGCCAGGATCGCGGCGGCCACGGGCGCTGGCAGCGCGCGGCCCAGCCCGCGAAGCACCCGGTTCGTCCGTGTGAGATCGCGGCCGTGCAGGTGCTCCATGGCCATGTACAGGTCGGTCCCGACGCGATCGAGCTCGTAGACCTGCACGACGTTCGGGTGGTTCAGGCTGACGGCGATCTTCGCCTCGTGGACGAACATCTCCCGGAACCGGGGGTCCTCCGCCAGCTCTGGCCGGATCCGCTTGATGACGAGCCGCTTCTCGAACCCCGCCACGCCGAAGCTGCGGGCGAGGTACACCTCCGCCATGCCGCCGGTCGCGATGCGCTCGAGGAGCTCGTACTTGCCGAACGGCGCCGGCAGTTCCACGGGCGGCTCCCTCCACCCATTATGGTTATCTCATCCCGGGGGCGCGACGAGTGATTGGCGGGCGGCGCTGGATCGCGGTGAGCGTGGCGGGCGCGCTCGGGGTCGCCGCGGGCGTCGGCCTCACCGTCGTGTGGCCCCGCGAGGCCCAGGACGCCGGCTGGCCGAGCTACGGCGACGCGTTCGACGCGCTGGCGCCCTCCGTGGTCAACGTCGGCGTGGACGGCGCGGAGGGGCGCGTGGGCACCGGCTTCGCGGTCGCCCCGGACGAGGTCGTCACCGCCCGCCACCTGGTGCTCGGCGCGGGCTCGCTCGCGGTCCGGGACGTCACCGGCAGGCGGCTGGAAGCGCGCGTGGTCGGCACGGATGCGCGGACGGACCTCGCGCTCCTGAGGGTGGACGGCGGCGCGCTCCCCCCGGCGCGGCTCGGCCGCTCGGACGTGCTGCGCGTGGGCGATACGGTGCTCTCGATCGGCAACCCGTACGGCCTCGGCCACACGCTCTCGGTCGGCGTGATCGGCCAGCGGGCGCGGCGCCTCGCGGAGGCCGTGGACGGGCCGCGCGTGGAGTTCCTCCAGCTCTCGATCCCGTTGAACCCCGGGAACTCGGGCGGTCCGGTGTTCGCGTCGGACGGGTCGGTGGCGGCCGTCCTCTCGGGCACGCACGGCCACGGCCAGGCCATCGCGTTCGCGGTGCCGATCGAGTCGCTCGTCGCCACGCTGCCCATGCTGCGGGCGGGCCAGCACATCAGCCGGGCGTTCCTCGGGATCTCGACGGGCCTCGATGGCGGCGCGCTGGTCGTGCAGTCCGTCGCGCCGAGCGGCCCCGCGGACGAGGCCGGGATCCGACCCGGGGACGTGGTCCTCGGCCTCGGCGGGGAGGACGTCCGCACGCCAGAGGAGCTGCAGGCCCGCCTGGACGCGATGATCGGCGGGCAGACGGCATCGGTGCGCCTGCTGCGGGACGGCACGCCGGCCGTGCTGGACGTCGCGCTCGCGGACTGGGCGGAGCAGCCGGTCGTCGCCGGCGGCATGACCCTGCGCCCGCACCCGGGCTCGGGCGGGGAGGTGGTGGCCGTGCGTCCGCGTTCCCGGGCGGAGAAGGCCGGGGTTCGCGTGGGGGACCTGGTCCGCGTCGTGGATGGCACCCCGGTGCAGGCCCCGGCGGACGTGAAGGAGCTGCTGGCGGGCGGGCGCCCGGTGCGGCTGGAGCTGATGCGGGACGG
>CAMCWU010000257.1 GCA_945882675.1 Klebsiella pneumoniae | reverse complement strand
CCAGACGTTAACACGAACCGTGGGAGCCTGGGTCCCGAAGCCGTCCGATCCCGTGGTACGTCCGGGAGGACGGGATGGTGCGCGGTACAGGATTCGAACCTGTGGCCTATGGCTTCGGAGGCCATCGCTCTATCCATCTGAGCTAACCGCGCACGATCTCGTGACTGCCGAACGCCGCTCACGCGCTGTCCAGCCCAGCGCATGTATCCGGCTTGCGGGGCATGTCAAGCTATCGCCGGGGCCCGACGCGCTCCGCGAGGCACTCGACCGCGTACTGCAGCTCGTACCCGAAGGACGCCGGGTTCGCCGAGAGCCGGCAGACGCCTTCGCGCCCGCCAGGGACGTCCGCCCGGAAGTCCATCACCACGCCGTCCGCCGCGAGGTCCGCGACCGCCTGCCCGTCCGGGATCTCGATCGCGAAGAACGCCGCGCGCTCGTCCGCTCCCACGTTGCCGACCACGCGGAGCCCGTGCGCCTTCGCGAGCGACACGGCCTCCGCGACCTGCTGGCCCGTGAGCTGGCGCGCGCGCTTGACCGCCTGCGTCACCGACCCCGCACCGGAGCTCGCGAGCACGTCGAGCTCGCACAGGAGCGCCACCATCCCCGTGGGGTCCGGCAGGCCGGTGTTGAGCTTCGCGCCGTCGTCCCGGGCGACCATGGGCGGCGGCGCGAACGCGAGCGGCTCCACGTGCGCCCACCAGCCCGTGCGGTCGGGCTCGAGCTCCTCGAGCAGCGGGAACGTGATCCACGCGAACCCGACGCCGGGGCCGGCGCGGAGCTGCTTCACGCCGCCGCCGAGGACCGCCGTCCGGAGCGGCAGGCGCCCGACCGTCAGCGGCACGGTCCCGAGCGTCTGATACGCGTCCAGCAGCAGGCAGGCGTCCGGACAGATGTCCATGATCGCCTCCGAAAGCGCATAGACGTCCAGCAACACGCCAGTGCGCCAGCACGCCGTCGCGACGCTCACGACCTCCGTGTCCGGCGACAGCGCGTCGACCAGCGCTACCAGCGGCGACGACCGGTCCCGCTCCTCCCCGACGATCACGACCTCGCTGCTGGTCCGCTCCGCCCAGTGATCGTGGATATACGCCACGCTCGTGAAGTGGTCCTCCGTCGTGACGAGCCGCCCCCGCAGGCCCCCGTTCAGGATCGCGGACAGCCCGTCGGACACGTTCGCGTACCGCACCACGTCTCCGCGGATGAGGTCGCCCCCCACGATCTCGGCGACGCGGACGCGAAACCGCTCCATCGCGTCGATCCACCCTTCTGTCCAGGCGTTCGCGCCCCACATCCGGAGCTGGCCGAGGTGCTCCTCTATCGCGGGGAGCAGCGCGACGGACGGCTTGCCCATCGCGTGGCTCGCGCAGTAGACCCCGACGTCCAGCGACGGATAGAGACGCCGGAACGCGAGATCCAGCGCGCTCGCGTTGAGTGCGGTGCCGGCCGCCAGCTCGTCACGGGCCCGCTGGACCGTGTCCGACGGTAGCGCCCGGCGCGCCGTGAGGACCGGGTTCTCCTTGAGGAGCGCCCGGCGGATGTCCTCTGGTGACACGGCCCGCTCGAGGAGCCAGGTGAACTCCGGAGCGTCGTGCCGCCGCGCCTCGCGGTACTCCTCGCGCTGCAGGCCGGCGAGCCGTCGCAGATCCGGGTGCATCGAACCTCCCGCGTCGCCCCTAACGCGACCGCCCCGGCGCGATAAGGGAGCACCGTCCCGTTCCGGGATTGCGGCCCGACGGTCGCGGGGGGCCTCCTTGGCCGAGCTGGAAGGGCGGCGCGCGCTCGTGTGTGGCGCGAGCAAGGGGATCGGGCGCGCGACGGCGCGGGCGCTGGCGGAGCGCGGCGCGGGCGTGGCGATCCTCGCTCGGGATCCGGATCGCCTCCGGATCGTCGCGGAGGAGCTGCGGGCGCTGGGCGGGGACGTGCGGATCCTCGTGGCCGACCTGGACGACCGCGCGACCCTGGTGGAGCGGGTCACGGCATTGGCGGCCGACTGGGGCGCCATCCACCTCCTCGTGAACAACACGGGCGGCCCGGCGTCCGGCCCGCTGCTCCAGGCCACGGACGACGCTATCCTCTCCGCGTTCAACCGGCACATCCTCGCGGCGCAGGCGCTCGTCCGCGCGCTCCTCCCCGGCATGCGGGACGCCGGCTACGGCCGGATCGTCAACGTGCTCTCCACGTCGGTGCGCGAGCCGATCGACAACCTCGGCGTGAGCAACCTGATCCGCGCCGCCCACGCGTCGTGGAGCAAGACGCTCTCCCGCGAGCTCCCGCCGGGCGTCACGATCAACAACGTGCTCCCCGGCTACACGGACACCGAGCGCCTGTCGGAGCTGGCCGCGGCCGGCGCCCAGCGCTCCGGTCGCACCGCGGACGCCGTGCGCGCAGAGTGGGTCGGCCAGATCCCGGAAGGCCGCCTCGCCCGCCCGGAAGAGCTCGGCGCCGTCATCGCGTTCCTCGCGTCTCCCGCCGCGAGCTATGTGCGGGGAGTGTCCCTCCCGGTGGACGGCGGCAGGCTGCGGAGCCTCTGATGCAGTACGACATCTTCTTCTCGATCAGCCAGACCCCAGTGAACGGCGTGCTCCCCTCGGAAGCCACGATGTTCCGGAACTTCTTCGATCAGGTGCGCGCGGCCGACGAGCTCGGGTTCCACACGGCCTGGTTCGCCGAGAGCCACCTCTCGAGCGAGGTCCAGAAGCGGAACGCGGATCCCGTCATCCCGCACTGGGAGGGAGAAGTCGGCTTGAACGTCGACTTCGTCCAGCTCGCGACCCGCGTGTACCAGCAGACCCGCCGGATCGAGTGCGGCTCCGCGATCATGAACATCCTATGCAACGGCGGACCGGTCGCGGCGGCAGAGCGCCTCGCGAGCTTCCTCGGGTACCACGGGCTCGATCCGCAGGAGCACCGGCGGATCCACGTCGGGTTCGCGGGCGGGCGCTTCGACTTCATGAACCGCGCGTACGGGGTCGCGCCGCGGGACGAAGCCGAGAAGCTCGCCTGGCCCGCGCTCAAGGGCGCGGTGTTCTCGGAGGCCGCCGAGATCTTCGTGCGCCTGCTCGCCGGCGAGACCCTGTCGTCCGACGACGTGTCCGCTCCGATCCTCGATCGGAAGGCCTTCCGCACGGACGCCGACTGGGAGAAGGTCCGGGGCGCCGCCGGCTGTGGCGACGTGTGGGAGGTCGCGCGCCGGTTCCGGTTCGAGTACGTCAAGCTCGTCCCTTCCGAGTTTCGCCGTGACCTTCTGCAGCTCGTGATCGGCTCCCACGACCCCGCGACCCAGGACCACGTGAACCGGTGGATGCCGGTACAGGTGTTCAACCTGTCCATCACGGCGCCCGCCATCATCGAAGCCACGCACGAACGGATGACGCGGACCTACAACCCGAGCGGCGGTCCGTGGAAGCGGGCGTACATGCCGCGCACCGTGTTCGTGTTCCTCAACGAGCAGCCGGGCCTCACGCCGGAGTCCCGCCGGGCCGCGGCCCACCAGGAGGCACAGGAGGCGCTCGGCGCGTACTGGAAGGCGCTCGAGGGCACGCTCGACCCCAAGAAGGTCACGAACGCAGCGGACAATGCGCTGATCGGCAACGCGGACGACATCGCCCGGCAGATGGTGGAGCGCTTCCACCCCGACGACCGGCTGATGCTCTGGTTCGACTTCTTCAACCACGACAGCGAGCGGGTCATCGCGAATATGGCCGCCTTCCACCGGGAGGTCGCGCCCCGCGTCGAGAGCCTGCTGCGGGAGCGCGCATGAAGATCGTGGCAAATCTGGTCGGCGGCGAGCACCGGCCCGCCCGGAGCGGCGCCACCCTGGAGGATCTGTCGCCTGCGACCGGCCACACCATCGCCACGATCCCCGCCTCCGACGCCGACGACGTGAACGACGCCGTGACCGCCGCCCGCACCGCCATGGCCGGACCGTGGGCAGGCTGGACCACCCAGGACCGCGCGGACCTGTGCGACCGGATCGCCGACCGGATCGAAGCGCGGATGGACGAGCTCGCCGCCCTCGAGTCTGAGGACACGGGCAAGCCGCTCACCACCGCGCGCAACATGGACATCCCCCGGGCGGTGGCCAACTTCCGCTTCTTCGCGGGCGCCGTCCGGCACGACGAGACCGGCTGCCACGAGATGGCCAACGCCATCAACTACACGATCCGCCGTCCGCTCGGGGTCGTGGGGCTGATCACCCCGTGGAATCTTCCGTTGTACCTGCTCTCATGGAAGACGGCGCCTGCGCTCGCGTGCGGAAACGTGATCGTCGCTAAGCCGAGCGAGCTCACGCCGCTCACGGCCGCTGCGCTCGGCGAGATCGTGACGGAAGCCGGCGCCCCTCCTGGCGTTTTCAACCTCGTGCACGGCACGGGGCCGTCGGCGGGCCAGGCGCTCGTTGACCACAGGGACGTCGCCGCGATCAGCTTCACGGGCGGCACCGCGACCGGCGCGCGCGTCGGCGCCACGGCGGCTGCGAGCTTCAAGAAGCTCTCGCTCGAGCTCGGCGGGAAGAACGCGTCCGTGGTCTTCGCGGACTGCGACTTCGACCACACGATCCGCGAGACCGTGCGCGCTTCGTTCACGAACCAGGGCCAGGTGTGCCTGTGCGGCAGCCGGATCCTGGTCGAGCGCTCGATCCACGACCGGTTCGTCGCCGCGTTCGTGAAGCGGGTGGAGGCGCTGCGCCTGGGCGATCCGAGCGATCCGGCGACGGAGCTCGGCGCGCTCATCTCCCTCGCGCACCGCGACAAGGTAGAATCCTACGTGGACATCGCCCGGTCGGAGGGCGGCACGATCGCCACGGGCGGGTCACGCCCCGAGCTCCCCGGCCACCTGTCCGGCGGCGCGTTCTACCGCCCCACGGTGATCACGGGCCTCGCGCCGACCTGCCGCGTCGCCACCGAGGAGATCTTCGGGCCCGTCGTCACGATCCACCCCTTCGACACCGCGGAGGAGGCCGTCGCGGTCGCGAACTCCGTGCGGTACGGGCTCTCCGCCACCGTCTGGACCCGCGATCTCCAGCGTGCGCACCGGGTTTCGGCCGCGCTCGACTGCGGGATGGTGTGGGTCAACACCTGGCTGCGGCGCGATCTACGCGTGCCGTTCGGCGGCGTGAAGGACAGCGGGATCGGCCGCGAGGGAGGCCGACACTCGCTAGAGTTCTACACGCACGACAAGAACATCTGCATCGCTTTGTAGGTTCGAGCAGGCGCATCATGCCGAGGCGCCGGTCCGCGCGCCCGCGACAGCGGACTGCTAGTTCCCGGAGCCGCCGGTCCCGCCGCCGAAGCCGCCCGACCCGCCCGTGCCGCCCGGC
>CAMCWU010000256.1 GCA_945882675.1 Klebsiella pneumoniae | reverse complement strand
CCCTCTCCGCCTTCCAGCTGCGCCCGGTAGACGATGCCGAAGCCGCCTTTTCCCAGGATATGCGTGATGCGGTAGCGCCGCGCGTCGACCGCCTGGCGCGGCTCGCCCGCTGTCAGTCGTGCCACCCGGCCCCCCCTTCCCCATTCTAGCAGGAGTCGAGTCTAGCACGATCCGCGTTTCAGGTCCGCGGGTCCACGCGGGCGAGGAGGTCCGCCGCGAGCCGCTCGATCCGCACGGCCGCGCGCGCCTCCACGTCCGCGAGCGCGTCGTCCGCGCCCATGGGCTCCCGGACCTCGAAGTACAGCTTGATCTTGGGCTCCGTGCCGCTCGGCCGCACGAGCACGGTGCTGCCGTCGGCGAGATCGAAGCCGAGGACGTCGCTCACCGGCAGCTCGATCGGGGACTCCACGCCGGTCCGCAGGTCCCGTGCGGTGCCCTTCGTGAGATCGCGGAGCCGCTGGACGGCCAGGCCCCCGATCTCGCGCGGCGGGTCGGACCGCAGCGCCGCAGTGATGGCTTGCATCTTCGCCTTTCCCTCTACTCCGCCGAACGCGAGGCTGCGCTGGCCGGCGTGGTGCAGGCCGTGCTGGCGGCACAAGTCCGCCCACGCGTCGAGGAGAGTCCGGCCCGAGATCGCCAGCCACGACGCCAGATCCACCAGCAGCAACGCGGCGGAGATCCCGTCCTTGTCGCGCACCACTGGCCCGGCCGAGTAGCCGAGCGCCTCTTCGTATCCCAGGACGAACCGCCCGCCCGCGGCGTCGTACGGGATGGCGGCGTTCGCGATCCACTTGAACCCCGTGAGCGTCTCCGCGTAGTCCGCTCCGTGCGCGGCGGCGATGCGGCGCAGCATGCGCGACGACACGATGGTGGTCGCGACCATCCGCCGGTCCAGGCGCGGCCCGTGCGCCAGCAGATCCTCGGCCAGCAAGCACCCGACCTGGTTGCCCGTGAGCTGGCGCCAGCCCGCGCCGTCCGGCAGCGCGACAGCGAGGCGGTCGGCGTCCGGATCGTTCGCGATGATCAGCTTCGCACCACGGGCCCGCGCCACCGCCAGCGCTCGGTCGAGCGCGCCGGGCTCCTCCGGGTTCGGGAACCTCACGGTGGGGAAGTCCGCGTCGGGGAGCGCCTGCTCGGGGACCGGGATCCGCTCGCGGCCGGCCGCCGCGAACACTACGCCCAGGAGCTCGGAGCCAACGCCGTGCATGGCGGTGTACACGGTCGGGATCGGGCTCCCTTCCGGGTGCACGCGCAGCGCGAGGACCGCTTCCACGTACCGCCGGCGGATGTCGGTCGGGACGGGCTCGGCCGCGTCCGGGTCGCCGAGCCGGACCTGGGACAGGGGGCCGACCCGCTCGATCGCCTCCGCGATCGCCGCGTCCAGCGGGGGGACGATCTGCGCGCCGTTGCTCGCGTAGACCTTGTACCCGTTGTCCTCCGGCGGGTTGTGGCTGGCCGTCACCATCACGCCCGCTGCGGCGCCGAGCGCGAGCACTGCGTGGGCGAGCTCCGGCGTCGGGACCACGTCGTCGTACGCGAGGACGCGGCGTCCCGCGCCGAGGAGGACCGCTACGGTGTCCGCTGCGAACTCGCGCGAGCCCCGCCGGCCGTCGAACCCGACGATGACCGGGCCGTCGTGGCCGGTCTCCGCGATCGCCGCGGCGAGGCCGGCCGTGACGCGGCGTACGAGCGCGCGGTTCATCCGGTTCGGGCCGGGGCCGATCGGCCCGCGCATCCCGGCCGTGCCGAACTCGAGGCGGCTGCCGAACCACTCGTCGAGCCGCGCGTCGTCCCCGTCCGCGAGCGCGGTCGCGAGGAGCGCGCGCGTGGCGGGGTCCGGATCTTCGTCGTGCCAGGCGCGGGCGGCTGCGCGGTAGTTCATGCACGGCTCCTCGACGAGAGCCTACCAGAGGCGCGCGCGCCCGGCGAGGAGGTTCACTCTTTCGCGGCGTTTGCCCCGTACCATCTCGCGGTGGCGGCAGCGAGCCCGGCGGCGTCTCGCACCATCGCGTCGCAGGCGGGCGGCCCATCGTTTCCCTGGATCATCCCCTCCGGCAGGATGGGGAACGGCAGGCGCGCCGCGGCCACCGCGCCGAGGACGTCCGCAACGCGGCCGTACGGCACGGTGGGCTCGGGGGACAGGGTGATCTCCGTTCTCGCCGGCAACCCCCAGGAGGTCAGCGTGTTCGCGAGCTCGTCCGCCCACTCCCCGCCTGCTCCGGGCTTCGCGATGGGCGCTGCGCATCCCACCACCCCGCCCAGCGTCACCCGCTCCGGCGCACCGTCGATCCCGCCCGCGTCACACACCGCGCGCAGCGGACCGTCCGGGAACATCTCCGCGCACGGCGGGCCGGTCCAGCAGGCCTCCGGCGTGTCCAGCGGCCGGCCATCCACCGTCGGCATGAACCGGGCGGACGCCAGGATCCAGTCGCCGTCCGGCCCGTGCTGCAGGTCCAGGCGCACGACCGGCGCCGCGCCCGTCACCACGAACGGCGCGGCACAGCGGGGCTCCCACCGCCCGATCGCGGCGCGGGTAGGCCCATACCGGTCGCCCCCCCGCGCGAAGTAAAGCTCCGACCTGCCCGATCCGGTAGCCGTCTGCGCCAGCGTGCGCGCGCGGTACCAGGCGCTGTCGCCGGGCACCTCGATCACCGTGGGGAGGAGCGCCAGGCCGCCCAGGGCGTCCGCGAGCGCCGGGAGATCGCCGTCGAGCGGCCGGCGGTCGATGTTCGCGACCGATCCCAGCCGGTCGCCATCAACGAAGAGCGCGTCGTCCCGGATCTCGATCCGCGTCTCGGTGGGGCGGCACGCGGCGAGCGCCAGGATCACGAGCATCTGCGGCGCCTCCCGAGCAGGAGCAGGGCGACGAGCGCGCCACCCGGCGGCCCCCGTGCGATGTTACACCCACCGCCCTCGGCAGGGGGATGGCGACGCGGATCCTCTGCCTCCTCCATCACTTCCGTCGAAACCGGAGCGCCCGGCGACCCCACCGGCCCCTCGCAGGTGACCGTCAGCGTCAGATCGCTCGCCGCGCCGCTCCAGCCGTCCGCCACTAGCGTCCACGCACTCCCGGGGGTGGCCGCCAGCGTGATCTCCTCGTCCGAAGCGTCCGGATCCGTCGACGCGGCCGCGACGCCCGACCCGTCGCAGGCGTCCGACTCGAGCGCGAACAGGTCGAGATCATCGGTCAGCCCGGTCATCCGGACGGTCACCGCACCTCCGTCCGCCCTGAGCGTCCACGCGAGCTCCGGCCCCGGGTACACGAACTCATACGGTTCATATTGCCAGGCGTGGTTCGTGGAGCCCGGACCATCATTCCGCGCCACCACCACGTCCCCGCAGCCGAGCTCCGCCACTGGCGCACACGGCGGCGCGTCTGGACAGCGCACCCCCGGCAGCTCGCCGTACGCCCCCTGCTCGAGCCAGGTGCCCGGATCCGGACTGCAATCGCCGACAAACGGGTCCTCTCCCCACGGCTCCACCTGGAAGTGCACGTGCGGCCCGGTCGAGTACCCCGAGCTCCCCATCAGCCCGAGGAGCTGTCCGCACGCGACCTCGTCCCCGATCGAGACGGCGAGCGACCACTGCTTCAGGTGGGCGTACGTCGTGATCCGGCCGTCCGGGTGCTCGAGCACCACGAAGTTGCCGAACCCGCCCCCGCCCTCGCAATCGAGCGTGGTGCACAGGTCGAACTCGCCGTCGTTCGTCAGGACCACGACGCCGCCGGACGCCGCCGTCACGTCACGACCCTCTTCCATCCCCGGGAATCCGCCGGCCCCGAAGTCCGAGCCCAGGTGTCGCAGGTAAGTCCGCGACGCGCAGTCCCAGTCGACCAGGTACCCATCGTCTCCGTGGTCTCGGTACGCCGTCGGCCGGAACTCGAGGTAGTCCGCCTGCGATGATGGGAACGCGAAGTCCACCGGCGCCACCGAGGGGTCCTGCGCGAGCGCAACCGCGATCCAGGCGATTGCCGCGATCACCTCGTCTCCAACCGGTGGGCGCCATCCGGTGCCGTCCAAGTCAGCGCGTCACCCTCCCAGGCGAGCGACCGGTCCATGGGCGGCGGAACCCAACCGTCCGGTCGCCCCAGCGACTTGTCACGCTCGATCCCAGCGTTTGTGAGCTGCCGCGGGCCGGCACCGTCCACGCCCACCACCCAGAGCGACGCGAGGCCGGTCACCGCCGACACATACGCCACCCGCCGTCCGTCCGCCGAGAGCGCTGGTCGATCCGGCATCCCACCGTCGTCCACCAGGACCCGCGCCCCATCCCCGCGGTCCACCACCACCACCGTGGACAGCCGCCCTACCGGCCGCTCCGCCCACACCGCCACGCCCCCCACCCGCGAGACCCCGCCGACGACGCCCGGTCCCGTCCGATCCACCGCGTCGGGCATGTCCGCACGCCCCGGCGGCGCCACGGCCACGGGGTCCACGTCCGCGCAAGCGAGCCACCAGAGCCAGAGCACATGACCTCTCACGGCCACATAACCCGGTTCCCACGCGCGGTCCCGTCGCAGCGCCTCGTTTTGTGGGGGGCTGCCCCCAGCCCTGGCTGGCCGGGCGCCGGTCCGCGCGCTCCCGCGCTCCGTGCCACAAGGAGCAGGGTGAAGCCCGGAACGGGCGAGCCTCTGCGACGACTGAGCACGGATCCTCGGCCCGCAGCGGGCCGAAGGGAGCGCGCGGACCCAAGGCAAGCCGCGCTCCCGCGCTCCCTGGAGTCCCGCCGACGCCCCGATGGTCCACCATCCCCCGCTCCGCGGGACTTGCCCCCCGGCTCAGCGTGCTCACGGCACGGGGCGCACCGTCGTCAGCTCCATCCGCCGGGGACCCACCGCCTGCTCCCCCGGCGCGACATCGAGCTGGAACGTCGCCGATCCACGCAGGACACTTGCGCGATCCACGAAGAGCGCCACCTGATGCGACCCGGGCTCGAGCCCGTCGAGCCGGAAGACGCCATCCAGGCCGCTCGTCGTCCGACACCGCGCGCGCTCGTGCTCCTCCTCCCTGCGGTATGGCGGAGCCGGTCCGCCGAGGCACCGCGAGTACACCGAGACGCCCGGCAGGCCGTACCCGTGCGCGTCCACCACCCGGCCCTCGAGCGTGCCAACCGGCCCCCCGAGCCGCGGCGAGCAATCGAGGATCTCCCCGGCCGCGAGCGTGATCGGCTCGGAGCTGCACCCACCGTCCGCGCATGCACGGACCCGCCAGGTCCCCGGCAGCAGGCGGGACCACGAGGTGCTTCCGGCAACGCCATGGAGCGTGTCCGTCGGGAGCGCCACGTCGACCGGCTCCACGACCGCGGCACCCCCCGCGAGGCTCACGCGCAGGCCGCTCGACCGCGCGGCCGAGCGGCCGGC
>CAMCWU010000255.1 GCA_945882675.1 Klebsiella pneumoniae | reverse complement strand
GTCCGCCAGTCGGAGGAGGCCTCGCGCGCCAAGAAGGAAGCCGACGCCGAGGCCGCCCGGATGGCCACGGAGCGCAAGGCCGCGGACGAAGAAGCGAAGCGCGCCCAGAAGGAGGCCGCGGCCGCTGACGCGAAGATGAAGGCAGAGGCGGAGGCCGCGAAGAAGGCGCAGGCCGCTGCCGCGTCCGCCAGCGCCGCCGAGAAGGCGAAGCTCGAAGCCGCCGCGCGCGCCGCGGAGGCCGCCGCCAAGAAGTCGCAGGAGGCCGCCGCCGCCAAGGCCGCTGAGCAGGCCCGGCTGGAGGCCGACCAGAAGGCCAAGGCGGAAGCCGCGAAGCGCGCCCAGGAAGAAGCCGCGAAGCGCACCGCGGAGGAGACCGCTCGCAAGCAGGCGGAGGCCGAAGCGAAGAAGGCCGCCGACGCCGCCGCCGCCGCAAAGGTCAAGGCGGACGCCGAAGCGAAGCTGGAGGCTGAAGCGAACGCCAAGGCCAAGGCGGAAGCCGACGCGAAGGCCAAGGCGGAGGCCGAGGCCAAGGCCAAGGCCGCCGGCACGCCGCCGGAGGGCAACGACGCCGTCACGGACGCCGCGATGGTCGCCCCTGCCGACTGTTCGGACTTCGTGAACCTCGAGACTTCCGCGATGCTCGGCAAGCTGTCCGCCGGCCAGATCGGCTGCCTCGAGGGCCGCCTCACGACGGACGCGAAGCAGACGGACAAGGACCGTGGCAGCCGCGTCCTCATGGCGGACGCCTGGGCCAAGGGCGACAAGAAGGGCTGGGAGAAGCTCGCCAAGTACCATCTGGAGGAGATCGACCAGTCGGACCCGGCGCTCTGCCTGAAGTACGCCCAGCGCCTCGCTGCTGGCGGCCCCGGGCGCGCCCCGGGCGTCATCCGCTGGTCGGACGTCGCGCTCGAGAACCGCACGGTGTGGAGCGGCGACGAGTACGTCCAGAAGGTCTACTCGCTCTACAAGCTCAAGGCGGTCGCGGCCCAGTCCATGTGGAGCGCCGCGGAGGCCGCCTATACGGCCGAGCCGACGGACGTCCTGCAGAAGAAGGTCGAGGACGCCCGGAACCAGACCAAGACGTTCGCGCGCGAGTGGTACGAGTACGCCAAGGCGTCCGGCAAGGACAAGGTCCCAGCCCAGCAGCTCTGCATGTCCGCCGCCGGCACCGCCGACTACTGTGAGGGCGGCTGATGACGGGTGCCTGGATGGGCGGGCTCCTGCTCGCCTGGCTGATGGGCTGCGGCGCCGGCACCCCCACGGGTGACGTGCAAGTGGCCGCGCCCGCCATCGCCCCGTTCCCAGAGGAGCGGCTGGCCGCTGCGTGGCCGCTCCAGTACGCGAAGGAAGCCGATCTCGCCGCCGTCTCGGGCGAGGGCTGGACCCAGCTCGCGAACCGGCACGACCTCGCGGCCAGCGTGAAGGCGCAGGCGGCCGCGGGCGGGCTCCCGCTGGCGCGCGGCCACATCGAGGCCGCTGCCCTGTTCCGGCAGGCCGCCCTGCTGGAAGGGAACAGCCTCATCGAGACGTTCGCGACCACCCCCGAGCCCACGGACCCCGTCGGCGTGGCGCACCTGCTGACCGTGGCGTATGCGCTCAACGGCAAGTGGGCAGAGGCTCGCCAGTGGAGCGCCAAGCTCGACGGCGTGGACGACCCCACGCAGGCCTGGCACGGCCCGTGGAAGACCTGGCTCGCGTCCGGGGACACCCCGGCGTGGCCCCCGGACCTCTCGGCCCTGCCGGGCGCGCTGGAGGCCCCCGCCGCGGGCGCCTGGCCCGAGGTCGGCGAGCTCCCGCACTACCGCCTGCCGGAGGTCGGGGGCACCGCCGTGCGGGAGATGGGCGATCCCGGCGCGCTGGTCGCCCTGGCGCTCTGGCACGAGGCCGCGGCCGTCGCCGCCGCGCCTGACCACGCCGCGGCGCTCCACGCGTACGTCGCGC
The DNA here is from genome assembly GCA_945882675.1 of Klebsiella pneumoniae. Lineage (GTDB taxonomy): Bacteria > Myxococcota_A > UBA796 > UBA796 > CANLGQ01. The sequence goes on along the minus strand of CAMCWU010000255.1, from coordinate 3,428 downwards.
CGTACCGCCTGCCGGCCGAGCCCATGGACGCCCCGTCGCCCGCGCCGATGGAGCTCATGTTCGCGAGCGAGCTCCTCGTCCCCGACGACGCCTCGTTCCTCGCGGACCTGCGCGCCAAGGGCCTCCCTGCCGTGGAGGAGTGGCGCGATCGCAGCCTCCTGGCGGAGCTCGCGATCCGCTCCCGTGGCCCGTCCGGCAAGATCGATCCGCTCGTCGCCGCCGACCAGATCGGCGCGCTGCGGGACGCCATCGTGGCGGGCGGCGCGACGCGCGCCGGGGGCGCCATGAACTGGCACCGGACCTTCGCCGACATCGCGACCGTCGGCGCGACTCGAAATCTGGCGCTCGTGGCCGACGCCGAAGGAGACCGCGAGACCGCGGGGCGCCTCCGGATCGCCGCGATGGAGCGCTCCACAAAGGAAACTGCAAACCCGTCGGGCCTCATGGCACTCGCGGCGTGGGACGCGGGAAACCGCTACCCCATGCGCGCCCAGGAGATCCTGCACGCGCACCTGTCCCGCTTCCCCGCTCTGGAGGTCGCGCGGTATGGTCTCGACGTGCTGGCACTCCGAGTGAGCCGCGAGCGACCAGGCGAGACCGCCGGAATGTAGGGGAGAGGGACGACATGCCTGATACGTCCGCCAACGGACGCCTGATTACTTCGGTGGCTCGCCGTTCGAGACCGTTCCTGGTCGCGCTCGGGGTCGCCAGTACGGCCCTGCTCGGGGCGGGGACGATCTCGTATTACGAGGAGTCACTGCCCACGACGCTCAACCCCCTGTTCTCCAACTCCATGGTGGACCGGCGGAGCCAGGAGCTCGTGTTCGACCGGCTGTTCTACCGGTCGGCCATCACGAACGAGCTCAAGAGTCGCCTCGTCACCAAGTACGAGTCGCTCGAGGCCGGGAAGAAGCTCAAGATCTACCTGAAGCCCGGCGTGAAGTGGCACGACGGCAAGGACTTCGGCCCGGACGACGTCTGCTTCACGATCAACGCCATGCTCAACACGAGCACGCCGTCGCAGATCGCGCGCGAGTACCGTGAGACCATCGCGTCGTGCGAGTCCCTCCCGAAGGAGATGGCAGCCGTCATCACCTTCGTGAAGAGCTATCACAACCCGACCGAGCGCATCGCGTTCCCCGTCCTGCCCGCGCACCCGTTCAACGGGAGCACGATCGTGACGCCGGACCTCGACTTCTCGTCGCACCCGGTGGGCACGGGTCCCATGTCGGCCACCAAGGGCCGCCGTGAGGTCAAGTTCACCGCCTTCCAGAACCCGCACCATGCGCCGGCGATCGGCGGGGCGAGCCTGGCAGAGGGCGGCGATCCCTTCGTGCAGGTCCGGACGCTGACCAACGCTGGCGTACACGGCGTCATCTCGGTCGCGCCCGCGCTCCGGCCGGACGTCGCCGCCAAGGACGACGTCGCGCTGAAGTCCTACGATCTCCGGTCGTGGTGGTTCATGGCGCTCAACACGGCCTCCCCGTTCCTCAAGAACGTGAAGGTCCGACAGGCGCTGAACTACACGATCGATCGCAGCCAGCTCCGCGAGCTGACCATCGGCGTGGATCCCAACGACCCGAACCCGCCGTGCGAGTTCATCTCGGGTCCGTTCGTCCAGTCCTCGCCGTACTACAACCGCTCGGTCAAGATCAACGACCGCTCGGACAAGGCCAAGGCGACCGAGCTGATGACGGCCGCGGGCGCCAGCAACTCCGCGGGCCGCTGGCTCATCGGCGGTCAGCCCGTGACCCTGCGGATCGGCATGAACGCTCCGCTGGACACGGAAGCGAAGGATCTCCTCAACCAGATCGGCAACCAGCTGCAGGCGGGCGGCTTCGATCGGGTAGTGAGCAAGGTCACTTCGGATGACTGGGCGGCCAAGGCCGTCACCGGCCAGCTCGCCGGCTCCTACGACGTCCTGATCGGCAAGTGGTCGTTCGGCGTGGTGGAAGACGTCAACGCGATGCTCCAGACCCGGAAGAGCGGGAAGGGCGACAAGAACATCTTCAACTTCTCGCAGGCGGACGTGGACGCGATCCTCACCCGCTACGAGTCGGCGAAGACGGACACGGAGGCGCAGGACGCCTACCACGACCTCCACGCGTCGCTCTCGAACGAGCTGCCGTACATCTTCCTCTGGAAGCTCGACACCAAGAGCGCCTGGCGGAACGAGGTCAAGAACAACACGATCACCCCGTACTACTACTTCACCGAGTTCGACGGCTGGAAGCTGTAGGAATCGGAGATCGGGGGTTCGCGCTTGGTGTGGTGGATCCGACCGCTGGTGCGGCTGCTGGCTGCGGTGGCGCTGCCGCTGGCAGTGCCGGCGGTGGTCACGGGCGCCCTGTGGATCCTGCCGGGGGATCCCGCCAACATCATCTGCCCGCCCGGCATCTGCACGGGCGGCGCGGAGCTGGCGGCGCGCTGGGGGCTCGACCGCGGCGCCTTCGGCTTCTACTCGACCTGGATGGGCAACGCGCTCCAGGGCGAGTTCGGCAACTCGTGGCGGGTCGCCCAGGGGATCCCGGTCGGCGACCTCGTGCTGGAGTCGCTCCCGGCGACCCTCGCGGTGGTGGCGCTCGCGGTGCTCCCGCTCCTGTTCGGGATGGTGCTGTCGACCGTGGGCGTGCTCCCGCGGCGGCTCGACCCGCTCTGGCAGGTGGTGGGTCTCGTGCCGTCCGTGATCTTCGCGCTCGGGTTCGCGGCGATCGTCCAGATCAACTTCGGCGCGCTCTCGTTCGACGGGCTGCCGGGGACGCTCCGGGTGGTGTTCGCGGCGCTCGTGCTCGGCGTCGCGGACGGGGCGCTCGCGGACGCGATCGTCGGCACCCGCAGCACCTTCGACGAGGAGTTCAAGCAGCGCTACGCGCAGATCTCGATCCTCCGCGGCGAGTCGATGCTCGGCAACGCCTTGCCCAACGTGCTGCCGGCGCTGATCGGCCAGCTCCGGGCCCGGATCGTCGCGATCATCTCCGGCACCGTGGTGGTGGAGGTCGTGCTCGGCGTCCCGGGCCTCGGCGAGCTCCTGTGGTCGGGCACACTGATGCAGGACTTCGGGGTGGTGCTCGCGGCCGCGTGGGCGTACGGGCTCATGTCCGGTGCGCTCCTGCTCATGCAGGCCCTCGCCGAGATCGGCATCGCGACCTGGGTGCGGCGTGCGCCTGCTGTGGTGCCGGCATGATCGATCACAAGCGGTGGCGCTGGCCGTGGGTCGGGCTCGCGGGGGCCATGTTCCTGGTGCTCGCGATCCTGGCGCTCGCAGCCCCGGAGTTCGTGTCCACGCCGGTGCTGTCCGCCCGGTACCTCTCGCCGGCGGCGGCCCCGCCGTTCGGCACGGACGACCGCGGCATCGCGCTGTGGGAGTACGCGGCGCAGGGCGCGACCGTGGTGCTCCTGCCGGCGCTCGTGGCCGGGTTCGTGACCGC
>CAMCWU010000254.1 GCA_945882675.1 Klebsiella pneumoniae | reverse complement strand
ATTCGAGGATCTCGATCACGACGTCCCGCGGGATGTTCTTCTCGCGCTGGATCGTGTCTACGAGCTTGTCGAGGTCACTCATCATGGCGGGGATCCTCCGCTAGTTTCTGATATTCTTCGAGGGTGAGGACCAGGTGGGCCCGGTCGATCGTGTCGAACGGGATCGCGATCTCCTGGCCGTCGACCACCACGGTGACGACGGGCGGCTCGCCCGCGACCTGCTGGATGATGCCGGTGCAACGCCGGCGGGGCGCGCCGGCGCCGTTCCGCATTCGGACCCGGTACCCGACGAACCGCTGGAAGTCGGAGACGCGCTGGACCGGGCGCTCGATGCCGGGGCTCGAGACCTCCAGGTAGTACGCGCCGTCGATCGGGTCCTTCTCGTCGAGCTCCGGTGAGATCCGCTCCGACACGAGCGCGCACTCGTCCCCCCCGATGCCGCCCGGGTGGTCGATGGAGATGCGGAGGGTGGGCTTGCCCTGGCCCCCGACCATCTCGACCGCGACGAGATCGAAGCCGAGCCGCATGACGGTGGGCTCTATGATCTCGCGGATCTGCTCTTCGAGGACTCGGTTTTCCATGATGCCACAAACAAAAAGGGGACCGGTCCACTGGACCGCTCCCCCGGAGAGTTCTGGAGTTGCGTTGACGGCGGTCTAACCTGTGCCGTCCGATCTGCAAGCCCGGACCTCGTGTCACGGTCGGTCAGAGCTTCTTGCGGGCTTCCTTGGCCGCGGCGGACTTCGAGCACGAGCCCTCCGTCGCGCCCTGGTAGAAGGACTTCGACTGCGAAGCCTTCCCCCACTTCTCGAGGCTCTCGCCCTGCCTGAAGTACGACCAGCACGCCCAGTCCGACTTCGGGTGGTTCGTGATGACCGACTGGAAGTCGGTGACGGCCTTGCTGAAGTCGCCGGTGTTGAAGAAGGTCTCGGCGTACCGGTATCGGATCTCGTCCATCTCGGGGGCGCCGGCGTTCTCGTCGATCGCCTGCTTGAGGACGGCGCGCGCGGCGACCTGCCGGCCCGCCCGCATATGCTCGATCGCCAGATCGAGGCGCCCGGAAGCGTCCTTCGGGACCGGGGCGTCCGTGGACTCCGGCGCCGGCACGGCACCCGCCACCGGGATGCTGCCGCCGGGAGCCGGGACGGGCGCGAGGGCTGCGCTGCCCGTGATGCCGAGGTCGGCGTCCGTCGGCGGCGGCGGCGGCTTCACGCCGAGCAGGCCCTCTACCTGACGGAGCCGGCTCTCGCTCCACAGCAGGCGGCGCTCGTTGCTCACCAGCATGGCGTCGAGGGCGGCGTCGACTTCAGCGAACTTGAACTCGAGGACCTCTACCCGGCCGCGCAGCGCGGCGAGCTCGGTGTTGACGGCCTCCACCGACTCGAACCGCTGGGACTCGGACTGCCCCTGTACGCGCAGCGTCTCCTCGAGCTGAGCGACGCGATCCCGGGTCTCCGCCAGGAGCTCCTCGAGCTCCGCCGACCGCATCTGCACGGTGGTCACCGCGGCGGCATAGTCCGCCGAGGGCGCAGATCCTGCGTCGGCAGTGCCCGCTCCGAGGAGGACGCCCACCACGAGGGTGGCGACGAACGCGAAGCGAGCAGGGGTGCGCATGCGGGAGCGGCTCCGGAGTAGGGATATCAGGGAGACGCGGTCGTCTCGGCGCGGCGGTTCTTCTGCCAGGGGCCCTCGCCCGTGCCGGAGTCCGCGGGGCGCTCCTCACCGAACGAGATGGTCGAGATCCGGGCGGCGGCGACGCCCTGGCGGGTCAGGTAACCCTTCACGGAGTCGGCGCGGCGCTGGCCGAGCGCGAGGTTGTAGTCGGTGGTCCCACGCTCGTCCGCGTGGCCTTCGATCCGGATCGCGCCGGCCGCGCCCTGGATGCACGACATGGCGCCGTCCAGGGTCTTGCGGGCGTCCGAGCGGATCGACGAGCTGGCGAGGTCGAAGTAGGTCACCGTGAACTTGCAGGGCAGGTCCGCCTGACGGGCCGTGATGCCGTTGCGGAGCGTGGCCGACTCGCCCGTGGGGTTCGTGACGATCACGTTGTAGGAGCCGGCCGTGGCGAGCGCCGGGACCATGACGCTGATGCTGTTGCTGCCGGAGACGACCACGCGGTCCCCCGCGATGTTGCCGGCGGGGCCGACGATCTGAACAGTGGCGCCTTCCTTGAACGCCGAGCCCATGATCGTGGCCGACGTGGCTTCTCCCACGTTCACGGTCGACGGGCTGACCGAGGCGACCTGGAGGGAGACCTCCACGGCCGGCGGCGGCGGCGGCGGCGGCGCCACGGGGACCGGCTTCTTCTTGCAGGCCGTGGTCGAGAACATCATCGGTACCATGGCCAGCATCAGGGCGCGACGCGCCGTCTTGGAGTTCCAGAAAGTCATTTACCACACCCCGTAGGTAGTTCTTCGTCGCCGGACTATGATGTCGGCGCCCGCATGTCAACGAGTGTTCGCCAGCGATCTAGAGGACGCGACTTAACCGCTCAGCGGCAACCCGCCAGCGTCCGACCCACGTTGGTCATCTTATTGTCAATAGCGGCAAGCATGGCTTCGTCCGCCGTGCTTCGTGGGGTGGAGCGACCGGATGCGTGGGCCATCCTACCGCTCGTGTGGCTCTGGGGGCTGGCCGCCACATCGGCAGCGCGCAGCGGTCCGGCCCCCGCGTGGGCGGCGGTGCTGGCCGGCGCGCTAGTCCGGCTGCCCCTCGTGGGCACGCCTCCCTGGCTCTCGGACGACGGGTACCGGTACCTTTGGGAGGGCCTCGCGGCGAACCAAGGGATCAACCCGTTCCTGGTCCCCCCCTCCGCGGTCCGGGGGCTCGACGACGCCCTGGCCGCGCGCGTAAACCACGGCGACCTGACATCGATCTACCCGCCGCTGGCGCTGGCCTGGTTTCGCGCGAACGCCATTTTCTTCCGGGATCTGTGGGGGCTGCAGCTCACCACGGCGGCCGTGGACCTGGTGACCGTGGGGGTGCTCGCCAGGGTGGCGCCGCGCGGGTACGGCTGGGTGTATGCCCTGCATCCGCTTGCTGCGCTCGAAGCCGCGTCGGGAGCGCACCTGGAGCCGGTGGCCATCGCGGCGACGGTGGGGGTGCTCACGTCCGCGCGGGGAGCGCCCTGGCTCGCCGCTCTCGGCGTCTGGACCAAGCTCTTCCCCGTCGCGTTCTGGCCCTCCCTGTTCCCGGGGCGCCCGTGGCGCGCGGCGCTGGCGCTCCTGGCGACCGCGATCGGCGGCGTGATCCTGGCTGCGCCGTACCTGGCGGCGGGTGCGGGGCTCGTCCGATCGGGCGAAGTGTACGCGCGGACCTGGGAGTTCAACGGGCTCGTCTGGCCGTGGCTCGCGCTCGCGCTCGGGCCGGGCGCGCGCCCGCTGCTGCTGCTCGGAATGGCCGTGGTGGCCGGCCTGGCGTGGTGGCGCGCGCTCCCGCCGGCACGCGCGTGGCTGTGGGTGGGCACTGCGTTCGTCGCGCTCGGTCCGACGGCGCACCCGTGGTACGGGTTGTGGGCGCTCGTACCAGCGATCGCGCTCGGGCGGTGGGGCTGGTCAGTCGCAGGCGTGTCGCTACTCGGGGCGTACGGCGTGCTCTCGGGGCTCGACCCGGCGACTGGAGTTTGGGTGGAGCCGCGTTGGCTCTGGTACGTCACGTGGATCCCGGCGCTCGCGGCCGTGGGCGCCGAGCTCGGCTATCGCCGCAGGGAGGAGACCCCGACTGCACCGTAGCCGAGCGCGAACAGGCCCATGAACGGCACGGCGGCCAGGAACCCGCTCCCGACCGCCCACATCGCCGCGATGCCCATGTAGAGCGCGAGGGCGAGCTCTGTCCCCACCAGGCCGCGGTCGGAGATCGCGTACAGCCGCGCCGCGCTCCCGCCCGTCTTCGGAGTGCGGGCGAAGACGCCGACTTCCCGCCCGAGGCCCTCCGCCACTGCCCGGGTCTGGGACACCGCGAGCCCGAGCCCGACGGCGAGCACCAGCGGGAGCCGCACGAGTCGTCCGCCCACGCCCGGCGCTCCAGAGCCGAGGATGGCCGCCCCATAGAACGCGACGAACGGCAGCAGGGCGAACACGAACAGCACCGAGTCCACCAGCAACAGGATCGATGGACCGGTCAGGATCCGCGCCGCGACCGCCACCGGGAGCAGCAGCGTGAGGAGGATCACCAGCGGATAGCTGAAGTTCGACGTGAGGTGCGTAGTCGCCTCCACCTTCACGGCGAGGGGCGCTTCCGACGCCCAGATCCGGCCAAGCAACTTGCGGCAGGTCTGCACCGATCCGCGGGCCCACCGACGTTGCTGGAGCTTGAACGCCCGGATATCCGCCGGAAGCTCGGCCGGCGTCACCACGTGATCCAGGTACACGAACCGCCAGCCCGCGAGCTGGCTCCGGTACGACAGGTCGAGATCCTCCGTCAGCGTGTCGTGCTGCCACCCGCCGGCGCCGAGGATGGCGTCCCGCCGCCAGATCCCGGCCGTCCCGTTGAAGTTGAACCAGCGCCCCGACCGGTGGCGGGCCGTGTGCTCGATGACGAAGTGGCCGTCGAGCAGTGTCGCCTGCACGCGCGTGAGCCAGGTCTCCCCTGCGTTGAGGTGGCCCCAGCGCGTCTGGACCATGCCGACGCCCGGCTGCAGCCACGGCACCGTGCGCCGCAGGAAGTCCGGCGGCGGGATGAAGTCGGCGTCGAACACCGCGAGGACGTCTCCGCGGGCGACGTGCAGCCCGGCCTCCAGCGCCCCCGCCTTGAAGCCCCGCCGGTCCGTCCGGTGGACGAGCCGGATGTCGATTCCCTGCCCGCGGAGCCGCTCCACCTCTGTCGCCGCCATGGAGGTGGTGGCGTCCGTCGAGTCGTCGAGGACCTGGATCTCGAGGAGATCGCGCGGATAGTCGAGGGCTGCCGCCGATCGGATCAGCCGCTCGACGACGAACTGCTCGTTGAAGATCGGGAGCTGGACGGTGACGAGGGGCCATACCGCAGGATCGGCCGGCGTGATCCGGGGGCGACGGGTCAGCCAGACCCAGACGAGCCACAGGCGGTGGAGCCCGTTGAGAGACAGCACTGCGAGGATCGCGAGGTAGAGCGCGAGCACTGGCCCGCCCCACCCCAACGCCGCCCACTCGACCCTTGCCAACCCGCCCTCCGGTGCCATAAGTTAGAAGTGCTGCAGAGCTCGTGCTTGGGGGCGGTCATCAGGACTCCCTCGTAACCGTTCATTCGGACTTCGTCCCTCGTCGTGGAGTGCCACCCTTGTGACAGGGTAGCCAGAAGCGACGATATGAGGCCCACCTGCTGGTCAAGCAGGGGGTCGGACCTACCCACACGGCTCAGGCGGCGCGGGCCCGCTCTTCGGAGCGGGCCCGTTCTCCCTTC
>CAMCWU010000253.1 GCA_945882675.1 Klebsiella pneumoniae | reverse complement strand
CAAGGTCGCGAGGGCGTTCTTGTGTGTGCCCCCGCTCTCCGTGTAGACCGTCCAGGGTTCGGGAGCGAGCTGTCGCGGCCACCGGCACGAGCGCCCCCAGACAGGACCCACTCGCGGCGAGGGCACACCAAAACAGCCTCCGCCCGGCGATCACGCGCGTCCGAAGCCGACCACGCCTCTGCGCAGCCTCTGCTCCTCTGTGCCTCTGCGGTTTGCGCTCGATCGACCGGCGATCAGCGCCCGTCGCCCTCTGCGGGTGGGATCGGCGCGCGCTCCGTCTCCGGCGCCGGAGCCACCGGCACCTCCGGCTGCCCCGGCCCCCGGATCAGGTCCACCGGCACGAACTGCTGCCCCCGGAGCCGCCAGAGCCAGATCAGCGCTCCGACCAGGATCGCCGTCATCCCGTACTGCGCGGGCGTGAGCCCCCAGTACCGCGCGTCCTGCGTCGCCAGGTCGGTGTTCCGCAGGAAGTCGAGGCCGAACCGGAGCGGCACGTACGCGATCAGGAACACCCCGACGAAGAACCCCGGCGGCCGGTCCTTCCGCCCGAGGTACCAGAACAGCGCCGACACCGGGATCATGTACAGCGCTTCGTACAGCCCGAGCTCGTGACGCACGCCCTCCGCGTAGTGGCCGGGTGGGAACCGCATGCCCAGGAAGAAGTCCGTCTTCCGCCCGATGTGGTCGTGCACCGACGCGCAGCCCATGCGCCCGAAGAACCACGCGAACGGGAACCCGTACGTGATCATGTCCAGGTACCGGCCGAGCGGCCCCGGGCGGATGACCCGGTAGAACAGGTTCGCGCCGAGGACCGCGCCGATGAGCCCGCCCGTCGACGAGAACCCCTGCCAGATCCGAAGGATCGCCCAGATCCCGTCCGTCTGCAGGCGCTCCGGGAAGTAGAACAGCACCGTGAAGATGTGGCCGACCACGAAGCCCATGGCCACGGTGAACACCGCGCCGTCCACGTAGTCGCGGACGTCCAGCCCGAGCCGGATGGTGCGGGCGCGGCCGATCTCCAGGCCCACCACGAAGCCGATCATCACCAGCGTCGCCCACGGGTCGACCGGCAGGTTGCCGAGGCCCGGGATGGCGAGGTCGTAGACGGGGAGCTGGAAGAACGGGATCGAGGCCGGGAACGGCACGGACTACCTCGCGAGCAGATACCCGAGGCCGAGGAGGACCGCACCGAGGAGCGGGAGGGCCACGAAGAGCAGGACGAACACCCCGCCCAGGACGAGGGGGAGCTTCGAGCGCGGCTTCTCGAACTCGGTCAGCTCGTCCGACCGGCCCGGGGCCGGCGCGGGAGTGGCCGTGCGCTTGGCGGAGGCGGGCGGGGCCGGGGGCCGCGGCGGCTCGGCGAGCTTCACGGGGATCGGGGCCGGAGGCGCTGCGACCGGCGCCGGGGACACGCCCGCGGCGGGCGGCGCGGCGGGCGCGGCGGCAGGGACCGCGACCGGAGCCGGCTGCGGGGGCGGCGCGGCCACGGGGGCCACCACGGGCGCGTTCATGACGGCGTCGAGCTTGCCGCCGCCGTACAGCATCTCCAGCAGCTCCGCGCACGAAGCCGGGCGGAGCTTCGGGTCGACCTTGAGCAGCCGCTCGATGGCCGTGACCACCGGCTGCGGCAGATCCGGCACGATCTCGCGCGGCGCCTTGTACTGGCCCTGCGCGCTCTTCTGGTAGATGGCGAGGAGGTTGCCGCCGTCGAAGGCGCGAACGCCGCACACGAGCTCGTACAGGATCGCGCCGAGCGCGAACAGGTCGGCCCGGTGGTCGACGCCCGACACGTCCCGGAACTGCTCCGGCGCCATGTACTGCGGCGTGCCAAACGATACGCCGAGCTGGGTGAGCGCCTTGCCCTTGGGCGCGTTCTCCATCTTCACCAGGGCGAAGTCGTTGATCTTGCCGATCCAGTGGTCACCCTCCTTGTGGAGGAGGATCTTGGCCGGCTTGAGGTTCCGGTGGACGAGGCCGGCGTCGTGGGCGGCCTGCACGCCCTCCACGATGCCGCGGAAGGTCCGCCACGCCACGCCGAGCGGCTGGCGGCCCTGCTTGAGCAGATCCTCCAGCGGCGGGCCGTCCACGAACTCCATGACGAGCCCGGGAGCGCCTTCGATCTCGAGGGTCTCGAAGACACGCACGAGGTTCGGGTGGATGACGCGGGACTGCGCTTCCCCGGCGCGCTTGAGGCGTTCGCGGAACTGTTCGTCCCGCGAGTACATCATCTTCAGCGCGTAGGGGATGTTGTCCGACGGATCGACCACCTTGAAGGTGACCGCGAGGGCCCCCTGTCCGAGGGTGGACTCGATCCGATACCGACCGATGACCTGACCAGGTTCCAGACTCATGCGGGGAGCCTAACGCAAAAGTGGCCGGGGCGCGATCCACCCCGTGATGAACTCTGCGTGAAAACGGGGCTACACGCCCGCATCCGGGAAGGCGTCGACCATGGAGATGTCGCCCGCGAGCACGCGGATCCGCTCGCCGTCGTCGCGCAGGAGCACGAGCGCGCCGTCCGCGCCGAGGTCCACGGCCACGCCCTCCTTCCCATCCACGCGGACGCGGCGGCCGAGCGTGTGCGAGCGCGCGCGCCACCGATCGAGGAGCGGGGCCGGATCGCGCCCGATCGTCGCCGCCGCCCCGAGGATCCCGTGGACGAGCGCCGCCGCGAGGGTCGCCCGGTCACGCGGCACGCCGTCGGCCTCCAGGAACCCGGCGCCCGGCACGTCCGGGGCCGCCGACACGTTCACGCCGACGCCGATCACCACGATCGGGGGGATCACGCTCTCGAGCTCGGCGAGGACGCCGGCCACCTTGCGCCCGTCGGCGTCGAGGACGTCGTTCGGCCACTTGATCTGCAGGGACGGTGCGATCTCCGCGATCGCCACTGCCGCGCCGAGCGTGAGCAGCGGGAGCCGCCCGTGCGCGAGCTGCATCGGGCGGATCAACACCGAGAGGTAGAGCGCGGTACCCGGCGGGGAGACCCACTGCCGGCCGAGCCGGCCCCGCCCCGCCGTCTGGCTCCCCGCGAGGATGGCGGTCCCGTGCGGCGCGCCCGCCCGCGCCAGCGCGCGCAGGTCGTCGTTGGTGGAGCCGGTCTCCTCCACCCAGCGGATCACGTGCGGGATCCCGGCCGCCCGGCTGGCATCTGCGAGATTCATCGGGTGACCTTCAGCGAGAGGTCCGCCCAGCGCGCCTGGTGGATGAGCCCGCCTGCCGACACGAAGTCGAGGCCGATCCCTGCGATCCGGCCGATCCGCTCCGCCGTCATATTGCCGCTCGCCTCCAGCACCAGCGTCGGCTTCCGCGCGCGTGCCCGCCGCACGCACTCGGCCAACGTGGCGTCGTCCATATTGTCCAGCAACACGGCGTCCGCCGGGCTCTCCAGCGCCTGCTCGAGCTCGTCGAGCGAGCGCACCTCCACCTGGACCCGGACGAGGTGGTGGGCCGCCGCGCGGGCGCGCCGGACGGCCTCTCCCAGCGATCCGACCGCGTCGACGTGATTGTCCTTCACGAGGACGCCGTCGTACAGGCCGTGGCGGTGGTTGTGCGCGCCGCCGCAGCGCACCGCGTACTTCTCGAGATCGCGCAGGAGCGGCGTGGTCTTTCGCGTGTCCACCACGCGGGTTCCGCCGTCGCCCGCCGCGTCCACGTACGTGCGGACGTGCGTGGCGATGCCACACAGCTTCATCAGCAGGTTCAACGCCAGCCGCTCGCCGATCAGGATCACCTGCATCGGCGCACGGATAGTGGCGATCACGGTGCCCGCTGCCACGCGGTCCCCGTCCTTCGCCAGGGCGTCCCACCGGATCTCCGCTTCGGTGTCGAGCCGGCGCGCCACGATCGGGAACACGCGCCGCGCGATGTCGAGCCCCGCGACGATCAGATCCTGCTTCGCGAGGACCCGCCCCGATCCCGCCAGATCCGGCGGCACGCAGCTCTCCGTCGTCAGGTCCCCGTGCCCGAGGTCCTCCGTCAGCGCGTCGTTCAGGAACCGGTCCAGGTCCATCAGCGCACGGTCGCGGTGAGCGCGGCGTTCAGGCGCTGGCGGCTGCCGTCCAGCGCGTCCCGCCGGATCTTCGCGGCCGCGAGCTTCTGCCGCATATCGTCGACGATCTCGGGCTTCGCCTTCTCGACGAACCCCTCGTTGCCGAGCCGGCGCTCGAGGTCGCCGACGTCCTTGTCGATCTTGATCAGCCCCTTCGTCAGCCGGTCGATCTCGACGCGGAAGTCGACGATACCCTCCAGCGGGATCGCAAGCTCGATCCCCGACACCACGGCGGTCGCGACCGCGATCGGCCGCTCCGTCGCGTACGTCACGTCCGCGTTCGCAACGTCGTCGAGCGCGCCGGCATGCCGGAGCAGCCGCGTATAGAGCCCGTCGTTCCCGCACAGCAGCGGGAGGCGCTGGCTGTACTTGAGCTCCATGTCCGCGCGGATGCGGCGAAGCTCCGTGATCGTGGCCTGGACCTCCGCCACCTCGCGCAGGACGGCGGGGTCGGACGGGAAGTCGGAGACCTTCGGGAAGGCCGCCATCGCCACGAAGCCCTGGGTGTTCGGCAGCTTCTGCCAGATCTCCTCCGACAGGAACGGCATGATTGGGTGCAGCAGCTTCGCGATCGTCGCCATCGTGCCCAGGAGCGCCGACTTCACGGCGTTCTTCCGGGCCTGGGACACCGACTCACCGTAAAGGTCGGCCTTGCACAGCTCGAGGTACCAGTCGCAGAACTCGGTCCAGACGAACGCGTGGATCTCGCTCGCGGCCTCGTTGAACCGGTAGTCGTCGAGCGCCTGGCGGACGCGGGCCACGGCCTCGCCCGCGCGGACGTCGATCCAGCGCTCGTACGGGCCCGGATCCACCTCGTCGTCGGCGGACCACGGACCGGCCTTCTCTAGCGCGAGGAAGCAGAAGCGCAGGGAGTTCCAGATCTTGTTCTGGAACTTGCTGTAGCTCTCGACCCGCTTCTCGTCCCATAGGACGTCGCGGCCCTGGGCGGCGAACGCGACGAGGGTGAAGCGGAAGGCGTCCGCGCCCCATTTCTCGATGGTCGTGAGCGGATCGACGACGTTGCCCTTCGTCTTGCTCATCTTCTCGCCGTCCTTGTCCCGGACGAGCGCGTGAATGTAGACGTCGCGGAACGGGACCGCGCCCATCAGGTGGTTGCCCGCGAACATCATCCGGGCGACCCAGAAGAAGATGATGTCGAAGCCGGTCACCAGCACAGACGTCGGGTAGTAGCGTGCGAGATCCTCGGTCTTGTTCGGCCAGCCGAAGACGGAGAACGGCCAGAGCGCGCTGCTGAACCAGGTGTCCAGGACGTCCGGGTCCTGCGTGAGCGAGCCCTCGCACTTCCCGCATGCGACCGGCGCTTCCCGCGCGACGTGCATCTCGCCGCAGG
>CAMCWU010000252.1 GCA_945882675.1 Klebsiella pneumoniae | reverse complement strand
GGCAGGGCAAGACGCGGCTGCTCGACCTCGCGCAGGCGTACGCGGCGCGCCGCGGGGTGCGGGTCGCGGTGGGCCGCTGTCGGCAGAACGATCGGCCGTTCGGCGCTTTTGCCGGGGTATATCGCGCGCTCGGCTCGGACCCGCTGCTCCCCATTCTCGAAGACGTCTTCAACGGCGAGGACGACGGGAAGGTCTGGGAGCGGTACCCGGTCGTCGCCGCTTTCCGCGACCTCGTGAAGAAGCGCGCGCCATGCGTCATCGTGCTCGACGACCTGGACAAGGCCGATACCGCGACCCTGGAGCTGCTGCTCTACCTCATCCGCAACACCCGCGAGCGCGCGGATGATCCGGTCCTCTACGTGCTCGCCCATGAGTCGCCGGTCCGCCGGCAGCTCACGGAGATCCCGGGGGTCGCGTCGGTGGAGCTCGGCCCGCTCGACAGCGCGGAGGTCGAGGAGCTCGTCATGTCCGTGCTGGACAGCGAGCCGGCGAGCCTCGCCCTCGCCAAGCGCCTGCACAGCGAAGGTAAGGGATCCCCGGCGTTCATCGCTGACATGCTCCGCGGGCTGATGGACGACGGCCTGATCGTGCGCTCGGAGCGCCGGTACGAGCTGACGGTGGACGCGTCCGAGATCACCCGGTCGCGCCTGCCCATGCCGGCGTCCCTCCGCCAGGCGCTCGAGGAGCGGCTCGCCCCGTTGAGCAAGGACGCGATCGAGGTCGGACGTGCCATCGCGCTCTCCCGGCGCCGCCTGGACCTCGACGTGCTCGCCGCCGTCTGCCCGCTGCCGGAGGAGCAGCTGATGGACGCCCTCGATCAGCTCGTAGACAAGCAGATCGTAGAGGAGCACCGTACGGACGACCGGGACCAGGTAGACCTCTCGCACGGCCGATTCCGCGATGTGCTGCTCGAAAAGCTGGATCCCGAGGACCGCCGCAGCCGCCACCAGCGCATGGGGGAGGTCCTGGAGGGCCACTACCGCGCGCGGATCGGCAGCGTGAACGAGGAGCTCGCCTGGCACTTCGAGCAGGCCGGGATCGCGCCGAAGGCGTACGTGTACCTGATCCAGACGGCGGGCCGGCACCTCGCGCGGTCGCTGTTCGAGGAGAGCCTCGTCTACCTCGAGCGCGCGCTCAAGATGGAGCCGTCGGCGCGCCAGTACCTGCTGCTGGAGGACGCCGATCGCCGCCTGTGCGAGGTCCGGATCGCCCAGGCGCAGGCAAGGTACAACCTGGGTCAGATCGAGGACGCCCTCGAGAGCACGCGCGCGGCGGAGCGCCTGGCCCGGCTCGTGCGCGACGCCCGTCTGCAGTCGCGGGTGCTCACCGAGCTCGGGATCCAGCTCCGCCACACGGGGCAGGCGGAGGAGTCCGAGAAGGCGCTCCGCCAGGCCATCGAGAAGGCAGAGGAGTCGGGCGACCAGTCGCTGCTCCCCGGGCCGCAATACCAGCTCGGAGGACTGCTCTGGGCGCATGGTGACCTGCCTGGCGCCGAGTCCATGTGGCGGCAGTCGCTCGCGATCGCCGCGCGCATCGGGGACGAACGCAGCCAGGGCTTCGGCTACAACGGGCTCGGGATCCTGGCGATCTGTCGTGGGCAATCGGCGGATGCCCGGCGGCATTGCGAGAACTCGGCGGCGATCTTCGAGCGTCTCGGCATCCTCGGGCCGCTGGTCATCGCGCGGGTCAACCTGATCGAGCTCTACCTGAACATGGGGCTCATCCGGGACGCCCTCGCGATGGCGGACAAGACCATCCAACAAGCGCAGGAGGTCCATCATCCCCACGGCGTGGGCCTCGGCCTGAACTGGCGCGCCCAGGTGCTCCTGACGCTCGGGCGGGCGGACGACGCGCTGCGGAACGCGGAGGAGGGGCTGCGCGTCCTGCGCGAGGTCGATGCCCGCGAGGACGAGGTGATCGTCCTGTGCACGCTCATCGAGGTCCGCCTCGCGCGCGAGGAGTGGTCGGCTGCGCTCGCCGTGATCCACGAGATCCAGCCGCTGCTCGCCGCCCACGACAGCGAGGGTATCGCGCCGGCCGTCTCCGCCTGGCACGCCATCGCGCTGGCCGGGATCGGGAGGATGGGGATGGCGGGCGCTATGCTAGTCAATCGGCCGAAGACCGCGCAGCAGTGGGCGCACGTGGTGGTCCGCGTGGAGCTCGCCCTCGGGCGCGCGTGGGGAAAGGTCGACCGGAAGGAGCAGGCGGTGGAGGCGCTCCAGCGCGGCCTGTCGCTCGCGGAGACCGCCGGCTACCGGATGTACCAGCTCCTCACGCAGCACGAGCTGGCCCGCGTGTCCCCGGACGAGGTGCTCCGCGGCCGCTATTCGCGCGTGGCGAGCGCCCTGGCGCGTAGCCTCGCGGCCAACCTCGAGCGCGAAGACGCGAAGCGGTTCACCGAGCTTTGGGGATGACGCGCGCGCGCCTCTGATTCCCGACGTCACTGTGCTACGATTCCGACATGAGCGAGCACGGGGCGCTGGGTCGCCACCCCCATCCGGGCGACAGCCTCGGTGATTATCGGCTCGGCGAGCGGATCGGCGCGGGAGGCATGGCCACCGTCTTCCGCGCGACCGACGCGCGTGGAGGTACGGTCGCCATCAAGGTGCTCAACCCCGCCCGCGTCGCGCCGGAGGACGTGAAGCGGTTCACGCGCGAGTACGAGGCGCTCGCGCGGATGGACCACGATCACGTCGTGCGGGTCCACGGCACGGGCGTCCGCGAGGGCTACCCGTGGATCGCGATGGAGTACGTGGAAGGCAACGATCTCGGCACGCTCATCGACCGCTGGCACGCGCGGCCGCCGCCGGACCGCTTCGAGCGGAGCGAACGGATCCTTCGCGGGCTGTGCCGGGCCCTCCAATATATCCACGACCTCGGGCTCATCCACCGGGACCTGAAGCCGGGCAACGTGCTCGTCACGCCGGAGGGGGAGGCGAAGCTCTCGGACTTCGGAGTCGTGAAGGACTACGGCGGGCACACGCAGCTCACGATGGCGGGGCGCCTCGTCGGCACGGTCGCGTTCATGGCGCCCGAGCAGATCACGGGGGAGGAGCTCGATCGGCGCACGGACCTGTACGCGCTCGGCGCCATCCTCTACCAAATGCTGACGTTCCGCCGTCCGATCGAGGCGGGGAGCGTCGCCGGGTACCTCGCGCGCCACCTGACAGAGGTCCCGCGGCCGCCCGGCGAGATCGACCCGCTCGTGCCCGCCGCGCTCGAGCGCGTGTGCATGCGGCTGCTCGCGAAGGAGCGCTCCTCGCGATACCCAACGGCGCTCGCCGTGATCCACGCGTTGGACCGCCGCACGGAGCGCGAGCCGCTCCCGGTCCGCGGCCGCGACGAGGAGGTCGCCCGTTTCGGCGCGCGGCTGATCACCCTGATCGAAGGCGCGTCCTCGGCGGTGGCGCTCGTGGGGCCGCTCGGGATCGGCAAGACGCACCTGTTCCGCACCTGGCTCGAGCAGGTCCAGAACTCTGGCGCCGTCGCCGTGTGGGCGGACGCGCGGGAGGGCGACCCTATCCAGGAGCTGTTGCGCAGCTTTGGCCTCGATCCTGCGCGCATGGAGCCGGCGCAGATGCCGCTCGCGCTCCGGCAGGCCATGCTCGGCCGTCGGTGCGTCATCGCCATCGACCACCTGGACCAGGCGTCACGGGCATCGGTGGACGCGCTGGCCCGCGTGGTGCGGAATCGCGTGTCGCAGGACCAGGAGGCCGTGCTGCTCGTCTACGCGGCGACGGACGTCGAAGGCGACCTCTCGGGCCTCGCGACGGGTGAGGCAACGGGGGTCCCGAGCGAGCGCGTGGTCCTGCGGGGCCTCGAGGCGAAGGCCGTCACCGCGCTCCTGCGCGACCGCGGCGTGATGGGCCCGCTCGCGACCGTCCTCGGCCGCCGCCTTCACGAGGAATATGGGGGTAACCCCGGCATGGTCGTGGACCAGCTCGGCGCGCTGGTGGCCGAGCGGTGGCTCGTGCGGACCGATCCGACGGGGGGCACGTTGGACCTGCGGGCGGCGCGGTCGCTCGACCAGCTCCGGCGGGAAGAGCTCCCGGTCCCGGCGTCGATCGCCGCGGATCTCGGCCACCGCATCGCGGAGCTCGACGACGGCACGCGCGAGGTCGCGGAGCTGCTCGCGGTCATCGATCGCCCGGTTTCGCCGAACCTGATCGAGCGGTGCACGGAGCGACCCGAGCGGCTCGAGCGGGCGGTGGAGGGCCTGCTCGCGGCCGGCGTCGGGCGGGTCGGCGCTGACGAGGGACAGGAGACGCTCTCGCTGGTGAGCCCGTTCGCGGGGCGCGTGGTCCGCGGGCTCACCGATCCGGGGGATCTCCGGCTGCGGCACGCGGCGGTCGCGCGGGCGCTGGGCGGCCGCCGCTCCCGTGCGGCGGGGCTCGAGGTCGCGCGGCACCAGGAGCTCGGCGGAGACCCTGCGCTCGCGTACGCCACGTACGTGCAGGCCGCGCGGCGGGCGAGCCGGGAAGGGAAGTGGATGGACGTCCTCGACATCGTCGATCGGATCGACCATCTGCGTGGGGAGAAGCCGGCGGACGAGGTGCTGCGCCTGTGGACCGAGCTCCTGCGCGGCGAGTCGCTCCTGGCGCGGGGCTCGTGGTCGGCGGCGGCGCGGGCGCTCGGTGTCGCGGTGGAGCTCGCGCGCTCGACCCGGGATGACGTCCTGCCGCGCGCCCTCGCCGCGTGGGGCCGGGCGTTGTACCGCGATAACCAGCACGACGCCGCTCGCGCACCTCTGGAGGAGGCGCTGACGCTCGCGGCGAAGGGCGCGCCGGAGCGCGGGGCGGCGGCGCGGGCGCTCGCGGATCTGGTACTCCGATCCGGCGATCTGGAGACGGCGGAGCGTCTGTGGAACGAAGCCCTGGACCTTGCGCTCGACGCCGGCTCGCGGGATGGGGAGGCGCGGGCGCGCCGCGGTCTCGCGCATCTTCGCGCGATCCAGGGACGCTACCCAGAGTCGCTCGAGCTGCTCGAGCGGGCGGAGGATCGCCTCGAAGGCGACGATCGGGTGAGGGCCGGCGTGATGGCGCGGATCGTGGAGCTCGAGCTCGCGGCCGGGCGCTACGCCGTCGCGCGGAACCGGGCGGAGTCCCTCGTGGAGCTCGCGCGCCGGCGCGAGATGCCCGAGCGCCTGTCGGAAGCGTACGGCCTCTACGCCCAGGTCCTCGTGGTGTACGGCGAGCGTGACGACGCCCGAGATGCCGCGCAGCAGGCCGTGATCTTCGCGAAGGCGACGGCGGCGGGTAGCCGGGCGTGGGCGGGCCGGCTGCTTGCGGCCCTGGTGCACGCGGATCTCGGCGATCGGGCGGACGCCGCAGCGGCGCTCCCCGCGGCCGACGAGCTACCCACGAGCCAGATCGACGACTGGTCGGCCTGGTCAGCCGCTCTGCGCGCGCGC
>CAMCWU010000251.1 GCA_945882675.1 Klebsiella pneumoniae | reverse complement strand
GCGACGGGCGCCACGTCCTCGGGATCGCGCTCCAGGCGCTCCGCAACGTCCTCGTCCCAGCGGGTCCGGGCGTCGGTGTCCGGCGCGGTCTCCCACACCACCAAGGCGGGCGCCCGGCGCCTCTCGCCCTTCACCGCCGCGATCCGTGTGCCGTCCGCGGACACCGTGGGCGCCGAGAGGCCCCATCGGTGTTCGAGGAACGGGCCGTGGTTCGGCGCGACCTCCTTCGCCAGCGCGTCCGCCGTCACCTCCGCGCAGAACCGGGCGTACAGCGTGGCCGGGTGGTCGCGGAACACACCCGAGAACGCCTCGTCGAAGCTTCGGATCTCGCGCGCGGTCATCCGCGCCCACAGGTCGCGCAGCGGGTGCTCGGACGCACCGACGGCCGGCGCCACGACGGCCTCCAACCACTCGAGGAACGCCGAGCCCACCAGGTACCGGTACGACCCGTTGAGGTACCGCGTCCCGTAGCTCAGCTCGCCGTAAGACGGCAACCGCCCCTCGCTCGCGTACGCTGCCAACAGCGCCGGGCGAAACGCGCCGTTCGGCCGCCCGGAGCCCGTGAGCCGGCCCTCCACCACGGTCGCGTAGCCCTCCGTCACCCACGGCGGCGCCTTCCCCGCGATCGGCCCGAAGCCAATGATGCTGCTCATGAATCGCACGACCGGGTTCCGCGACGGCCGCGTCATGTGGACGATGTGCGCGTCTTCGTGCACCAGCAGGAGCTCGTCCCACGCCCGCAGGTTCCCGATGACGGAGCCGGCGTCCGGAGCCGTCACCCACAGCTCGATCCGCGGCCCGCCGAGCAGCGGGAGCGCCATCCCGTTCGCCGTCGCGTACGGATCGCGCACCACGACGTCGATCACGCGCGGTGGGACGTACCCGACCTCCTCCGTCACGCGGCGATGCCACTCCTCCAGGCGCGCAGCGGCCGGGGTGGCCCATCCGCTGGCGACCTCCGGGAAGTGCACGCGGAAGTGCTCGGTGCGGATCGTGCTCCACCGACCGGCAGGATCCTGGGCAGAGGCCGACCCCGAGACGGCCAACCACGTCAGCAGCAGGCGCGCCCACGGCCTCGGATCCATCCACGCTCCCGACCGCACCCTATCACGTGAATACCGGGGCCCGGCGGCCCGTCCATCCCTGCGTGCGCGGCCGGGTCGCGTTACGCCATTTATTGCTCCCGGGGTTCCACGTGCGCTTCCTTCTCGCGTCCCTGCTCGCCTTCCCTGCCCTCGCGTCCGCGGCCAGCGTGTGCGAGACAGAGTCCGCGGCGACCCTGACGTGCAGCTCGATCGTCACGGCGAAGCTCGATCCCGGCAACTGGGGCACGGACGGCTTCCCGAACTCCAGCAACTGCCCGGACGGGTTCGACACGCTGAACTCGGACCTCGGCAGCGTGTGCGACTACGAGGACGTGTTCGGCTTCTGTACGAACCCGTCGAACGCCTGCTCGGGCGACAAGTACAGCTGCGGCGCTCCGCTCGCCGGCGCCCTGCAGGACGGCCCGGATGACATCTACTCCTTCGTCTGCCAGCAGGACGGCGTGGTCGACATCGAGATCAGCGGTCTCGGCTGCGATCTCGACGTGTACGTCCTCGACGACTCGTGCGACGTGGACACCGGCTGCCTGGAAGGCTCGACCAAGTCCGGGATAACGGACGACACGCTCGCGTTCGACTGTCTGGCGGGTCAGACCTACTATATCATCGTAGAGGGCTACGGGTTCACGCGCAGGGCGTTCGATGACGCGGCCATCGGGTTCGACGTGGGCGACGCCGCCTGGTGCAACCCGGAAGCCAAGACGTCCGCGAGCGACTTCTCGGACGGCGATTACACCCTGTCGTTCACGCCCGGCGATCCGCTCACGAGTGGCTGCGTGGAGATCTGCGACAACGGCAAGGACGACGAGGGGGATCTGCTCATCGACTGCGACGACGACGACTGCATCGGCGACCCGTCGTGTCCGGAAGAGTGCACGAACAACATCGATGATGACGACGACCTCCTGATCGACTGCGACGACGACGACTGCTGGGACGAGCCGCAGTGCTGCGACGACGATCAGGACGGCTTCACGGACGACGCCTGCGGCGGAAAGGACTGCGACGACCGGCGCTTCGACCTGACGGACGCGGACGGGGATCTCGCGCCGGACCTGTGCGACCCCTGCCCCAACCTCGCGAACGAGAAGGACGCGGACCTCGACGGGGACTGGTCGTGCACGGACTGCAACGACCTCGACGCGGACCTCAACGCGCTCGACGCGGACGCCGACGGCACCACGTCCTGCGCGGGCGACTGCGCCGACAACGACGCCGGGATCGAAGCCGGGGCCCTCGAGAAGGCGGACGGCAAGGACCAGGACTGCGACGGAACCGTGGACGAAGGCACGATCTGGTACGACGACGACGGCGACGGCTTCACCGAGTCCGGCGGCGACTGCAACGACGCGGTCGCGTCCGTGAACCCGGGAGAGGCCGAGACCTGCAACAGCCGGGACGACGACTGCGACGGCGCCCTGGACGAGGGGCAGAGCTGCTTCGACGACGACGGCGACGGGTACTGCGAGGCCGGGTGCACGGACGGCTCGATCGCTGGCGACTGCGCGGACGCGGACGCCGCGGCCCACCCGGGAGCGGCGGAGATCCCCGAGAACGACGTGGACGACGACTGTGACGGCCAGGCGGACGCCGGCCTCACGGACGCCGACCAGGACGGCTACGCGGAGGGCGCGGACTGCGACGACGCCGTGGCCACGAGCCACGCGGGCGCGGCGGAGCTGGACAACGGCGTGGACGACGACTGCGACGGCGTGATCGACGAGGGCACCGCCACCTTCGACGACGACGGCGACGGCTCCACCGAGGCCCAGGGGGACTGCCACGACGGGGACGCCGCGATCCACGTAGGTGTGGCGGATATCGCCGATAACGGCGTGGACGACGACTGCGACGGCGACGTGGACGAGGGCTCGGCCCGCACCGACGATGACGGCGACGGCCTGTCGGAGGACGGCGGCGACTGCGACGACGCGGACGCCGCGGTCAACCCATCGGCGAACGAAGCCACGAACCAGAAGGACGACGACTGCGACGGCGCCGTGGACGAGAACATCAGCGATCTCGACTCCGACGGCTGGACCGTGGCGCTCGGCGACTGCGATGACCAGGACGGGTGGGCGAACCCCGAGCAAGACGAGCTGTGCGACGGCGTCGACAACAACTGCGACGGCGTCGTGGACGAGTCGTGCTCGGGCGCCACGCCCGTGGCCGTGGACAAGGGCGGCTGCGGCTGTGACTCGCGGGGAACCGCTGGCAGTGGCTGGCTCGCAGCGATGGCGCTCGGCCTCGTGATCAGGCGCCGTCACCGCGCATGATCTTCCCTCTCACCCGCCCCATCGTGCTCGTGATGGTCGGGCTGCCGGCCCGCGGCAAGACGTACCTCGCCCGCAAGATGACGCGGTACCTCACCTGGCACGGCCACAAGGCGGAGGTGTTCAACGTCGGGAACTACCGGCGGGAGCGGCTCGGCGCCGACCAGCCCGCCGCGTTCTTCGACCCGTCGAACCCGGACGGTCGCGCGGCCCGCGAGATGGTGGCGGAGGCCGCCCTCGACGACGTGATCCGCTGGGTCGCGCAGGGCGGGGACGTCGCGGTCTACGACGCCACGAACAGCACGCGGGAGCGCCGCGATCGGGTGCGCAAGCGTCTCGCGGAGGCCGGGATCGAGCCGATCCTCGTCGAGTCCCTCACGACGGATCCGGCGATCGTAGAGGCGAATATCCGCGAGACCAAGCTGTCGTCGCCCGACTACAAGGACCGCGGCGGGAGCGACGCGATCGCCGACTTCCGGGCGCGGATCGCCTTTTACGAGGCCGCATACGAGGAGGTGTCGGACGCAGAGGGCCCGTACGTCAAGGTCATCGACGTGGGCCGAAAGATCATCGCGCACCGGATCTCTGGCTATCTCCCGGCGCAGATCGTGAGCTATCTCTCGAACCTGCACGTGCGGCCGCGGCCGATCTACCTCACGCGCCACGGCGAGTCCGAGTACAACCCGCAGGGCCGGATCGGCGGTGACCCGGACCTCACCTCCCGTGGAATGGCCTACGTATCCCGGCTCTCGCCGTTCCTCACGTCCGAGCTGGCAGAGGCCGGCGAGCCGCCCCAGGTCTGGTGCAGCACGCTCAAGCGCGCGATGACGACCGCGGGCGCGCTCCCGTGGCAGGCCGTGTCGCTCCGCTCTCTCGACGAGATCGACGCCGGGTCGTGCGACGGCTGGACGTACGCGGAGGTGGAGGCCCGCCTCCCGGACGACGCCACCATGCGATCGGCCGACAAGCTCCGGTATCGCTATCCGCGGGGCGAGTCGTACCAGGACGTGATCCTGCGCGTCCAGCCGGTCGTCGTCGAGATCGAGCGGCAGCGCGCGCCGGTCGTGATCGTGGCGCACAACGCCGTGATCCGCGTGCTGTACGGCTACTTCGCGGGGTTCATGCCGGAGCAGGTCCCGCGCATCGAGATCCCGCTGCACACGGTGATCCGCATCGTCCCGAAGACCTACGCAGCGGAAGAGACCCGCTTCAACCTCGGCCCATGACGCGCCCGGCCCGCGAGGTGGAGCTCCGGGACGCCGCCCGGTTCGGCCTGGCGGGGGACGCCGCGCGCGCGTTCGCCGTGCGCCAGCGTGACGCGCGGCTCCGGGTCGCGCTCCTCGACGCGTTCTACGCCCGCTATCCGTGTCGGATGGGTACGCTCCAGCAGCTCGCTTCGGCCGGGATCGCGCTCGCTCGGTTCGCTGCGTTGTCGGAAGCGTATCACGAGATCGGGGACCGCCTGCTCCCCGTCGGGCGGGACGGCGTCCCGCGTACGCCCGCCTGGCGCCGGTACGTGGAGGCCTGCGACCAGGCGCTGCCCTCCGACATCCGCGAGGAGCGCTGGCTCGCCGCCCACGTCATCGACATGGAGCAGGTGAAGGCGGACGGTTGGATGGAGCGGTTCGCCGAGGAGCTGGCGGATCACCGCGGCGATCCGACATGGGAGATGCTCGGCGAGCATATGGACGTCACGCTCGGGACGCGCGTGGCGGACGGCGAGGCGCTGGCCGGCCGGATCGCGCTCGAGACGGCGATGGCGTCGTCGCTGAACCAGGTCGCGCGGCGCCAGCTCGTGACGGGCGCGCGGTTGATCCGAACGTACGTGCTCGCGGCCGTGCGGGCGACGCTCTGGTCGCGCACCCCGCCGGATGGGCTCCCGGGCGATCGGGCGCTCGTGTGCCGGCTCTGCCTCGCCACCCTCCAGGTCGTGTCGATCACGCGGGTGTGGCGCCTGGGCATCCGGCGTCAGGCGCGCGGCGTCGAGAACACCATGACGTCGTGGTCCCTCGTGCCGTCGCTCGAAGAGGTCCTGGGAACGGACGCGGAGCGGATTCACCCTATCGTACGTCGGCTGTT
>CAMCWU010000250.1 GCA_945882675.1 Klebsiella pneumoniae | reverse complement strand
TGGCTGGCGCCGCCGGATGTGCACCAGGCGGCGGGCGGGCTGTACCTGTACGCGGGCGGGCGGTACGTCCGCGATCCCGTGCTCCGGCGGGCCGTGGTGGACGCGTGGCGGGATCTCCTGCCGAAAGGGCGCTTTCCCGTCGGCGTGGTGATCGTGGACGTGCCGCCCGGGGACCTGGACGTGAACGTGCACCCCGCGAAGACGGAGGTCCGCTTCCGCGATCCGCGCGGCGTGGCGGAGGCCGTCATCGGGACGCTGCGGGGCATGGCGCGCGGGCAGGGGACGGAGCCCGTGGACGAGAGCCGGTCCCGGGCGGCCCGCCGCACGGACATCCAGCCGGCGCCCGGGGTGATGCCCCTGCCGCTGCCCCCGGCGATCCCGGCACACCCGACCCCGGCACACCCGGACGACGACGCCCGGTGGCGCTACCCGCAGCCGGCGGTGGCCGCAGAGCGACCGGTGGAGGCTCCGTATCAGCCGACGATGGTGGCGCCCCCGCCGCGGGCGGTCGCGAGCGGTGGCTGGCGCGCCCACAAGGTGGTGGGCGGTCTGGGCGCGCGCTGGCTGGTCCTGGACCGCGACGGCGCATTGGTCCTGCTGGACCGCCAGGCCGTCCACGAGCTGGAGCTTCGGCAGGCCCTGGTCGTGGGCGACCGGAGCCACGCGCTGGTCGCGCCGGTGCGTGTCCCCGTGGGGGAGCTGCGGGCGGACCGGCTGATCGCGGCCGCGGACCTGCTGGCGCGCTGGGGCCTGGCCGTGGACCGGTTCGGCCCGCGGGAGGTCGTGGTGGTTTCCGTGCCGTCCGTCGCCGCGGCGAAGGACGTGGGCGAGCTCGTGCGGGAGATCCCGCTGGAACCCGACGAGATCCCGGCGTTTCTCGCGCGCCGGTGCGCCCGGACCGGCGAGCCCCTCACGCCGTTCGAGGCCCGCGCGCTGCTCCTCGAGCTCGACGAGATGGGCGCGGATCCTGCGGGGCCGCCGCGGCTCGCGGTGACCGTGGATCCGGCGGGGTTGTTTCGGGGGGCGTGAGATCGCGCCACTTTACCCCTCCCCCCTTGCGGGGGAGGGTCGGGGAGGGGGGTGGCGAGGCTGCTGGCATCACGTTCGAAGCTACGATCAGCAAGGTCGATCCTTACCAACGACCCCCACCCCAGCCCTCCCCCGTGGAAGGGGGAGGGGGTATGATCGCCTCAGCCCAGCACGAGATCGTGCCTGTGCCCGCAGAACTTGCACTTCAGCACCGTCATCCCCCGCACGGGCGCGTCCAGGCTCCCGTCGCACGCCTCGCACTTCCGCGGCGCGTTGATCGGCATCCCCGCGTTCGGGTTCGCGGCGGCGGTCTCGATCATCAGGTGGCCGAGCTTGCCGGCCTTCAAATCCTCGATCCGCTGGTCCCACTCCTTCGCGTAGCCGGTGTTCACGTCGAAGGTCGTCTGGCGGTAGCGCGCCCCAGACGCCCACTTCAGGGTGATGAGCTGGTCCTTGAACACCATGCCGCGCGTGGTGTCGTCCGACGACGCCAGGCTGCCGACGGGCTCGTCGAGCAGGAGCTCGTGCTTCTCCTCGGACGAAGCCGTGAAGATCAGCCACTTCTTCGTGGTGATGGTCTCCTTCTGCTCGAACCGGATCCGCTTGTCCGTGAAGTACAGGAAGCCCGTCAGCTTCCCGCTCGGCGCGTCCTCCCAGCTCGCGTCCACCGTGAGCCACGGGTGCTCGCCGGCATTCAGCTTGAACTGCGCGGCCTCGAACCGGTCGAGGTGCGTATCGGCGTCGACCAGCTCGCGCTGGAGCTCGTCGAACGGGACCTGGAACGAGCGGACGAGGGTGTCGATGCGGCCCTCGATCTGCGTCACGTCCTGGGCGATGTCGTCCTTCTCGCGATCCAGGCGCTGGATGTCGTCCGCGACGTGCAGGGCGGGGACGAGGCGGCTCGCGTCCGTCTCGAGCACGGAGAGCCGACGTCCCACCCGATCGGCCGCGCTGGCGGTCTCCCGGCGCAGGTCGGCGATGAGGTCGCCCGAGCGGGCGGCCAGCTCGGTGCGGATGCGCTCCCACTCGGGATCCCACACCCAGCCACGGCCGCGGAGGCGGCGGATCTCGAGATCCATCGCGTCGAGCTTGCCGGCGCGATCCGTGACGGAGCGGACGGCGTCGGAGAACGCGGCCTTGCGCTGCAGTTCGTCGATGTTGCGGCGGAGATAATCGAGGTCGCTCTTAATCTTGTCGAGGGGGCTCGGCGCCTGGGACATGCTCGCTCCACTGGTCGCGGAAGCCTACCACGCCCGCGACCCGGGCCGGGTTATCAGGTGTCACCATGCCTGCTTCTCCCCGAAAGCCCGGCGCCCTCGGCGCGTTCTGCCTGGTCCTCCACGGTCACCTCCCGTGGGTCCTCCACCACGGCCGCTGGCCCCACGGCGAAGACTGGCTGTTCGAAGCCGCGTGCGACTCGTGGATGCCCCTGCTCGAAGTGCTGGACATCTGCGCGGAGGAGGGGATCCGCCCCGGCTGGACGCTGGGTCTGACGCCGATCGTGCTCGAGCAGCTCGCGCACGATCGGTTCCGGAGCGGGTTCGAGACGTATCTCGACCACCTCGTCGAGCGGGCGCGCATGGACGCAGCGGAGTTCGAAGCCCGGAACGACCCGGAGCTCGTGGCGCTCGCCATGCGGTGGGATGCCACGTACACCGCCATGAAGGCAAGGTTCCTCGCGATGGATCGGGATATCGCCGCCTGCGCGGCGTCGCATGCGGCCGCGGGACGGATCGAGCTCCTGTCGTCGAACGCGACGCACGGCTACATGCCGCTGATCCTCCACGACGCGTCCTCGAAGGCGCAGCTCCGCGCCGGCCTCGCGACCTCCGAGCGGCACTTCGGCCTGCGACCGCAGGGGATCTGGCTGCCGGAGTGCGCGTATCGGCCGCCTGGGCCCTGGTCGCCGCCCGCGGTCCACGGCGACGTGCGGTGGCGCGCGGGGGTAGCCACCATCCTGGAGGCCGAGGGCGTCCGCTACTGCGTCGTGGACACCCACCTCGTGCGGGAGAGCAAGTCGGAGGCCGTGATCGACGATGGCGTGCTCCACAAGGTGAGCTGGGACCAGGCCGCTTGGGACGAGTCCCGGGCGTGGGGCAGCGAGCTCGAGCCGCTGCGCGTGTGGGAGGAGGGGCGCGCCACCGACCTCACCGTCTTCGGGCGGTGCCCGGACGTCGCGGAGCCAGTGTGGAGCGGCATCGTCGGCTACCCCGGGGATCCGCGCTACCTCGAGTTCCACAAGCGCCACGGGCCGCGCGGTCTGCGGTACTGGCGGGTGAGCGGGAAGGTGGACCTCGGCCTCAAGGAGCCGTACGCCGTGGACGCCGTAGAGGACGCCGTGGCGGCGCACGCCGACCACTTCGCCAGCGTAGTCCGGGATCTCCTGCGATCCCACCACGTGAAGTACGGGCGTTACGGCACCGTGTGCGCGCCGTTCGACGCCGAGCTGTTCGGCCACTGGTGGGCGGAGGGCCCGCGGTTCTTGCTGGAGGTCGCGCGGAGACTCGCGGCGGATCCACACATCGAGGCCTCGACCCTGGGAGATGTGGCGGCGGAACACCCGGCGGACCGGGCCGCGGCGCTGCCGGAGGGGAGCTGGGGCGCCGGCGGCGACCACCGCGTGTGGAACAACGACGAGCTCCGCCTGTACTGGGAGGTGGCGTACCGGGCCGAGGATCGGTTCTTGGACCTGTGGCATACCATCCCGTGGCGGCAAGATCCCGGCCTCACCGAGCTGCTGACCGCGTCGGCTCGCGAGCTGCTGCTCTTGCAGGCGAGCGACTGGCCGTTCGTAGTGAGCACCCGGGGCGCCGTAGATTATGGTCTGAGGCGGATCTTCGACCATGCCGCGCGGTTCGAGGACCTGTGCAACGGGCTGCAAGATCTCTACAAGGACCCTGACGCGCCGATGGACCCGACCGTGGCCGACGCGCTGAAGGCCGCGCAGGCCCGCGAGCCCGTCTTCCCCGATCTCGACCTCGAGTGGTGGGGACAGGCGCCGTGAACCGGTTATCAGCGATCGGCTTCCCCGGGAGAGACAGTGGCCGATGAGACAAGCCGACCGCCGCAGGACAACCTGGGCGGCGGCCTCGAGCTGCCGAAGGCAGAGGCCGGGGTGGCGTTCAAGGCCGAGATGGCAGCGACGAACCTGCTCCTCGGCTACTGGATGCACGCGCTCGTCGTGGTCGTCGTGGGGCTCGTCGCGGTGCTCCTGTGGGGCACCTGGAGCAGCCACGTCCTGAGTGAGCAGCGCCGGATCTCGGCCGAGATCTCGGAGGTCGAGCGCGTGCTCACCACGCCGCTCCCGCTGCTACAGGAAGAGGTGTCGGCGGGCCGGGTCCAGCGGACGGACCTGATGGCCCCTGCGGACGCGATGGCGAAGGTGGCAGAGGCCGCGTCGGGCACAGGCGCCGTGGAGGCCTGGCTCAAGGCCGCCGAGCTCTACCGGCTCGCCGGGAACGTCGAGCGGCAGCGGGCCACCCTCGAATCCGCCGCGGCCGCCGCCGACAAGGACGTGCTCGGCTACGCCGCGGAAGCCGGCCTCGCGAACCTGGACCTCGAGCAGGGCAAGGCGGCAGAGGCCGTCGATCGCTTCACGCGCATGCGCGACGGGTACCCGGGGATCCTCGGGCAGAACGCGGCGCTCGACCTCGGGCTCTCGCTCCAGCACCTCGGCCGCACGGACGAAGCCGCCCGCGTGTACGAAGCGTTCCTCGTGAAGTGGCCGGACTCCCCGCACGCAGACGACGTGCGCAAGCGGCAGGGCACGCTGGGTGTCGCTCCTGCTCCTGCTCCCGATGCCGCACCTGCTGCGCCTGTGGAGCCTGACGGCCCGATCGCGCCCGGGGCCGGCGGGTGAGGGGATCAGCCTGGATCGCGATCTTCGCGCTCGTGTCTGCGCCGGCGCTGGCCGCTGGCGGCACCGTGTTCCCGGAGCCGCGCGAGCTCGCGCCGTACGACGACTTCGCGGGTGAGCTCGCCGTCGCGCCCACGCTCCAGTGGCAGGTCGACCTGCCGGGTGGCCCAGCGCGCGCGGGGTCGCACAGCGAGCGGACCCGCCCGCTCGTCCTCGGCGACGTGATCCTCGTCGGGTCCACCTGGGGCGACGGGCTGTACATGCTCTCGCGCCGGAACGGGTCGCTGATCCGCAAGTTCCCCGCGAAGGACGCCGTGGAGTCGGAAGCCGTCGTCGTGGACGACCGCGTCTACTTCTCGGACACGGGCGGCACGTCGTGGTGCTACCAGCTCGACGGCACGCTGGTCTGGACACACGAAGGCACGGCACCCGTCCTGGCGCGGCCCACGGTGGCGGACGGCCGGGTGATCGTGGCGGACGTGGCGGATCTCGCCGTAGCGCTGAGCGCCACGTCCGGGGACCTCGTGTGGCGCTACCAGGCCAAGCGGGACGTCACGCGCGGCGCGGAGCTGGCGTTGTACGCGGCGCCGACGCCGCTGATCGCGGACGGCCAGGTGATCCTCGGGTTCTCG
>CAMCWU010000249.1 GCA_945882675.1 Klebsiella pneumoniae | reverse complement strand
CGCTGGTTGCGGGAGCGCGCCGCTGCCGCCGCCGCCGGCGGCCGTGGCGATCGCGACGGAGGACGCGGATACGCTGCGGTTCGTCGCGATCGGGGACGTGGGCACGGGGAGCGCGTCGATGCGGCTCGTCGCGGACGCCGTCGCGCGGACGTGCGCCGAGCGCAGGTGCGACCTCATCGCGATCCTGGGGGACAACCTGTACCCTGCCGGGATGGAAGCCGACGACGACCCGCGCTTCGAGGCGTGGGTGGTGTCGCCCTACGAGCGATCGGGGGTCCCGCTCGTGATCCTCCTCGGGAACCACGACTACGCGGACGGCCGGCAGGCCGCGGTCGCTCAGCGCGAGCTCGACTGGGTAGCGCGTACGGGCCGGGGCGTGCTCCCGGCGCCGTACTACGCCGCCACGGCGGGGCCCGCGGACCTGGTGGTGACGGACACTTCACGCGTGTTCTGGGGCGATCCCGGCCAGATCGCGTGGGCGGCGGAGACCCTGGCGGCCGCCGAGCGGCGGTGGCGCGTCGTCCTCGGTCACCACACCTGGCGGAGCGACGGCCCGCACGGAAACGCCGGGGCGTACGAGGGGTTCCCCGGGATCCCGTGGAGCTCCGGCGCCGCGGTGTCCCGCCTGCTCGACGGCGTGGTGTGCGGCAACGCCGATCTGTACGTCGGCGGCCACGATCACTCGCTCCAGCTCCTCGACGCTCCGTGCGGCGGCCACATCGTCGTCTCCGGGGCGGCGGCCCGGGGGACGACGCTACCGGGTCGCGGGAACGCGCCGCACTTCGCCACGACGGTCCCCGGTTTCGCCTGGATCGAGCTCGGTGATCGCGGTCGCGTCGTGTTCTTCGATCAGGACGGAGCGGTGCTGCACGACGCCGACATCGGCCCCCCGCTGCCCCGTGCCGGGCTATAGTAGGGAGGACCGGGGGATCCATGCTCGACGTCAGGAATCGCCAGCCCACCACGCGCGGGCTCCTCTTCCCGCTGCTGGCCGTCCTGGCCATCGCGTGCGGCGGCCCCGACCTCGACGGCGACGGCGACCGGGACGACGTCGACTGCGATCCCAAGAACGCGGCCGTCTTCAGCGGCGCCAAGGAGATCTGCAACGGCGCGGACGACGACTGCGACGGGTTCACGGACGAGGACGTTTCGATCGTCGCGTACCTCGACCGCGACGCGGACGGCGCGGGCGATCCCGACTTCGTGAGCCGCGTCTGCGTCATGCCTTCGAACGGGTCGGAGATCGGCGGCGACTGCGACGATCTCGACCCCGCTGTCGCCCCCGGCCTCCCCGAGCTGTGCGACGGCATAGACCAGGACTGCGACGCCGAGATCGACGAAGACGCCGGGCGGACCTGGTTCGCGGACGGGGACGGAGACGGGCACGGCGCCGGGGCGGGCGCCGCGGGTGGGTGCACACCCGGGCCGGGGGAGTCGTTCCTCGGCGACGACTGCGACGACGCCGCGGCGGACGTGTTCCCGGGCGCGCCGGAGCTGTGCGACGACGTGGACAACGACTGCGACGACACCGTAGACGACGGCGCCAGCTCGGTCCGGATCTGGGAGGATCGCGACGGCGACGGGTACGGAGACCCCGCCCTCCCCGCGGTCGGCTGCGCGACGGACGCCGGCTTCGCCCCGAACGATCTCGACTGCGACGACACCAACCCCCTGCTGAGCCCGGATGCCGAGGATGTGCAGGGCGACGGCGAGGACCAGGACTGCGACGGCTACGTGGACGAGTTCGGCGTCCCCGTTCCGTTCGCCACGATCTCCGACGCCCTCCAGGCCGCCCCGGACGGCGCGGTCGTCCAGCTCGACGCCGGCACGTTCGTGGCGACCGTCGACCTCACGGGCCGCGACATCACGTTCGCCGGAGAAGGCTGCGATCGAACCACGTTGTACGGGGATGGCGTGGGCACCGGGGTCACGTAGGATCGCGGCCGGGTGGAGGGCCTGACGATCGCGGCGGGCACCGGCACCTTCGACGGCACGGACTCGGACGGCGGCGGCCTCTGGATCGGCGGCGACGTGACGGCGGAGCGCGTGTGCCTGGAGCGCAGCTCGGTCAGCGGCCAGGGCGGCGGCGCGGCCGTGATCGCCGGCACGCTCACCCTGCGGGACTCCACGGTGGACCGGAACTTCGCGGCGGACGCCGGCGGCGGCATCTACGTGGCGGTGGGCGCGGGGCTCGTGCTCGAGCACACGGCGCTGACGGCGAACACGGCGGACGGCTCGGGCGGCGGCCTCGCGGTCGAGGGCGGGACGGTCGTCGCCACGAACTCGTTGTTCGTCGGGAACTTCTGCGGGGACGACGGCGGCGGCGCGCACGTCGGCACGGCCACGGACGCGACCGTGACCCCGAATCAGTACCTGCGGGCGAGCGGCACCTTCGACCACTGCACCTTCTACGCCAACGCGATCGGCATCGGTGAGGCCCCGCGCGGCCAGGCGATCTTCAACCGCGGGTCGGACCTCGTCGTCACGAGCTCGGGGTTCGCGGGGCACGCGGGCACGGCAGAGGTGATCGAGGACCACTCGAT
This sequence comes from Klebsiella pneumoniae, assembly GCA_945882675.1. GTDB lineage: Bacteria > Myxococcota_A > UBA796 > UBA796 > CANLGQ01. The sequence continues at coordinate 3,033 of CAMCWU010000249.1, read as the reverse complement.
CGGCACGAAGCTGGACCTCAACCTGCAGGATCCGCTCTGGATCTGGTCGGAACTGGGCTTCTTCGGGAACGGCGCGTTCGACTACGACTTCATGTACCTGCACGACGTTCTGCATGCCCCCCCGGAGTTCGTGCAGGTGGATCCCGCGCTCCCGCCGAGCGCATGGGATCTGCGGCTCCTGCCGGGATCGGCGTGGATCGACGCCGGGGACCCGGCCGAAACGGATCCCGACGGCACGCGCTCCGACATCGGGGCGTTCGGCGGCTCGGACGCCTCTCCGGACGCCACGGACTCCTATGCGGGCGACGCCGACGGCGACGGCCTCCCGGACGGCTGGGAGACCCACGCGGGCCTCGACCCGCTCGTCGCCGACGCCGCGTCCGACCTCGACGGAGACGGCCTGGACGCCGCCGCGGAGTACGCTTTCGGCAGCGCACCCGACGCCGCGGACACCGACCTGGACGGCGTGGAAGACGGCGCGGAAGACGCACTCGGCACGCTCCCCCGCGACCCGTCCGACCACGCGCCGTTCCCGGACGCCGGCCGCGACCGCTGGGGCCACGCCGGCGAGACCGTGACCGCCGACGGATCCGGGAGCTGGGACCCGGATCTCGACGCCCTCGTGTTCACGTGGACGATGGACCCGCCCGCGGGCAGCGCGGTGGTCGCGGTGGACGACCCGACCTCGCCCGTCGCCGCTTTCACGCCGGACGTGGCCGGGACCTGGACCCTGACGCTCACCGTGGACGACGGCGGCGCGACCCGCGCGGACACGGTCGTCGTGGAGATCCTGGACGGGTTCGTGGTGCCGGACGACTTCCCCACGATCCAGGCCGCGATCGACGCCTCCGGCGACGGCGACGGCATCTCCGTCCGCCCCGGCGTGTACACGGAGAATCTGGCGTTCGGCGCGAAGGACATCACGCTCGCGGGCCTGGGCGACGCCCCGGGTGATGTGGTGGTGGACGGCGCCGGGCTCGACCGCGTGGTCACGCTCGCGACGCTGTACACGGGCCGGCTCGGGAACCTCACGCTGCGGAACGGCCGCGCCACGCTCGGCGGCGGGATCTACGGGGCCGGCGCCGACATCATCCTCTCGGAGGTCACGCTCGAGGACAACGTCGCCACGGACAACGGCGGCGGGATCTACGTCGCGAGCATCGGCAGCCTGACCGCCACGGGCCTGCGAGTGACCGGCAACACGGCAACGTCGGGCGGCGCGATCTTCGCGCTCGACAGCGACGTCACGATCACCGACGCGCTGTTCGCCGACAACGCCGCGATCGCCCCCGGCGGCGAGGGCGGCGCCCTGTACCTCGACAACAACCTCGGATCGACGAACATCTTCTTCGTCTTCCGGAACGTGGTGCTGCAGGACAACACCGGGCTGCTCGGGAGCGCGCTGTATGCCCCGGCCAGCCTGATCTCGCGGTTCGAGCTCTCGCAGTCGGCGTTCGTCGGCCACTCCGGAGCGCTCTCGCCCCTGTACGTCACGGACGGCACCATCCAGCTGCTGGACGATGTGTGGTTCGCGGACGACGACACGAGCTGGCTCGTCGGCGGCGGCGTGAACGGCGAGTGGGTGGTCCTGGCGGGCGCGAAGTGGGATTCGCCGGCCAGCTACGAGCCCGGGATCCTCACATGGCCCACGCCGATCTGGGACGTCGACCCGGACTTCGGGCTGTACACCGAGAACGGCGCGCCGGACGACGTGTTCGCGCTCCGGCCGGGCAGCCCGCTCGTGGACGCGGGGCTCCTGCTGTTCACGGATCCCGACGGCTCCCCCGCCGACATCGGCCCCGCGGGCGGCCCGTTCGCGCCGCGCGAGCTCCGCCGCTGGACCCGCGACGACGACGCCGACGGCATGAGCGACGGGTGGGAGGTCCGCTTCGGCCTCGATCCCCTCGCGAACGACGCCAACGGCGACCCGGACGGCGACGGCCGCTCCAACGCCCAGGAGTACGCGGCGTCCACCGATCCGTCTACCCCGTGAGCGGCGCCGGACGAGCCGGCCGCCGCGTGCCCTGAGCGCGCACGACCGACAGCAGCACCGCGTCCTCCACCGCCCGCGCGAGCGCCTCGAGCGCGGGGGGATCCGCGCGTAGCGCCGCGGGCCACTCCGCGTGGAGAACCACCACGCCGTCGCGGACCGCCACGGCGTCCCACCCGGCATCGCCCAGCACCATGGGCGCGTGGTCCAGGATCTCCACCACGCGGTCGCGCACGAGCGCCGGCGCGCGCGGGCCGAGCGCGTCCGCCAGGATCCGCCGCAGGCGTGGCGGCACGTCCGCGACGTCCACGGTGCGGGCCGGGCGGTCCAGCGCCACCAGCTCGCCCTCCTCGTCCAGCCGCGCGACGGTGGCGACCACCACGGTGCCAAGCACGATGGACGCGGACCATCCACCATCCCCCCGGACCAGCCGCCGCGTGGGGTGGTGGGGCTGGAAGCTGGCGCCGTCGATCCACGCGCGCTGAACGCCGCGGCGGAGCTGGACCACCACGGCCGGATCCACGCGGTGGCGCTCGAACGGGTCGGGCGCGAAGTCCACGGCGGGCTCGACCGTCGCGGCGGCGTCCACGCCGGCGTTGAACGTCGCGAACGCGGCGGCAGGGTCGCCCGTGGGCGCGAAGCACTCGGACAGCCCGTCGAAGAGCGCGCCGGTCGGGTACGGCCCGCGATAGCGCAGCGGGCCCGCCGCGTGGAGCGCGAGGAGGTTCAGGAGCGCCGAGCCCGCCCCCGACGGCAGCGCGCCGGGCGCGTCCATCGCCGGGATGTGGGCGGGCGCCCCGAAGTCCGCGGCCGCGCACCAGGCCAGGTGGCGCCCCGGATCGTCCCCTTCCGGCACCGTGAACACCTCGTGGACGGTCCCGAGGATCGGGTGGCTCGCCACCCGCGGCCGCAGGCCGACCCGACCGCCGCCGGGCACGGCCACCTCCGCGCCCAGGAGCTCCGTCCCGTCCCACACGGCCTCGATCCAGGCCTCCCCACGCCGATCGCGGACGGCGACGACGCGCCCGCCCTCCCGCTCGATC
>CAMCWU010000248.1 GCA_945882675.1 Klebsiella pneumoniae | reverse complement strand
GCGGGCCCGTGCGTCGGGTCGGTGTGCCTCGGCGTGATCGAGCCGGAGGAGCTCGGAACGGCCGTGGCGGACGCGTACGGCACCGCGTACTTCGAGTACCCGCTCGCGGCCGACGAGCCGACGGGCGCCCGGTACCTGCAGGCCCGGGTGGACGACCCCGCCAAGTCGTCATCGACGACCACGCCCGTGGAGCTCCGGCAGGTCTCGGTACCACCGGAGGCGGCGGCCGCCTCGTTCTTCGACGTCTCGGAGACCGCGGGCCTGCTGGAGCTGGACACGACCGGTAACACGCACACGGGCGGCGCCGTCTGGGCCGACTTCGACGGCGATTGGTGGCCGGACCTCCTCGTCACGAATGGCGCAGGCGCCCGCCGCCGCCTGTTCATGAACAACGGAGACGGCACGTTCGAAGACGCTTCCAGCCAGGTGGCGAAGGCCGTCCCGGGCCTGGAGGACGCCGGCGCGGTGGCGGGGGACTTCGACCGCGACGGCGACGTGGACATCGCGATCGCGGTGGACAACCCCACCGCTGTCGACATCGCGATCCCCCAGCCGTACGAGGGCGGCCCCAACGCGTTCTTCCTCAACGACGGCGCGGGCGGGTTCACGGAGGTCGGGGCCGCGAACGGGCTCGTCGACCCGCGCGGCTGGCGGACCAGCGCCATCGCGACCGCGGACTACGATCACGACGGTCTCCTCGATCTGTGGCTCGGGAACTGGGCCATGGCACAGATCCCCGCGGGGGACAACCACGGTCGCCTGCTTCACAACACCGGCGGCGCCGTCTTCGAGGACGTGGCAGGACCGGACGGCCATGGGCGGGACGCCCTCGAAGTGATCTGGTTCGACGCCGACTTCGATACCTGGCCGGACCTGTTCGTCGGCAACGTGGCCGACGAGTTCGTGCTCCCGGACTTCGACCCCAGGGCAGTGCTCTACCGCAACGACGGCGGGACGTTCACGGACGTCACCGCGGAGAGCTCCGGCTTCGGCGACGACGCATGGGCCGTCATGGGCGCGGACGTCGCCGACATCGACAACGACGGCGACTGGGAGCTGTACCTCACGAACCTGTTCTTCCTCCCGTCGCCTCCCCCCCGGGGCAACCCGCTGTACATGGGCAACCCGGACGGCACCTTCGCCGACAACGCCTGCGACGTCGCGGGGATCTGCGCGGGGCACGAGACCTGGCCCGCCGTATTCGCCGACTTCGACCGGGATAAGTGGGTCGACCTGTACGTCGGGACCTCGAACCTCTCGGACCCCGACCTCCTGTTCGTGAACGACGGCGACGGCACCTTCACGAGCCACCGCGTCGCGGCGTTCCTCGACGACGTGGCGCGGGGCGGCAGTCAGGCCGACTTCAACGGCGACGGCTCGGTCGACCTGTTCGTGTGGATGTGGGGCCGGGAGAGCCGGTTGTACCAGGCACAGCCGCGGGACGACCACCACTGGCTCGAGCTGAAGCTCCTGGGCCGCGACAGCAATGTCGACGCCATCGGCGCCTGGGTCGAGATCCTGTCGGGCGACACGCGGCAGCTCCGGTGGGTCTCGGGCGGCGACAGCGCGCACTCTCAGCGCGACACCATCGTGCACGTGGGTCTCGGGGACGACGAGAGCGCGAAGGTCATCGTCCACTGGCCGTCGGGGAGTGTCACGAGCACGGGCGAGATCGACCGGGTCGATCGGCTGTACGCCATTGACGAGCAGGTCGGCATCGTGCCGGAGGAGCTGACGGCGTTCGCCTACTGGATCCCCGCCACTGCCGAGATCGAGGTCGGAGCGAACTCGAGCTACCACGGGCGTTCAGTGGTCTCGGCGGACGGCTATTCCAGTCTCAGCTGGGATCGGCGGATCGACACCTACGTCGGGCGCTTCAGCGCGCCGGTCGACCCGGGTCAGGTGGTGTTCCGCACCGCGTGGGGCCTGGAGCTGACCGTGGACACCGTCGTCAAGTAGGCTACTCGGCGACCCAGTCCTGCGCGATCCACGACATTCCACCCCGACGATCGCGGAGGACTGCCCACACCGTGCCGGTCTCGCCGGCCGCCGGCGCCACCCATGAGGCCTCCACGTACGGGACCAACGTCACCGACTCCAGCAGGTCGCCGCCCGTCGCGAACCACGCGAGATACGGCTCTTCCGTCCGCTCCTCCGTCACGCCCTCGGAGTTCACGAACGAGTAGCTCTCGATCGAGGAGGCGGGGATCAGCGCGCCCAGCTCGTAGGTCTGGCCGCTGTCCACGTGCAGGACGGCGTCGTTCGGGACCCGGAGCCCGTCCACGGTGAACGCCAGGATCTCCGGGTTCTGGTTCGGCGTCGGCGCGTCCGAGACGACGAGCCGCTTGTACGCGGCCTCGACGTCGTTGAAGTCGATCTCGTCCGGCGCGGTCTCCGGGTCGAGATAGGCCTGCGGCAGCGCACTGACCTGGATCAACGTATACGATCCCTCGAGCCGGTCGGCGTCGGACAGGCCTTCGAGCGCGTCCGCCGGCACGGTGTAGGCCGGCGGCAGGCCCGGCTCGAAGCCGATGAGCCCGAGCGCCGCGAGCTCGGCGGGGGTGGCGCCCTCCAGGTCCAGATCCGCGGGGATCGAGCAGCCGAACCCGCTCCCGCTGTCGTCCACCGGTGGACACGCGAGCCAGATCACGGCGTACGGGTCGACGCCGGGCTGCGGGATCAGCGCGGAGAAGGTCACCAGGTCGCCGGGCCGCGCCTCTGGCGGATCCGCGCGCACGGCGAGGACGCGCGGGCGGTCCACGAACCAGTCGGGCTCGAGCTCGGACGGCCGCGGCGAGCTGTTCGCGCCGATGACGCAGCCCGTGACCAGCAGCAGGGGGAGGAGGTGCTTCATGGCCAGAACTTCGCCTCGATGCCGATGTTCGGGATGAAGGGGAGGCCGCGGACGTACGCCGACTCGGTGTAGTCGTAGTTGTACACAGTCAGCTCCGGGTTCACGCCCTTGACCGCGTTGATCAGGTCGACGTAGGTCTCGAGCTGCCACCGCTTGAACGTCCAGAGCTTGTCGAACCGGAGGCTGGTCTGGAAGAACGACGGGAGCCGGTCGTCGTTGTAGTCGGACGTCTGGATGCCGTTGTAGAAGTCCCCGTCCGCGTCGTAAACGCCGGCATCGAAGGTCGTATCGGGGTTACCGGTGACGTACTGGACCTGGGCCGACACGCCGAAGTCGAACGGCAGATCGTAGCCGCCCTGCGCGGACAGGATGTGCGTCTGGTCGAAGTCGAAGCGGTACCAGCACGGCCCGTAGCCGAACAGCTCACCTGCAACGCCGGCATCCGGCTCGGTGCCGGTGTCGCTGCAGGTCTCCGAGTCGCGGCGGGTCGAGCGCGACAGCGTGTAGCTGATCCAGCCAAAGAAGCGGTCCACCGGGTCGTGTCGCAGGATCACCTCTGCGCCGTACGCCCGCCCGTCGCCGCCGTTGACGAACGGGTTGCCGGTCCCGAAGCCGCCCCATGCCTCGTCGAAGATGATCAGGTCGGACATATCTTTGTAGAACACCTCGATCTCGTACTGGATGGCCGGCCGCACGCGGTGCTCCATGCCGAGCGAGGTGGCGAGGGCGCGCTCCGACCCGACCGTGGACGGGCCGCCGACGCCGATGATCTCCTGCGGCTGGGGCGGCTGGTGGTACATGCCGGTCGAGCCCTTCACAGCGAAGCCGTCCGTGACCTGGAACCGGCTCAGGATGCGCGGATCGAGCGTGATCAGGGACGTGGTCGGGATCGGCTCGAGACCGGCGACCTCTCCCGTCGTGTTCAGGGCGACGAGGTTCGCGCGGATCCCGGGCGTCACGAGCCAGCGATCGCGGTCCGCGAGCGGCCGCAGGTTCAGCTTGAGGTACGGGTCCGGGCTCGCGATCCAGCCGTTTCCTCCGAAGGAGATGCCCTCCCGCTCCGAGATCGGGTCGTCGAGATCGGTGATCCGGACCGCGCTCGTGAAGTCGAAGCGCCAGAGCCCGCCCAGGAAGTCGACTCCCGGCAGTACCGTCACCGCCGGCGACGCCTGGATCTCGAGCTCCGACCGGACCTGGGCCACCCAGTTGAAGTTGTCGAGGAGGAAGTCCTGCCCGAGGCCGAGGAACGCACCGTCCGCCCCGAGCGACGGCGTGACACGGAAGCGCATTGTGTCCGAGAGCTTCCGATCGTACTCGAAGATCACCCGGTGCGAGTTGTACTGCGTCCGGAAGTCGCCCTGCGTGTCCTGGTCCGAGCCCTGCGCCACGTCGTCCGGCGTGCCGATCGTGAGCTTGTCGTCGAAGCCGTAGACGAAGACCGACGCCTTGGTGTCCGCGTCCGTCGGGGCCACGTACTTGACCTGGTAGTCCCAATAGCGCGGCTTGAACGTATAGTCTCCCTTCACGAACAGGGGGATGAACACGTCGATGTACGACCGCCGCACGCCGATGGCCAGGCCGTGCTTCTTGTCCCCCTTGCCGAGCTTCCCCTCGAAGAACAAGTTGGAATCCAGGATATCCGTACCCCACACGATCTTCGGCTCGTCCGAGAAGGTGGTGCGGGTCCGCACGTCGATGGCGCCGCCCATGGACCGACCGAACTGCACGCCGTAGCCGCCAGGCAGGTAGTCCACGGCCTCTACCAGGTCCGGCGCGATGACCGAGGTCGTACCGGTGAGATGGTAGATCAGCGGGATGCGGACGCCGTCGATCGTGACGCCCGAGTCCTCCGGGTTCGAGCCGCGGATGACGAGGAGGCCCGTGCCGAAGGGCGAGCGCGCCGCGCCCGGCAGGGTCTGGATCACCTTGACCGGATCGCCGAAGGTGCCGGGGATCCGCCGGACCTCGTCGATGGTGATGGTGCGGCGCGTGACCTCGTCCTTGGGCGGGGTGTAGGTCGCGACGAGCTCGTTGTCCCGGTAGGAGCTGGCACGGAGCCACAGGCTCGCGACGGTGACCTGGTCCGCCGAGAACTCGAGCTGGCGGCTCTCCGTGACGTGCTCGGGTTCGAGCAGGCGGACGGTCTGCGTGCCAGGTGGGACGCCGCGGATCGTGAAGTTGCCGTCGGCGTCGGTGGTGGCGGTCAGATCCGTTCCGTCGATCACGACGGTGACGCCGGCGAGCGGTGTCCCGGCGCCCATCTCGCGGATCCGGCCCTCGAAGTTCACGGGCGGCGGGGCGGCGACGGGCTCGGGCGCGGACAGCTTGAACCCGTACGCGAACTCGAAGACGACGGGCACGGGGCCGTCGGCGGTCTGGGCCGGGCTCCACTGCATGGCGAGGACGGCGTCGACCGCGGCCTCGTCGAAGCCGTGGCCCTGGGGTGCCAGGACCTCGATCCCCTCGACCTCTCCGGCCGCGGACAGCGAGATCTGGAGGGTGACCGTGGCTTCCAGGCCGGTAGCGAGGGCTTCCGGCGGGTACGGGGCCTCCACGTACGTGACGATCTGCGGGGGAGCGGTGACGACGGGCACCGGCTCAGGATCCTGGGCGAGCGCCACGAGTGTCAGGAGCAGCGCGATCATTGGACCGACTTCTGGAAGCGGCAGGAGAAGGGCACACCGCGCACCACGACGGTGGCGCCGTCCTTCGCGCCCGCCTTCCAGCGACTCGACCGCATGGCTGCC
>CAMCWU010000247.1 GCA_945882675.1 Klebsiella pneumoniae | reverse complement strand
ATCGTGAACCGAACGATCGGGGGGGCCAGGACCGCCGGCCCGACGATCGCGGCCCCCAGGAGCGGCCCCCCCAGGGCCAGCGCACCCCGCGCGGCCGGGACGATCGCCCCCGCCACGAGGATCGCCCCCGCCACGAGGATCGACCCCGCCACGAGGATCGACCCCGCCGCGACGCCCCGGAGGCCGACCCGTTCGACGATCTCGACGCCCTGCTGAGCCCCGAGCGCCCGCCCAGGTGAACCGCGAACTCGCGGGGACGGTGAGCCTCGACCTCGCGGTGGTCGGGGCCGGGTACGTGGGCCTGGTGGCGAGCGCGTGCTTCGCGGCGGCCGGGCACCGGGTGGTGTGCCTGGACCGGGATCCGGCGCGGATCGCCGCGATCCTCGACGGCCGGCTGCCCGTGTGGGAGCCCGGGCTCCCCGAGCGGCTCGCCGCCGGACGGGCCAACCTGTCGTTCACCACGGACCCGCGGGCGGTCGCCACGGCGGAGATCGTGCTCCTCGCCGTCGGGACGCCGTCCGGGCTGGACGCCGCGGTGGATCTCGCGGATCTCGACGCGGCGCTCGAGGCCGTGCTCCCGTGGCTCGCTCCGCGGGCGCTCCTCGTCGTGAAGAGCACGACGCCAGTGGGGACGCTGGCGCGCGTGCGGGAGCGGTTCGGGCGCGCGGGCCTGCACAACCCGCTCGCGACCTGCCCCGAGTTCCTGCGAGAAGGCTCGGCGATCGCGGATCTCGATGCGCCGGACCGCGTGGTGATCGGCACGGACGATCCGGACGCGGCTGCCCGGCTCGCGCCGCTCTACCCCGGCGCGAAGCGGATCCTGCGGATGGATCCGGCCAGCGCCGAGCTCGCGAAGTACGCGGCCAACGCGCTGCTCGCAGCGCGCGTGAGCTTCGTGAACGAGCTCGCGGACCTCGCGACGGCCACCGGCGCCGACATCGACGCCGTGCGGGAAGCCCTCGCCGCGGACCACCGGATCGGTCCCCACCACCTCGAGCCCGGGCCGGGCTGGGGCGGGTCGTGCTGTCCGAAAGATCTGGCTGCGCTGGCGTCCTTCGGGCGCGGGCACGGCGTGGAGGCCACGATCGCCGAGGCTGCGCTCCGCTCGAACGCGCTGCACGTGGAGCGGTGGGTCGCGCGGATCCGCGATCTCCTCGACCCGATCGCCGGCCGGCGGATCGCGGCGTGGGGCCTCGCGTTCAAGGCCGACACGGATGATGTCCGGTACAGCCCCGCCCTCGCGGTCGTCCGCGCGCTCGCGGACGCCGGGGCGCGCGTGACCGTGCACGACCCCGTGGCGCTGGTCGCGGCGCGCGGCGTCCTGGGCGACCGGGTGGGGTACGCCCCGGACGCCTGGTCCGCGCTCGCGGGAGCCGACGCGCTGGTGATCGGCACCGCGTGGGCCGCGTACCGCGACGCCGATCTCGCGCGGATCGCGCGCGAGCTCCCCGGGCGCGTGATCGTGGACGGCCGGAACCTGTGGCGACCGGCCACGCTGGCCGGCGGACCGCTCCGCTACCACAGCGTGGGGCGGCCGTCCGTGGGCGGTCTCGCGTAGATTTCCGCTTGCGCCGCGGCGCCGGACCGGTTCCCTGGCGCTCCAAGGGAGGTACCGTGCGCGCAGTCTTCGTCCTCGCGATCGCCGCGGCCTGCGGTGGCGAACAGGAGCAGTCCGCCGACACGGCGCCCACCTGGCACCGGGACGTCGCGCCCGTGGTCGACAAGTACTGTGCGCGCTGCCACGACGGCAGCACCGGCCTCGCCCCGGGGGACTTCTCGGACTTCTCCACGTCGTCCGCGCTCGCCGAGTACATGCTCTCCCGGATCGACGCAGGCGAGATGCCGCCGCCCGCCAGCGATCCCGACTGCCGCCCGTACGAGGGCTCGGATCGGCTCACCGTCGCGCCCGCGGATCGCGACCTCATCGAGCGCTGGATCGACGCCGGCAAGCCCGAGGGCGACCCCGCCACGGCGCCGACCGCGGCCGTCGTGCCGGTCGACCACCTGACCAACGTGACCCATCAGCTCACCACGGCCGCCCCGTACACCCCGCAGTACACGGACGCGAACGAGTACCGGTGTTTCCTCCTCGACTATGACGAGGCAAACGACAAGTACCTCACCTCCCTCGAGTTCGCCATCGACCACCCGGAGGTCAGCCACCACGCCGTGCTGTACCTCGACAACAACGGTTCCTCGGCGGGCTACGTCACGGACCCGGCGACCCAGAGCTGGAACTGCGAGGCGAGCCCCGACGACGAGTGGATGTACCTGCACGCCTGGGCGCCCGGCAGCGGCCCGCTGCGCTTCGGTGATGGTGTCGGCCTGCAGATCGGCGGCGGCCAGAAGCTCGTGTTGCAGATGCACTACTACGAGGGCGCGCCGGTAACGGACGATCGCCCCGGGTACGCGCTGGAGATGGCGGACTCGGTCACGACGACGCTGTACTACGCACCCGTCGGCCCCTACGACTTCGTCATCCCCGCCGGCGACAAGAGCTACACGTCCACCGAGCGGATCGACCTCGGCGACCTGATCGGCACCCCGATCCCGTTCACGGTCTACGGCGGTTCCTCCCATATGCACGTCCTCGGCAAGAAGTACGACGTGCGGTACCACCACCCGGACGGCACCGAGACCTGCATCATGCAGGGCGACTACGACTTCGCGAACCAGGTCACCTACTGGTTCGACACGCCCGCGTACCTGCCCGCGGACGGCGGGGAGCTCGAGGTCACGTGCACCTGGGACAACTCGGCCGGCAACCCCGATCAGATCAACGCGTCACCAGAAGACGTGGTGTGGGGCGAGAACACGGACGCCGAGATGTGCTTCGCCTTCCTGTACTTCTCCATTTTCTAGCGCTGCCGTTGCGGTCGTAGCACCCTCCGGTGTCGAACCGCCGAGAGGTCAACATGCGCTCCAGCTCCTTCCCCCTGCTCCTCGTCCTCGCCGCCACCGCCTGCTCGGGGGGAGACGACGACAAAGCCGTAATCGCGGCCGACACGCCGACCTTCCACCGGGACGTCGCGCCGCTGATGGACCAGTACTGCGCGCGCGGCCACGACGGCACGGGCCTGGGGCCCGGCAACTTCAAGGAGTACGCGACCGCGTCGGGCATGGGCTCGCTCATGGTCACCCGCATCGACGCCGGCGACATGCCGCCGCCGGCCGCGGACCCCGACTGCCACGAGTACTCCGGCTCGGACCACCTGTTCATGGAGCCGGCCGCACGCGACGTCATCGCTGCCTGGGTGGCCGCTGGCACGCCGGAGGGCGACCCCGCGGACACGCCCACCACGACCGTCGCCGTGCCGCACCTCTCCTCGGCGGACACCACGCTGACCATCGCGGCGCCGTACACGCCCGACTACGACGACAACAACGAGTACCGCTGCTTCATCCTCGACTGGGACGACGCGGAAGGCCGCTTCATCTCTGGGTTCGAGCCGATCATCGACGAGGCCTCGATCAGCCACCACACCCTGCTGTTCGAAGCCACCAACGGCATGGCCGAGAGCTACGTGACCGACCCGGCCACGAAGTCCTGGAAGTGCGAGATCACGCCGGACGATGAGTGGCCGACGCTCCACGCCTGGGCCCCGGGCAACAACCCGATCGAGTTCCCGGACGGCAAGGGCATCCGGGTCCAGCCGGGCAGCCAGCTCGTGCTCCAGATGCACTACTACCGCAGCGGCCCGGACGCCGACACTCTGCAGGATCTGCCTGGCTACAAGCTGAAGACGACGGAAGACGTCGAGACCGAGCTGTACTACTTCCCCATCGGGCCGGACGAATTCGTCATCCCCGCCGGCAAGGAAGCCCACCAGGAGACCCTCGCGTTCCCGCTGACCGACATCGTAGGCGGCTACCCGCTGAATACGACGATCTGGGGCGTGTTCCCGCATATGCACGTGCTCGGCGCCGGCTACGACTTCCACGCGACCACGGAGAACGGCGAGGAGAAGTGCATCTCCCGCGCGGACCGCTACGACTTCTCGAACCAGCCGACCTACTCGTTCCCCGAGCCGATCGTGCTCGCGCCCACGGACGAGCTGTCCATCGGCTGCACGTGGAACAACAGCGCGTCGAACCCGGACCGCATCGTCGACCCGCCGCAGGACACCGTCTTCGGCGAGCGCACGGATCAGGAGATGTGCTACGCGCTGATGTACGTGTCGTTCGGGTTCTGAGCGATCGCTCGAAGTTGTAGTCGTCGGCTTTTTTTCGGCGACCTCTTGCGCAGCGGCCACCGACGCGAGTACGTTGATTGGAGCATGGCCTTTTGCCATGTTCTGTTTTGCGTATCCCGGGGGGCTTCCCCGGGCCCGCTAGAGGTTTTTCATGGCCGTGCAGCAGCAGCAGTCGACTCCCACGACCGCCAAAGCCCCTGCCCCCCAGACCACTGCGGCCGCTCCGCAGGGCAACGAGTTCGGGTCGAACTCGGAGCTCGCGAGCGGCGTGGAAGGTGAGGAGACCGGAACCCCGACCCTCGCCAAGGCGTCTGCTGCCCAGGCCGGCGCGCCGCAGCCGCCGCCCCTGAAGAACGCCACGTACAAGGCGGCGTACGAGCGGAACGACAAGAAGACCGACGACATGAAGTTCCAGCCCACGGCGAAGCAGAACGGCGAGCTCGCGTTCTTCGAGAAGCAGTGGAAGGCGAACGCCGGGCGCTACCAGAACGTGGGCAACAAGGCGGGGATCCCGGCCCAGCTCGTGGCCGCCATCCACTACCGTGAAGGAAGCTGTAACTTCGGGACCTACCTGCACAACGGCGACCCGCTCGGCAAGCGGACCGTGCACGTTCCCGCCGGCATCCTGTTCAACGACTGGGAGTCCGCCGCCATCCACGCCCTCGGCATGAAGAGCGCGGCCAAGATGGACCTCGGCCTGAACGCCGGCTCCACGGACAGCGCCGCGATCGCCTCGTTCTCGGAGGCCTACAACGGCTTCGGCTACGCGAACAAGGGCCGCACGAGCCCGTACGTGTACGCCGGCACGGACCAGTACAAGAGCGGCATGTACGTCGCGGATGGCCAGTACAGCGCTACCGCCGTGGACGGCCGCCCCGGCATCCTCGCCTGCATGAACAAGATCGGGTTCAAGTTCGACAGCGGCATGCTCTCGAACGTCGGCACGGGCGGAGGCGGCACGCAAACGGATGCCCCGGCGACCGCTCCGGCGCCGACCGCGAGCACGAGCAAGGTCAGCGGCTCGCCAGTGATGAAGGACGGCTCGAAGGGGGCGAATGTCACGGCGCTGCAGAGCGCGCTCAAGAGCCTGAACTACAACGTCGGCACGGTGGACGGCGAGTTCGGCCCGAACACGGAGGCCGCGGTCCGCGCCTTCCAGCAGCGGCACGGCCTCGGGATCGACGGCGTCGTCGGCCCCACGACGGCGGCGTCCATCAACGCCACGCTCGACGGCAAGAAGGCGGCGACGCCCCCGCCGGCCACGCTGAGCACGAGCAAGATCCTGCGTGTCGGCTCGAAGGGGGCGGACGTCACGGCGCTGCAGTCCATGCTCTCGTCCAAGGGGTACGACGTCGGCGCGGCGGACGGCGACTTCGGCCCGAAGACGGACGCCGCGGTCCGCGCCTTCCAGCGCGCGAACGGGCTGGAGGTCGACGGCGTC
>CAMCWU010000246.1 GCA_945882675.1 Klebsiella pneumoniae | reverse complement strand
GATGCGGCTCCGGTCGCCGAGGCTGTCGCGGTTCACGAACGCCCCGGCAGCGTCCTCGAGCATGACGGTCACTGCCGAGAAGCCGGCGTGCGGGTGCGGCGGGAACGTGGCCCGCGACATGCGGAAGTCGTCGACGTTCAAGAACGGGTCGAGCGAGAACCCGGGCAACCCCCGCAGGCCGAAGGTGCGGAACGACGGGCTCATGGCGACCTCGCGGAGCTCGGCGGCCGCCACGACCGACCGGGCGCTGCCCATCACGCGGCCCCGCGCGCGAGCGCAATGGCGAGGGTCTCGGGGACCACGTGTGGGTACCGCGCGTTCTCCAACGGGCCTGCCAGCACGATGCGCTTGTCCTTCACGATTCTCTCCTGCGCGGGTTGTTGCCGAACCATCACCACCGCGTGGCATGATGACAATGAAGCGCTCCGCTGACACACTGGCAGGTGAGAGATGACAATCAGCCCGGCCGACATGCTCCTGTTCACGGCCGTCGTCCGAGAAGGCGGCTTCACCCGGGCGGCCGCGCAGCTCGGCCTCACGAAGCAGACCGTGAGCGAGCGGGTGGCCCGGCTCGAGGACGCGCTGGGCGTGCGGCTCCTCGAGCGCACGACCCGGCGGGTCCGGGTCACCGACGCCGGCGGCGCGTACTACGAGCGGTGCGCCGCCATCGCCGCGCAGATCCAGGACGCCAACGCCGAGGTGCAGCGCCAGCAATCCGAGCCGACCGGCCTGCTGCGGGTCTCGGCGCCGGTCCTGTACGGTCGCCGGTTCCTCGGCCCGGTCCTGGCGTACTACCTCGACCGCTACCCCGGCGTCCGCGTGGAGGTCGCGCTCGCGGACCGCCGCGTCGACCTGGTCGAGGAGGGGCTGGACGTCGCGATCCGCGTGGGCGAGCTCGAGGACTCCACGCTCGCGGCGCGGAAGCTCGGGGACGGGTACGTCTACTACGTCGCGAGCAGCGCGTTCCTGGCGCGCCACGGCACCCCATCCCTCGACGAGCCGGCCCGGTGGCGCTGCGTCGGGATGCGACCCCACGAGACCTGGGAGGTGGGCGGTCGCGCGCACCGCGTGGCTCCCGTGCTGTGCGTCAACGACCTGGAGGTCGCGTGTGACGCCGCGATCGCCGGCATCGGCCTCGCCCGCCTGCCGTCGCTCGTCTGCCACGACGCGGTCCGGGACGGCCGCCTCCAGGTGCTGTTCGGCGCTGCGTCCGGCGCCGCCCGGCCGGTGTACGCGGTCTACCCGAGCCGGACCCACCTGCCGGCGAGGGTGCGGCTGTTCGTGGACGCGCTGGTCACCCGGATCGAGCCGATGATCCGGGTCCCGGCCGGCTGATGCTATGGCGCTGCGTGCCGTCCGGCTGCTCCACCAAGCCATCGCGGCGATCTGGTGCGTCCACGGGCGAGGCGATGGGCAAGGCGGCGCTCGGTGAGGCCGCCACGGCCTTGGACGAGCCGGTGACGGCGGGGCGCCGGGGTCCGCCGGGTCGGTGATCGGGTGGCCGCCTTCGGCGGCCGGGTCGTGGGATACGCGCCGCGGGCGCGTCCCATGTGATCTACCGGGACGCCAGCCTGGGATGGACCTGGGCGAGATCGGTGGGATGGGACAAGCGCCGCGCGGGACGCGTACAACGGCGTGCTGCCGCACCTCATGCTGCTGTTCCCGGGCGGCCGGCGCCTCGTGGACTCGTTGTTCGTGACGAAAGCGGCTCCGCGGCCGGGAGAGGAAGCCCCGGACCCCTCCTGAGGGCGCTCGCGCTCGCGCGAGAGCGCACGGAACGCCTTCCGCACGCATTCGCCGGCGCGCGAGGGCGTGCGAGACCCCTCCGGCACGCAGTCGCCGGCGCGCGAGGCCGTGCGGGACGCCTTCCGCATGCACTCGCCCGCGCGCGAGGACACACGGCACGCCCCCAGCACGCCCTCCCCGTGTCGCGGGCGCGCGGAGTCCGTGCGCTCGGGGCAGCCCGCCGGGGCGTCCCGCATCGGCACGACGTCGGGCTCGTGCCACCAGCGCTCGAGCACGTCGAGCGACCTCCCGACCGCCATCGCGCGGTGCGGGTCCGGCACCGAGCGACTCCGAACGCGCGAATCGGCCCCGATGGTTGACCATGTCGGGGGAAGCGGCACGCGGGCGGTCCGCTTCGGCTCCGGGTGCGATCCCACCCCGTCGGTGGCGAAGCCTCAGGGAGCGATGTGCCGCATGCACGGCGTAATTCCTGCTTTTCCCCCTCCCCCCGTGTGGGGCCCCATTAGGGGGAGGGGGCCTGAGGGCAGCCGTCGCGGCTCCAACGATCGACTTGGAACGCCCCCCCCGGCGCCGGGTGTGATCCGAGTCGGTCGGTGGATTGGGTGGAGAGCCTCGCTAAAGTACGACGACCAGGCGGTTCACACGACGAGCACCACGAGCACCACGTCGGGCTCGTGCGACCTGCGTTCGCATAAGGGTTCTGGATCCTGGTGATCTTCGTGCCCTTGGTGTGAACTGCAGGCGGGTGCACGTTGCCGGGGGGCGCGCGCGCCCGGCAGCACCGAGGGTCGCGGCGAGGGCACTCACAAGCGCCAGGAGGGAGCTTCGAACCGGATGAGCGCCGTCACCGTCGCGGGGCGCGTGGGCGACATGGGTGCCCTCGGTCTCCGGGTGGAGCTTGCGTGGGACGAGCGCCCCATGCAGGTTCACACGGAGGACACCAGGATCACCAGGATCGGGCAGCACGGCGAGCGACCTCCCCAATGCGGCATCGTGCGACGGCGGAGCACACCGATCGACTTGGAACGCACCCTTCGGCTCCGATGGTCGTCCATGTCGGGGGAAGCGGCACGCGGGCGTTCCGCATCGGCCCCGATGGTTGACCATGTCGGGGGAAGCGGCACGCGGGCGCTCCACATCGGCCTCGGGTCTGATCCGTTCCAGTCGGTGGGCGGGCCCGGGGGCATCGCCGATCCCACCATGATCGGGTGGTTCACCCAAAGGCACGAGGGGCACGACGTCGGGCTCGTGCGAACAGCGCTCGCCCCAGGAGCTCGATCCCCGTGATCTCCGTGTTCCCCCGTATGAAATGGACTGTCAAGCGCCACACGGAAGGGACCACCTGGCCTGCGCGATCGGGTGCCGCAGGCCGTCGAGGGGCGCGTGGATTTCATGTGTGCCTTGGATCTCCGGGTAGCGCCGCCCTTGGCCGAGCGCCGCCGTGCAGGTTCACACGGGCGGCACGGGGATCGGGCAGCACGACGAGCGACCTCCCCACCGCCATCGCGCGGTGCGGGTGCGGCACCGAGCGACTCGGGACGCGCGCATCGGCCCCGATGGTTGACCATGTCGGGGGAAGCGGCACGCGGGCGTTCCGCATCGGCTCCGATGGTTGACCATGTCGGGGGAAGCGGCACACGGGCGTTCCGCATCGGCCCCGATGGTTGACCATGTCGAGGGAAGCGGCACGCGGGCGCTCCACATCGGCTCCGATGGTTGACCATGTCGGGGGAAGCGGCACGCGGGCGGTCCGTATCGGCATCGGGTCTGATCCGTTCCAGTCGGTCACCACGACCCGCGCCCTCCGCGGCCCCCCAGCGCGCTCGGCCCCCGCACGCGCTCCCCGTGCCGCGGGCGCGCGGACCGGCGCCCCGGGACGGCCCGACCCACGCGGATCCCCCACAAGAGCCCTAGCGGTCCATCACCAGCTCCATCGAGAACGGGCCTTCCCCGCCGTTCGTGGTGCACCCCTCCCCGACGAGGACCATCGGGTGCCGGCTGTCCCGCGACAGGTCGCAGCTCACGTTGCCGAACGGGATCGGCGCCGCCCAGCGGTCGGCCTGCTTGTCCCATTCCGGCCGTACGAACGGCACCGTGACCGGCGCGTACAGCGGTACGAACCCGCCCCCGATCCACTCGTACGCCGCGATCGAGACGCCGTTGTCGCCGGCGTCCACCTGGCAGGCGTCGAAGCCGCCGGTCGCGAGCCCCGAATCGCACGAGAGCAGGTCGCCGAACTGCAGCGCGCCCGCGTCCGTGACGGTCTGCGCGCCCCCGTCCGCGGGCGTGACGGTCCACTCGACGACCTCGTAGCGCCCGGCCGGACCGCCGGAGACGCTGATGCACGCGAGCGTGGAGAGCGCGCACACGAGAAAGACGGCGTGAAAGGGCCTCACCACCGGGACACCTCGACGTGGTACTGCAAGCTGACGGCGTTGCGGGCGAACGGGTAGAGCGCGAGCTGCTCGGGGTCGTTGAGCTGCAGGTGGAACCAGGCCGCGCCGCCCGGGCCCTTGTAGCCGGCCTCCAGGCGCGCGGTCGGGTAGTAGCCTCCATCTACGCCGAGGCTCGGCTGCTCGATGAGCGTCACCACGCCGCCCTAGGCGAACGCGTAGCCGCCCCTCTGCTCCTCCTCGCCGGCGCGCCGATGGTAGCGCTTCGTGTGCAGCGCGAGCTGGGCCTCGGACACGCCGGCCACGGGTCGGATCCGGAAAGCCGAGGACACATCTACCATCCGGCCGACATCCTCCAGGCGCGCGTGGGTCGTGCGCAGGCGCTGGCGGTCGACGTCCTCCGCGTCCTCGATGCCGACGGGCTGCGCGAGCGGGATGTCGCGGTAGAACAGGCTCGGCATGCCGAAGAGCGCCGCGTTGCCGCCCGCCTTCTCCGCCACGTCCAGGCGCTGCAGGCCGCCGCGGAACACGGGCACCGAGCCGTCCCCCGGGCGGATGACACCTGTGAAGAACAGGCCCAAAGTTCGATCCCGCGCGTTGGCGTACAGGCCGCTGCTCTTGGTGTACCCCGCCTTCGCCATGACGTACTGGTTGTCGACCCACGCGCCGTAGACCGCGTCGAGGCCGAAGCCGTTCGCGCCGCTGCGGTATTCCCCAGGCACGAACGGCGCGAAGATGAGCGAGCCCGTGCTGTAGAGCGGGTAGAGGTACCCGAAGTAGGCGAGGCGCGTCATGTTGTCGGCGTCGGCGACCTGGCCCGACGTCTGGGAAGCCGCGAAGAAGCCGCCGAAGTGCCGGGTCCCGAACACGCCCGCGAGCAGCGTCGCCTGCAGGTCCACGGGCCGCATGCCGACGCGGTACTGGTCGTCGCAGTTGGTCTCGCCGGCGTAGTTCTGCCCGAACTCCCCGTGGAACGTGGGGACGCGGGCGACGTCGTACGTCTGGTTGACCTCCCACAGGATCATGCCCCGGGTGTCCTCGTCCCGGGCCTGCTGCTCCAGGCCGAGGCGCTCCGCGAACGTCGACGCCGAGTAGGTCGACGCGTTGGTGTCGAGCGCCTGCTGCGCGTTGGCCCAGCCGGACGTGCCGTAGATCGCGGCCGGGAGCTGGCAATCGCGGCCGGCCCCCACGAACTCGGAGTTCTGTTGCGCGAGCGCCGCCGTCGCGAGGAGGACGATCATGCCGGCTCCACGACGTAGCCGCAGGCGGGGTCGATGCCGAGCCAGAGCGAAAGGTCGTCGCCCATCTCCTCGATCGCGTCGCAAGAGAGCGAGGTGATGGTGGCCGCGCACCCGTACAGGTCGGCGGCGATGGCGGCGTACTCGGGGTCGTCCGGGGGCGTGGGGATGCAGCGCCAGTCGGCCTCGAACGCGGCGTAGCGCGCGTTGGCGAGCTCGCGGTCGCCGGTGCACTCCTCCGTCCGGCGGGCGATGGCGAAGCCGGCCTCCTGGCACGGCTGGTCGTCGTCGACGGGAGTGATGTTCGGG
>CAMCWU010000245.1 GCA_945882675.1 Klebsiella pneumoniae | reverse complement strand
GGGCCTGCTGGCGTTCTCGGTCGTCGTGGCGTCGCAGAACAACGACCGGACGATCCCCGTCCTCGCGCTCGGGGCGATGATCCCGGTCGTCGCGGTCTCCCGCTGGCCCGGCGGTCACCGCGGCCTGCCGATCCTGGCGATGATCCCCGCGATCCTCATGCTCCTGCCGGCCTGGACCGACAGCCGGACCGCCTGGACCTTCCTCTCGACCACCGAGCACCGGGGATACACGTCGAACGCCGACTCCGCGCTCGCGGGCATGCGCGTCCCGACCATGCGCACGCCCGACGTCCCGAAGGACGGGGGGATGGTCGCCCGCGTCCTCGACGGCACGATGGACGGGTCGACCTTCGGGATGCTCAACAAGGTCTCGTGGAACATCGACTCGCCGATCATCGTGGACGACGGCGTCGCGATGATCGAGCGGCACGGCCTGCAGCAGTCGAAGATCGCGTCCCTGACGTTCAGCCCGGTGTTCCCGTATTATTTCGGGACCGAGCCCCCGCGCGGCCTGCTGGCGTGGATGGACTTCGGGCGCACCTTCGGGAAGCGCTGGGACGAGCGCGCATGCGATGCGCTCGCCGACACCGACGTGGTGATGCAGCCGAAGGTCTGGCTCATCGAGGGCATGGCCGAGGAGCACGAAACGTGCTTGAAGGCCGAGTTCGAGCTGGTCGAAGAGGACCGGCTATGGAAGATGTGGAAGCGGTCCGGAGCGCACTAGTCCAGCTTGAAGTAAGTACAATCCTCGTGCGACCACTCCGACTCGAGCACCCGGTCCCCGCCCATGACGAGGCAGGTACCGATGAGCGCGTCCGGGTACACCGGCCCGCCGTCCTCGGCGTACACGCTGGCGCCCAACTCCCAGCCGTTGAAGCCGTGCATCCGCTCGCCATCATCGTTGCACCAGCAACCGTTCGGGTCGCCCTCCGGACAGTCGAGCTCCTGTCCCGCGGTCTCGTCGGTCAGGGTCCGGTCGTACTCGCTCCAGGTGCACGCCGCCGTGGTGACGGTCGGCAGGCCGTCGACGCAGCAGACGCCGCGCCAGACGCCGTCGATCTCGACCTGAAAGTTACTGCGTACCTTTCGGCGGTCGTCGGAACCATCGTTCACGAGCTCGGCGGGGTCGCTCACCGGAGCGGAGTCGCTCGGAACATCGTCACACGCCGTCAGCAGCAGAGCCATGACGGAGATCTCGATGATTCGACGCAGGCTGTTCGTGTTCATTGCCGTGCCTCCCATGCCTCAGAATATGCGATCCCGATCGGCCCCGCGTGGGTAGCGGAAGGTCCGGGAACGCCCCGAATCCGCAGATTTCGTCGTTTCGTGTATCCGCCTCTGGACGAGGGGCCTTCCGTGAGGATGGTCGGACTGCGACACGGATGCCGTGACCGGCGCGGGGTGCCGATCGTCGACACGGGACGAAGCTGCCATATCGGCTGGCACGGATCTCGCTTTAGAGGGATGCACACGGGCTGCACACCGCCGCCCGCGCACACCGCGAGTCACACCATGCGCACGTTCTTCTCGGCTTCAATCCTGCTCTCCCTCGTCGCCTGCACCGGGACCACGCTCCCAGGTGACGAGTACCCGTACTGCGCGGAGACGGCCACGGTCGTGGCGCTCGACGAGGTCACCCCGCTCGGCCGCAGCGCGGCGGACATCCTCGCCGGGATCCCGGCGAGCGAACAGACCTCGTTCGAGTACGCCGACGCCCCGGAGTCGGCCCTCGACCTGGGCTTCACGGCCGGCTCGGAGGCCCGGTTCGTCGACTCGGAGGCCGTGTACCCCGAGGGCGGCGAGCAGATCGACATCGCCGTGATCTGCGAGGACCGGATCGAGATCGACGGCGTCCTCGCCTTCTCCACGGCGGACGGCGTGTTTGCCGAGACCCTGGACGTCGTGCTCACGTCTTCCGCCGAGGGCACCGGCATCTACGAGAGCCTCGACCTCGAGAACATGGGCGGGAGCTTCGACATCCTGGACTTCGTCAGCACGCCGGGCGTCACCGACCTGGGCGCCTGGATCTCCGTCACGTTCGTCGACGGCCACAGCTCCGGTGTGGTCGAGGGCCAGGCCACGCGCGGCGACCCGGACTGCACGGGTGACGAGTGCTCGGTCTCGGCCGAGATGATCGAGGTCGGCGGCTGGTCCGCGGCGTTCAGCGAGTAGCGAGCCTGCGCTCCACGTCCGCGAGGATGCCAGCCGCGATCAGCGCGAAGCCCGCGAGCTTCCTGCCCTCTTCGCCCACGTGCAGCGGGAGCATGGAGAGGAACAGGGACGCCTCGTACAGGCGGACGCGCGCGACGTCGTAGCCGTCGGCCTCCAGGCGCTCGAGGAACGCAGCCTGGATCCTGGCACTTCCGGGGCGGTCGAGCCGCAGGCCGAGCCGGAGGTCGCCCTCGACCACGACGTCGTACTGGCCGTGGTTCACGAAGTCGTAGCCGCCGAGGATCGAGTGGCTCAGCTTCGCGACGTCGTAGAGCGGGTCGCTCCAGATCTCGTCGGGCGATGTGGCACCCCGCGGATCGATGAGCTTCGTGAGCCGGATCCGGGGATCGTACAGGATATTCGAGAGGCACAGGTCGCCGTGCGTGACGGCGAGCTTCGTGCCGTGCCCGCGCGCCCACACCCGGTGCAGGAGCTGGCGGTACCAGCCCAGGAGCTCCGTCAAACCGCCCGTATCCGTGCCCGCCTTCAGCAGCGCGTCCAGGCGCTGGCCGGCGGGCATCCCGAGCAGGGCGGCGACGCGCTCGTCGACCTTGCGGAGGTAGAGGTTCTCCGCCACCTCCCGGGCGCGCGGGTCGTCGCGCGTCGGGCGCGTGCGGAGCCACTCGAACACGGCGTCGAGGAGGCCCACGTCGTCGGCCAGGGCGCCGTGGATCCACAGGATCGCGGCGTCCGGGATGGCGAGCCGCTCCATGGTATATTCGGCGCGACCGCCCTCGATCCGAAGATCGTACGGTTGGACGGCGAACCGCTGCATGGACGGCGGGAGCAGGTACCACCAGCCGTGCTCGCGCTGCATCTTGCCGACGTCGGAGCTGGTCTTGGTGATCGTACGGCCGGACGCCGCGAGCTGGTTGAACGCGCGGGCGTAGAGCGACCCCGATAGCCAGCCGACGAGCGTGTCCGGGTCGCGCAGGCTCGCGAGGCCCGGGGCCGGAATCACGTCGAGCCGATCCCGGTTCTGGGCGATCCAGCCCTGCCGGCCGCTCGCGCCCTCCGCCGCCAGGAGCGACGCGAGCTGCCGGGGTCCGAGCGCCGCGATCAGGCTGTCCGTGCGGTCGCCGGGGAGCGCCATCACGTCGCCGTCCGACCACGCGAGCTTGCCCAGGAAGTGCTCGAGCACGTCCGGCGCCTGGCCCACGACGTCCGACGTGCACACCACGAACCGGCGATCCGACGGCATCTTCGCGAGGTCGTCGGCGCGCGCGCGGGAGTCCGGCAGATCGCGCAGCCACCACGGACGCCCGAAGCCGGCGGTCCGCCCGGCCTTCTCGAGGCGGTCGGCGAGCCGCTGGCGCTGGTGGAGGAGCTGGCCGAACCGATCGATGCCGATCCAGGCCGCGATCTCGGGAGGGACCGGGGCGGCGTCGTCGAGGACGAGGGTGGCCGGGAGGCTCATCGGAGGTCCGCCAGCGCGAGGGCGTCCGCGAATGTGGGCTCCCCGGGAGCGAGGGCGAACGCCGCGATCGCGTCGCTGCCCGCGTGGCCGACCGCGACGGCGTCCGTCAGGCGCTCGGCCCAGGTGGCGAACCAGGCCGCGGGACCGGCCGCGGGGCCCGGCGGGGTGCACCACAGCGTCCAGTCGAACGGCACGTCCGCGCCCACGCGCTCGTCATCCAACGCCACGTCGCCGTAGTCGAACGACACGACCTCGAGCCAGCGATCCAGGCGGGCGAGGTGCCGGTGGACGAACGCGGGGTCTCCGACCACGCCCCGGACCCGCACGGCCACGCGGAGGCCCGCGTAGGCCCCGGTGAAGCGCGCGACGGTCTCTTCCAGGTGGAGGTTGCGGTCGTCGACGTAGAAGCCGCCGGGGCCGCACCACGGCTTCGCGACGTGGAGCTGGTCGTGCGCGACGTCGCGGAGGGCGAGCCAGGCCGCCACCGACGGGCGGATATGCTCCTCGACGAGCGCGCGATCGTGGTTGTACGTTCGCATTCCGCGGGCGGTCATCACCTGGACGCCCCAGCCGGACGCGTGCGCGGCCGCGACCGCCCGGGCGACGTCGGCGTCGAGCTCCTTGTCCGGGTAGGGCACGCCCTTCCGGTCGACGGTGAGCGTGCCGTCGAGATCCACGATCAAGCTGCGCTTCACCGCCGTCCCTCCCGCAGGAACGGCACGAGCCCGATCCCGCCGAGCCCGAGCGTGACGATCGCCGCCAGCAGCGCGTGGCGCTCGGAAGCGCCGGGAGATCCGCCTCCCACCGGCACGAGCGCGTCCGAGAGCGCCGTGAGCAGCGCCACCGACGCCGACCCGAGCGGACCGTCCGCCAGCAGGACGAGGGACGCGACCTCCGCGGACCAGATCGCCGCCGTGAGCAGGATCAACGTGCCGAGCCGCCCGCGGACCTGGCCGCGCCCACGGTCCAGCTCCGCCCCGACGCGGTGGATCCACGGCAGCACGGACACGAGCCAGCGCGTCGTGTAGCGCCGGATCAACCAGCGCTTCACCAGCCGCACATTCTCCGGGAGCACCGCGAGCGCGAACCCCGTCGCGAGCAGCCACCCGACCGCCACCCACGTCGCCAGCGCGGGCGTGCCGGCGAGGACGCCCGCGAGCGCGATGACGCCGGCGTCGAACGTGCGCTCGATCCACAGCGTGCGGATCGCCCCGGCCGCGCCGGCCCCGGCCTTCGCCACGGCGGTCACGCGCACGAGCTCGCCCAGCTTGAACGGGAGGAACCCCGCGGGCGCCGAGAGCAGGTGGGCCCCCGCGAGGCGCCGCACCGAGAGCTCCGCGTCCCCCGCGAGCACCAGGAGCCGGGCCACCCGCAGCAGGTGAGAGCCGGCGTAGATCCCCGCGGCCAGCGCGACGCTCGCCCAGCCCGGCAGGCTCCGCGGCGCCTGCGCGATGGTCGTGACGGCCGCGACCGCGCCGATCGCCAGCACCAGGCCGGGCCAGCTCGCGTCCGCCCGCTGGCGCCCGACCGTCAGCGCGCGCATCGCGCGACCTCCGCCTCGTACTCGGCGGGGGTGCCGAGCACGATGGTGTCCCCCGTGTTGCCCGGATCGACCGCGATCCGTCCTCCCGCCTGCAGGATCGCGTCGTAGACGTCGCTGACGTAAAACTCCTTGCCCACCGCCTTCGCGCGACCGGCCCACGCCAGGTACGCGTCCGGCGACGCGAAGCCGTACATCCCCGTCGTCGCCCACGGCGAGATCACGACCTTCTCGGCGATCCGCGTGACCTCTGGCGGATCCCGGTCGTCGAGCGCCACGTACGAGTAGGCCGCGGAGTCCGCGCGGAACACGTCGATGTACCCGTCGCGATCCGCGAGCAACCCAGCGATCCGCCCCAGATCCCGGCCGGCGACCACCGTGTCGACGTTGTGGAACACGATCGGGCCGGTCCAGCCGCGCGCCGCGGCCTCCCGCGCGCCGATGGCCGCGGTCTCCGCCTGGCCGCTCGTGTCCCCGACCCACAGCGCCACGGCCCCCGGCACCGCCGCGAGGAGCTCGGCTTCGTACGC
>CAMCWU010000244.1 GCA_945882675.1 Klebsiella pneumoniae | reverse complement strand
CCCGGAGACGGAAGAGGAGGTGGGATCCGTCGACCTCTCGGCGTTCGACAAAGGCTACCCCGAGCCCGACCAGTTCGCGCAGGCCGGCGGCGGGCTGTACGTGGCGCTCCAGGCCCTGGACCTCGGCCAGAGCCCGGTCGCCGCCGGGGAGGGCCAGATCGTCGCGATCGACCCCGGCTCCCTCACGGTGTCCAGTGCCATCCCCATCGGCCCGAACCCGAAGCTCTTCGAGCACCCTGCGGATCCGACGCGGCTCGTCGTTCTCACCGGCCGCTACTCGCTCGGCGATGTACCGCCGGACGGCGCCCTCGTGCTCCTCGACCCCGTGACCGGCACGAGCGATGTCGTCGCCACGGAGGTCGCTCCGGGAGCCGAAGATCTGTCGATCGGCGCTTTTGCCCTCGACCTGTCCGACTACGCCGAGGTGGATGGGATCGGCGTCGTGGTCGGCGTCGGGTACGCGGACGGCAGCGCCACGCGGATTCTCTGCCACGACTGGGTGACGGGCGCGTGGACTGCGGGCCCGGTGCTCGAGTCGTTCGTCATCGACGCGGTCGCCGCGGAGGGGTTCGTATGGCTCGCGGCGCAGGCGGGTGTCGTGCCAGACGCGCTCCCCGGCCTGTTCCAGCTCGATCCTCGCACGTGCACCGAAACGGGCGGGCCGTGGCTGGACACCGCGCTCGAGCCGTACTCGCTCGCGTACTTCGTGCCGGCCCCTGACAGCTCGGGACAACCATAGCTAGCGACCCGTCGAAGCGGATGATATCCGTGTGCCTTCGGAGGGTTCTTCATGCGTTCGTTCGTCGGTGCGGTAGCGTTCCTGGGTCTCGCGGCGTGCCCGCCCTCGACCGACCCGATCCCCGCGGGCGGGACGGAGATGACGCAGTTCTTCAACTTCAAGGCGAACCGCGTCCAGAGCTGGGAGTTCGTGAACCTCTCTTCCGACTACGGCTACGCCCTGTTCGCCGACATGAGCGACGTCATCGAGGAGGTGCCGGAAGGCCAGGTCTACTCCGTGCTGTGGGAGATCGACTGCCGCAGCTCCGGCGTCGAGTGCATCAGCGGCCCGTCGCACACCGTGAAGTGGCGCTCGACGGAGGGCCAGGGCGTGTTCATCACGGAGCTCGTCCAGGAGGACGGCACGTCCCGGGTGTTCGAGCCGCCGCTCACGATCGCCGCGGAAGAGATGAACCCCGGGGAGATCGTGGAGACCATCACGGCCGGCGCCACCTGGACGTCGACCTACAACGGCTTCGAGGACTGCCCGATCCGCATGACCGGCGAATGGGACGGCGCCTGTGTGCGCTTCACGGTCTCGGACGGCGACGCCGACCCGCTGACCAACCCCGAGCTCACCGGGGACATCTGGGGCATCCGGAACTTCAACCTCGTCGGCTTCCGCCGCGAGAGCGACTCGGACAACTGGGAGATGTCGAGCTACGTCTGCGAAGGGGACGAGTGCTGAAGATGCCGGTCGGAACCGAGCTCCTGGCGAGCGTGCTCCCCGGCTTGCGTGGGCTCGGGCTCCCGGACGCCGTGGTCCACGCGGCGCTCGACGGACTGCAGCGCTGGCGCTCCGGCGCCGCGTTCGCGTCGTATGCCGCGCAGATCGACTCCCTGATCGCCCGTGAGCGCTGGGATGTCGTCGCGGACGCGTTCCGCCAGGTCCTCCCGTTCGGCACGGGCGGCCGCCGTGGGATGGTGGGCGTCGGCCCCAACCGCGTGAACCCGTGGACCATCGGCACGTCGGTGGAGGGCCACATCCGGTGGTTGCGCGCTCGTTTCGGCCAGGACGCTCCGCTCTCGGTCGTCATCGCGTGGGACAGCCGGCGCTTCGACGACGCCGCCGGGATCTGGGATCCGGCAGCGCCGAACCCGGTCCTCGGCATGACCAGCCGGTCACTCGGCGAGCTCGCGGCCCGGATCTACGCGAAGCGCGGCGTCCGCGCCATCCTCACGCCGACCGCGTCGGATGCCCTCGTGTCGACGCCGGAGCTCTCGTTCTCGATCCGCCACCTGGGCGCCAGCGGCGGCCTGAACCTGTCGGCGTCGCACAACCAGCCGGACGACAACGGCGTGAAGGTCTACGACCACCGCGGCGCGCAGCTCGTCCCCCCGGACGACGAAGAGCTGCTCCGGCAGGTCGCGCAGGTGGACGACTTCGACGCCGTGCCGACCCTGGAGTCGGACCTCATCCTCCCGCTCGAACCGGCTGTCCATCGCGCGTACGTGGAGCTCGTGGCGAGCCTCGCGCGGGACAGCGCGCCGCGCCGCACCCGCATCGTGTACACGCCCCTGCACGGCACGGGCGCGGTGGACGAGATCCTCGCCTGCGCCGGCTTCGACGTGGACCGCCTTGCGGCACAATCCACTCCAGATGGGGCGTTTCCCACGGTGCCGGGCCGCCTCCCGAACCCCGAGCGCCCCGAAGCCCTCGACCTCGCCATCCGGCGCGCGGACGAGATCGGCGCCACGCTCGTCCTGGCGACGGACCCGGACGCGGATCGGATCGGGTGCGCGGTGCGCGACGCCGCCGGCAAGTGGACGCCGCTCGACGGGAACGCCATCGCAGCCATCGTGGTGCGCCACGCGGTCTCCGGCGACCACGCGAAGCGCCCGCTCGTCGTGAAGACGGAGGTGACGTCGACCCTGGTAGAGCGCGTGGCGGACGCCGTCGGCGCGGCCGTGGTGGGCGATCTCCTCGTCGGCTTCAAGTACGTGGCGGACGGTCTGCGCGCACTCGAGGAAGAGCGCGTCTGGCGCGGCCTCTCGCAGGATGAAGTCGCGTACGTCGCCGGCTGCGAGGAATCGCACGGCGTCCTCGTGACGCCCGACATGCGCGACAAGGACGCGGCGGGCGGCGGGTTGTTCCTGGCAGAGGCCGCGGATCGCGCTTCGCTGGAGGGCAAGACGCTCGTGGACGTGCTCGCCGACCTCGCGCAGGCCCACGGCCGTGTCCGGACCACCCAGCTCAACCTGGCGTTCCCTGGTGCGACCGGGCAGGCCGAGCTCGCGGCGCTCATCGAGCGGTGGTCCCAGTCGCCGCCGGCCGAGATCGCCGGGCGGAAGGTCACGGGGACCTGGGATCATCGGGATCCGGCCGGCCGCTTCGGCCCGATCGTGTCGGGGTCCGACAAGGCCTCCCGCACCGTGCTGGTCTATCACCTGGCGGGCGACGGCGACGACGGCGCGCGCGTCATCCTCCGCCCGTCCGGGACCGAGCCGAAGCTCAAGGTGTACCTGGAGATGATCGGGACGCCCGGCAGCACGGAGGACGACACGGCGCGGTGGGAGGGGCTGGTCGCGGACGTGAAACGGCGCTTCTAGGGCGTCACGTCCTCGCCGATCGCCGACATCCGCGCCCGCCGGGGACCCTGCTCGATGGGCGCGTACAGGCTCACGCCGAGCGCCGGCCAGTTCTTGTACGTCCGCAGGTGCTCGATGTACCACCGCAGCCCGTGATCTCGCGCCTTGCCCGGGGACATTCGCGTGGCGTGGCGCACGGTCGGGGTCTCGGCCGGCACGGTGAACCCGACGTGGCTGATCCAGATGGGGATGGTCGGGCGATCCGTACGAACCGTCAGGACGATGGTCCCGGGCGGGATCTCGTCCACGATCTTCAACGCTTCCGTGATCGTGAGCACGTCGAGCGCCATGGGCCCGATGGGCAGCTCCGCGTCCGTCAGGTGGAACAGCTTCCGCTTGCTCCAGCTCTTCCAGGTCGCGGCCGTCACGTCGCGCGAAAGGTGGACGACCGGCCCGAAGTCCGCGCTGATCGGGCGGATCAGCCCGGCGTCCACATTCCTCGGGAGCCACTGCAGCTCCATGAAGTGGTGGCGGTGCGCATAGTCCAGGGGGCCGGCGCCGTAGCGCAGCGTGTTCCGGATATCCGCTGCAAACGCCGGATCCCCGGACATCGAGAGCGCCAGCACCTCTTCCAGGAAGGTCAGGCAGTCGAGCGCGTCGTACCTGGCGAAGGGATCCGGGTCCCAGCCCTCACCCTCTCCGAGCGGGTCGAGCAGGTACGGGATCCCGAGCATGGGCTCGGATACCGCCTTCATACGCTCCGGGAGCGGCAGATCCCGCGCCGCCACCGCCGCGTCCAGGATCCTGGGCGGCATGGATCCGAGCGCCGGCTGGGCTAGCGCGCTGGGCGCGACGTCCTGCGTGTCCTCGTCCTCCACCGCCGACGCGACACCCAGCGCCGCCGCGAGCGCTGCAACCGTGAGGATCCGCCTCACAGGCCGAGCCTGCCCCGATAGCCAGCGGTCTTCTCGAGGAGGGTGTCGATGACCTCCTCCGGGAGCTCGTCGGCGACGGTGGAGAGCGCGCGCTCGATGAGGTCGCTCAGCGCCTGGTTCAGCAGGAGCCGCTGCTCGGAAGGCGGCCGCGCCTGCAGGTTCGCCACGAGATCGTCCGGCGGGAGCTCGCCCGAGTCCGGGATCTCGAGCGTGGCGAACAGGGCGCTGTAGCGGTTCGGGCTGCCCTCGACCAGGAGCTGCACGACCTCCCGCCCGCGGCCCGAGCCGTTGTTGCCATCGAAAGCTGTGACGACGTTCCGCAGGACGTCGTTGATGACCTCGATCTTTGCCAGGGCGTCGGACTCCGAGAGGCCGGGGGCGCCGAAGCGGCTCGCCGGGGCCTCGTCGACCTCGATCGCCTCGTCCGGGGCCGGGGGCTCTGCGTCGAGCGACACCTTGTCGAGATTGTGGGTGTCCGTGCTAAACTTTCCGCCGCCTTCCCCGGCTCCGCCCCGGCCGGCGTAGTCGTGGTCCTCGAAGAAGTCGAGCTCGTCGTCGTCCACCGCATGCGCAGCCGACAGCCAGCTCTGGAGACGCGCCGGGGGGCCGTCGTCGCTGAAGTCGATGCCGTCCAGCCCGGCGAGCCCGGCGAGCCCCGGCGTCCTTGGCTCCTCGATCGACTCCGAGACGGGGTCCATGTCGAGCTCGAGCTCCTCCACTTCCTGCTCGCCGATCTCGACCGGTGCCTGCGGTTCGGCAGCTTCGGCCTGGACCTCGGGGCTGAGGCTCGCGATGACGGACGGCAAGGACGCGTTCTCGGTGGCGTCGTCCTCTGCCCAGTCGTCGTCCGCGTCCTCGTCGCCGGTGCGCGGGATGGACGAGTTGACGATGCCCGACGCGATCGACTCTACGAGCCACGCGCGGACGAACAGCGGCTCGTACGGCAGCATCGACATGAGCGCGCCGACGGTCGCCGGCTGCCGGCGCACGCGATCGAGGACGTCGTGCCCGAAGGCGCTCGTTGGGGTTGCAGATCCGGGTACGAGCAAGAGCTCCGGCGACAGCGACTCGCTGGCGTCCACGAGCGCCTGACACTCGTCCAGCAGCGCCGCCGAAGCGTGGCCGAGCTGGAGGTTGTCGACGAACACCATGGCCAGCGGCTCGAAGTTCGGCCGGCTCATGCCGCCGATGAACTCGGCGAGGTTCGCCCGGAACCGCTCGAAGAGCAGCCGCTCCACGAGGTTCGGCTGGACTTCGTCCACGAGCGCCCCGAAGATGGACTCCCCCGCCTGCAACACGCCCCCGAGCGCGCTAGTACGCAGCGGCGGGAGGCCGTCCGCGAGGGCGACCAAGCGCAGGATCTGACGCTCGTCCGACGGCGAGGTCGCCGCGACGATCGCACCTTTCAGGAGCCAGACGGAGATCGCGCCGGACCCGACCCCCACCGAGAGTCGCCCCGTCGCCTGCTTCGAGATCTGGTCTTGCAACATGTGC
>CAMCWU010000243.1 GCA_945882675.1 Klebsiella pneumoniae | reverse complement strand
AGCGGGAGACGCCGTCGTCCCGGATCACCACCTGGTTCTCGTCGGCCCGGCCGAGGTCGAGGCCGCCCTCGGGCACCCCTATGACGCTCCCGGAGAGCGCCCCCTCGGTGCAGATCAGGACCGGCTTGTCCGACATCCCCCCTCCGGGCGGCATGGTATCAGACCCCGCGCTCCGGCGACACTGCCCGGGCCCAGGCGCGCGCGATCTCGTCCGGGGCCGGCGTGACGCCGGTGAAGCGGGCGAAGGCGAGCGCCGCCTGACGCACCAGCATATCCCCGCCGTCCACGGTCTGCCGCCCCGAAGCGCGGCAGGCGGCGAAGCCCGGCGGATCGGGGTCCCAGTAGTTCAGATCGCACCAGGCGGCGTCCGCGGGCAGGCGGCGCGGGTCGAGCGCGAGGACGGCGTCGCGCGCGGCGCCCGTGGTGGCGTTGACGACGAGGCGCGCCGTGGCGGCAGCGTCGAACGCCCCCGGCGTGAGTGGTCCCGGCACGATCGGCCCGCCGAGATCGCGCGCGAGGGCCTCTGCGGCCGCCACGGTGCGGTTCAGCACCGTCACCCGGGGCGAGCCGGCCGTCAGGAGCGCGTACGCCGCCGCGCGCCCGGCCCCGCCCGCACCGAGCACGATCGCCTCCCTCCCGGCCAGATTACCCAGCGACGCCGCGAGCCCCGCCGCGTCCGTGTTGTCCCCGTGAAGCGCGCCGTCCGCGCCCACCACCACCGTGTTCACCGCCCCGATGGCCTGCGCCGCGGGCGTGATCGTAGCGAGATCGCCCAGGATCGCGCGCTTGAGCGGCGTGGTGAGGTTTGCCCCCGCGAACTTCTCGGCACGCAGCACAGCCGCGACATCCCCGCGGCAGCGCTGCGCGACATAGCGCGCGTCGATCCCGTACACTTCGAGCCAGTAGCCGTGCAGCGCGGGCGACAGCGAGCTGGCGACGGGATCTCCGAGCAGCCCGAAGAGGCGGGTGCTCACCGGGCGTACCCGGGGGCCAGGAGCTCCCGCGCGCGCTCGGCGTCCGCCCGGATCTGCGCCACCAGCTCCGGGAACGACGGGAACTTCCGCTCCTCCCGGATGTGGTGGTGGAGCTCCACCGCCAGCTCCCGTCCGTAGAGGGCCTCCCCGCCGTCATACCCGAACAGGTGGGCCTCCAGGCGAGGCTCCGGATCTCCGCCGAAGGTAGGGCGGACGCCGATGTTCGCGACGCCGCCCCACGCGTCCACGCCCGCACGCGCCACGACCGCGTACACGCCGAGCGCGGGCGGGAGCAAGCCCGGAATCCGCACATTCGCCGTAGGGAACCCGATGGTGCGGCCCCGGTGGTCACCGTGGACGACGTCCCCCGTCAGCCGGTGCGGGCGGCCGAGCCAGCGCGCGGCGTCTTCGACGTCCCCGCGGGCGAGCGCAGCGCGGATCCGGCTGCTGCTGATGGGCTCGCCGTCCGCGAGGACGGGCGCGAGCTGCTCGACGGGCACCGCCAAGAGGGAGCGGAGATCGTCCGGTGTCCCCCCTCGATCCTTGCCGAAGCGGAAGTCCCAGCCGAGGACGAGCTCCGACGCATCCAGGCGCCCGCGCAGCACCGCGTCCGCGAACCAGGCGGCATCGTGCGCGGCGAACTCGCGGTCGAACCGCTCCACGACGATGTGGTCGACTCCGACGTCGCCCAGCGCGGCCAGCCGGTCGTCGAGCCGCATGAGCCGCCGGCCGGCGTGCTCGGGCCGCAGGACCTCTATCGGCAGGGGGTCGAACGTCAGAACGCACGCCGGCACCCCGCTGGCCCGCGCGCGCTCGACCGCCCGCCCGACGAGCGCACGGTGGCCGAGGTGGACCCCGTCGAAGTTCCCCACGGTGACGACCGGCCCCGGCGAGCCGTGCGGATAGGAGGTCGAACCATGGAAGACTGTCGGCGCCACCACACTCCCGCCCCGCCAGGGGCCGAACGAGCTAACGCGGGCGGACCACATCAGCTATGTGGAGGCTCGGGGGGCGAGGCATGGCATGGAGTCGGAGGTCGGTGACTCTCCTCGCCGGGGCGCTCGCGCTCGGTGCCGCCGCACCCGTGGCGCTCGCGACCGGCTTCGGCAGCGACAGCCCACCGGCCCGGATCCCCGTCCCGGCGAAGGTGTTCCAGGCCACGATCGAGGATCGCGGCGGCACGCAGCTCACCGTCACGCGCGCGTCCTACAACGGGGAGATCTTCCTGTACGGCAACTTCGGCGCCGCGCAGGTGACCATCCCGTTCGACTCGATCCGGGAAGCCGCCTTCGAGGACGGCGGGGGCGACGGCAAGCGCACCGCCACGGTCACGTCGAACGACGGGCAGACGCTGAAGATCGTCGTGGACGACGACATCCTGTGCTACGGCAAGACCGAGTTCGGCAACTACCAGATCGAGGTCCGGGATCTGCGCCGGATCCACACCATCAAGCTCCTAAGTGATGGCGTGCCGAAGTAGCTCAGCTCAGTGCCGCAGGCTGCACTTCCCGGCCACACCGGAGACGGTGCAGGTCCCCCGTGCGGTCGTGCCCGCGAGCGTGCCGGAGAACGCGAAGTCCCCGCCCGAGAACCGCAGCCCGCTGCTCGCGGCGTCGAATGTGCCCGCCACGGGGATCGTGGCCGGCGCGCCGCCGACGGGCACGGAGACCGTGCCGGAGAGCTTGCTGCCCTCCACGCTCGCGACCGAGAGCGACACGGAGTCCCCGCTCGCCAGGTAGCCGCTCCAGGCGCCGGTCAGCGCCGGGGCCGCCGCGGCGATCACGGGCTCTGCCGCAGGCTTGGGCGGAGGAGCCGGAGCCGGCTTCGGCGCGGCCACCACCGGAGCAGGCACCGGCTTCGGGGGCGGCGCCACGACCAGCACCGGCGCGGGAGTCGGTTCAGGGGCGACCGGGTTCGGAGCCGCCACTACGGGCGCTGGAGCCGGGGCAGGCGCCACGGCCGCGACAGCCACCGGCACGGGAGCCACCGCCCCGGGAGCAGGAGCCACGGGCGCCGGAGCCACCGCCACGGGCGTCTCGACCGGCACGGGAGCCGACGGCACCGTCCGCGCGCCGCCCGAGACGATCGCCTCGGCCTCCCCGATGGGCTCGTCGTGGTCCAGCGCCTCCAGGGCGTACCAGCCGCCCCCGAGAAGGAGCAGCAGGGCCAGGACCCCGCCGATCGCGGGCGCAGGGCCTGCACGGCGGCGCACCGGCGGCGAGATCGGCCCAGGCTCGAGCGAAGACGCTGACCGGCGCGGGACCGCCGCGGACGAGCTGGCCGGGGAAGGCGGCTTGGCCTGCGGAGCGATGTGCGCAGGTGTCGCCTTCTCGGCCAACGCGCGCTTGAGAGGGGGCGGGCCTGGCGGGCGCGAAGACTGAACGGGCGCGCGCGCCAGCGAGACCGGGGTCTTCGACGCGTTCGAGGCCGAGCTCGAGCGCCCCGGCACGACACCCACCTGCCGGGGCGACGAGGAGGTGGACGCGCCCGCGACGCGCCCGTAGGCGTCAGCCGGGGGACGGGACGGTGCCCTGGGCGGGTCCGCGGACCGACCGATGACGGGGATCGTGCTCGAGACGTCGATTTCGATCTCTTCGAGCTCCTCGAGCTCGTCCGGCACGATCGTCTGGCCGTCCAGCATGTCCGTGACGAACGGCCCGTCCATGTCGTCCGGCACGATCGTCTTTCCGAAGTCGTCGTCCGACCAGCTCTCGGCGCGCGGCGCGCTGGCGCTCGTGCCGGTCCCCGTCGGCTCGAAGACGTTGAGCATGGGAAACGAGCTGCCGCGGGATCGCGGCGCGGCGCCCGCGTGGGTACGCGGCTCCGCGGAGGGCGCGGTGCCGGAGTCCTCCGCGGCATCCGGCGGGGGAATGCTCCATGGATCCTCGAAAACCCTGGCCCCCGGCTTGCGGGCTACCGGGGCCGGCGTGCGTAAGGAGGGCGAGATGTCGCGGCGGATCGGCGCCGGCGGATCGGTCACGTCGTCGATCTGCATGATCCCCGTAGGGACCTCGTCTGGGGGTCGCTCGTCCGAGGGGTCCTCGTCGAAGCTGACATTCCACTTGGACTTCGTGTTCGCGCTGTAGGCCGACGCGTCGTCCTCCGCCCAGTCGTCCTCCTCCGCTTCCGGCATGGTGCGCACGAGATCGCGCAGCGACGCGGCGTGGCGCATCAGGAACGCAGCTTCGTCCACATACGCGGGGTCGCGCTTGCTGAGGTCGGCCCAGCGCAGCCGCCGCTCCAGGGCTTGAAGCGCCGTCTCCCCGATCGGATCGAGGTAGTCGACGAAGCTCTTCCGGCGGACCATGGCCAGAAATCGGGCCAGCTCGTGCGGTTCCATCCTGCTGGTGCTCCAGCGGCCAGGGGTTCGTCGCGCCGTGGTCCGTGGGGGTAGTATGCCAGCAAGCGGAGCGTGAGTCCACGCCGCCACATAGCGCCGGAGGGAAGGATGAGGGGTTCGACGATGAGGAACGTGGTCGTGGCGTGCGGGCTGCTCGGGTCGAACGCGGCTCAGGCAGGCACGATCGGGGGAAGCCATGCGTTCGGGCTCGGCATCGCCCTGGGGTCCCCCACCGCCATCACCGGAAAGGTGTACCTCGGAGGCGACTATAACGCGCTCGAGTTCCAGATCGGAGAGGGCGACTACGTCGGCGGCTACGGTGACAACATCTACGCGCACCTCGTCTACCTGTGGCACCCATCCGTGCTCACGACGGCGAACAACCTGGAGATCCCCTGGCACATCGGGGTCGGGGGCGCGATCTGGGAGGGCGGCTACTGCGCCTGGTACAACGACGGCGGCTGCTTCGGCGGCGACCTCGCCTTCGCGGTCCGCGTCCCGGTAGGGCTGGACTTCAACCTCGACGACCCGCGGTTCCAGTTCTTCGTCGACGTCGTGCCGATGGTGGTCGTGGTGCCCGGCATCGACATCGGCATCGGGGCGCAGATCGGCGCCCGTTACTACTTCTAGTAGAAGGGTGCCAGCGGAAGGTTGCTTCCGCCGGGACGGATGGTTACGGGGCGATCCTCCTCGGAGGTCCCATGTCCCGCACCCTCGTCGTCGTGGCGGCGCTGCTCGCCAGCTGCTCCGAATACGACATCCAGGGCGAAGGCGGCGCGCCTCCGGTCAGTGCGCTCCCGCCGGAGCTCGAGAACCCGGTCCGCGTGGACAGCATCAAGCAGATCACGGTCCCCACCGTGGACGTCCTGTTCGTCGTGGACAACTCGTGCTCCATGAGCGACGACCAGAAGCTGCTGCGCGACAATTTCCCGACCTTCATGGCCTACTTCGAGGGATCCGGCCTCGACTATCACATCGGCGTCGTCACCACGGACATGGACGCCCCGAAGGAGTCGGGCAAGCTGCAGGACGGCGGGACCGGCTTCCCCTGGATCGACCCGCTGACGCCGGACGCGAACGGCGTGTTCGCCGCCATGACCGACCTCGGGAGCGGGGGCTCCGGCTTCGAGATGGGTCTCGACGCCTCCTTCGCCGCGATCGAGCTCCACGCCATCCCCGGGGGCGCGAACGACGGGTTCTACCGGGACAGCGCGCGCCTGGACATCGTCATCGTCAGCGACGAGGAGGACCAGTCAGAGGACCTGACCCAGGCCGAGTTCGTCGAGTACCTGCGCGGCCTCAAGGTGAGCGAGACCCTGCTCGGCTTCAGCTCGATCGTGAACATCCCGCCGTGCTGTGGCCTCATCGACGGCGGCTCGCCCGGCGACATCTACATGGGCGTGACCGACGAGATCGGCGGGATCAA
>CAMCWU010000242.1 GCA_945882675.1 Klebsiella pneumoniae | reverse complement strand
CACGCGCGCCGACGCGAACGAGTCCTGCGCCGGCTGCCACGACGAGGAGCACCGCATCGACTTCAGCGTCGGGAAGGGCATGCCGTTCATCGACCACTTCGCGGCGATGGACCTGGATCGCAAGACGATCGACGAGCGCCACCGCAAGCTCGCGACCGGCGAGACCGCGCGGCCGCTCCTGGCGTTCCCGATCGGCGAGAACGTCGGCGCCGCGGCCTGCCAGGCCTGCCACCCGACCGAGCACGCGTCGTGGACGACGAGCCCGCACTCGGCGGCGATGGGCCGGCTCGCGACGGAGGGCGCGGACGATCCGGGCTGCGTCCGCTGCCACGCCACGCCCAAGGCCACCGGCCCGGTACCGACGGAGATCGCCGGCTTCCGGCTGGCCGAGTCCGTGAGCTGCGAGTCCTGCCACGGCCCCGGCGCCGCGCACGTCGCGGCCGGCGGCGGCAAGGACAACATCGAGGGCCTCGGCGAAGACTGCCCGGTCTGCGTCATCGAAGCCGTCTGCACGACCTGCCACACGCGGACGTGGGATCCGGACTGGGTCCTCGAGCCGTCGCTGAAGGCCACCCGACACCGCGCGGAGCCCTGATGCCGAAGCTGCCGGATCCCCTGGAAGATCCCAAGGCCCGCGAGGCCGCCCACGTGACCGGCGATGTGCTCGACGCCGAGGACCGCCGCCGCCTCCGGTCCTACCGCCGCCGCCCGCTCCAGTACCCGCGCGAGCGCGAAGCGTACATGACCCGGATCGCCGAGCTCGATCCTGCGCTCCACGCCGAGCTCACCGCGCTGCGCGGCGCGTCCCCCCAGGCCTGGCGCAAGCGCCTGCACCACGAGGCCCGCCGCCTCGACCTGCACACCTACTTCGGGTACTCCGCGCGCACGGCCGACGACGAATGATCCCGTGCGTGGCGGATTGTGGGCCGACGGACGCGCCCGATCCCTCGCCGCCGTTCCCCGCCCTGAACGACCCCGAGGGCGAGCGCCTGCCCGACGATCTGCCGCCCGTCGTCGACGCCCACGTGCACCTGTTCGACGACGCCACGTTCGCGAAGATCTGGCACTGGTTCGAGCACCACGGCTGGCCAATCCGGTATCCGCTGCGATCCCCCCGGGTGATCGATTTCCTGCGTGACCGGGGTGTGAGCCGGATCGTCGGCCTGTGCTACAGCCACCGCCCGGGCCTGTCGCGCCCGATGAACCGGTATATGGCGTCGTTGCAGGACGCGAATCCGGAGTTCCTCCTCGGCCTCGCCACCGTGCTCCCGGGCGAGGAGGGCGCCGGCGACATCGTCCGCGAGGCGTTCGCGCTCGGCCTCCGCGGCATCAAGCTGCACTGCCACGTCCAGGGGTTCTCCCCCGACGATCCGCGGCTCGGGCCCATCTGGGAGGCCTGCGTCGAAGCGGACAAGCCGGTCGTGATGCACGCGGGTCGCGAGCCGCGCGCCGAGGGCTACCGGTTCGATTCGTACCAACTGTGTCGGGTCGACCGCACCGAGGCCGTGCTGCGGAACTACCCGGGGTTGCGGCTGGTCGTGCCGCACATGGGGATCGACGAGCTCGACGGCTACGCCAGGCTGCTCGAAAAGTACGAGAACCTGTGGCTCGACACGACGATGGTGCTCGCGCGGTACTTCCCGTTCGACGTGCCGGAGTCGATGCTCCGGAGCCGGCCGGATCGGATCCTGTACGGTACCGACTTCCCGAACCTGCCGTATGCGTGGGATCGGGAGATCCGCGGGATCGCGGGGATGAACCTGGGTGAGGACGCGCTGGCGGCGATGGTGGGCGGCAACGCCTCGGCGTTGTACGGGCTCTAACCGCAGCAGCCGTCGCCGAGCCCCTCGACGACGTCGTCGCGGTCGTTCAGCGGTTCGTAGTGGACGGCGACGTTCGCGCCCGCGGCGGGCACATATTCGAGGAACACCACGCCGTTCTCGGACGCGTCGAGCTCCCAGTCGCCGAGCCCCGTGACGGGATCGTATTGCTTGAACAGGCTCGTGTACCCGTCTTCCGTGACCGTCACCTGCATCGTGGGGGCGTCGGGCACGTCGGCGAGGTGGAACACCTGGTCTGCGATGCCGTCGGACGCGAAGTCCTCGGTGAGAGCCGTGCTCGGCGGCGGCGGGCAGCTGCAGATCACCTCGACGCGGACGTCGGGCTCCGTTGCGTGCTCGACGCCGCACCCCGCGAGGAACATCACGATCACGGGGCGCATGGTCAGCTCCATCACGAGAGTATACCGCCCCGCGTCGCGACCCGCGCCGCCGTGACTTCGCGGATGGTGGGCGCGCCGGCCTGCGGCCGTCGGCCTCCCTCGGGGGTCGGGCCGGAGGCCCTCCGTCGCCTCCCGGTCCCGCGGTCCAGGCTGCGGCGGTACGTGGCCGGCCGGTCGGCGACCGCCGCCTCACCGGCGGCG
This sequence comes from Klebsiella pneumoniae, assembly GCA_945882675.1. Taxonomy (GTDB): domain Bacteria; phylum Myxococcota_A; class UBA796; order UBA796; genus CANLGQ01. Next base: position 3,319 of record CAMCWU010000242.1, on the reverse strand, counting down.
CCCCTCGGTCCGCCTCGCGCGGGCGGGCGCGACGACCGTCGATTCGCCGGGGATACTCGAGTATCCGGCCCGAATCGACGGTTGTCCCCCGCTCGCGGGCCTCCGGAACCTTCGATTCGGCGGGGATACTCGACTATCCGGCCCGAATCGACGGGTGTCCGCGGCTCGCGGGCCTCCGGAACCTTCGATTCGGCGGGAATACTCGAGTATCCGGCCCGAATCGACGGGTGCCCACCGCCCGAAGGCCCGCGCGAGGTGGACCAAGGGGCGGCGCGGAGCGCCGGCCACCGCCGTGATCACCGGATCTACCGTCGCTTCGAGCCCCAGGCGGGGGCGACCGAAGGGACCCCGCGGGAGACCGACGGCGCAGCCGGCGCGCCCAAACGGCGAGTTCAATCCCGGTCCTGCCGCCGCCGCCCCGCGTCTTCCGGATCTTCGTCCGGGGCCCGCGCCAGCACGCGCCACACAGCGCGAGTATCGCTCTCCGTCAAAGGCGTGAGATGACCGATGATCTCCGGCGTGAGCAGCAGACGGCGCGCGAGCATCACGAGGACCTCCCGGTCCGACGCGTCCGGGTGCTTGCCGAGGGCGTCCGCGATCGGCGTCGCGAGGTCCTCCGGACCGAGGTCCGGCGCGATGACCGCGAGCTCGTCCCGCACCCGCTCGAGCCCGATCCGCGCGCGCTCCAGCCGGCCGAACCAGACCTCCCACGCCCGCTCTCGCTGCGCCGCGTCGAGGTCCAGCGACTCCGCCATGAGCTGGAACGCGAGGCCGTCGGCCTGCCGCTCGTCGATGGCGCGCCGCACGCGCACCGCCGCACCCGACCGGTTCCCCCAGGTGAACCCGAGCGAGGGGTCGATGTCCTCGAGCCGATGCTCCGCCAGCGTCCACGCCGCCTGCGACGCCCGCTCGCTCGCCGGGAGGTTCGGGTGCAGGTACGCCCGGGAGAGCGCGTGGAACATCTCGTGCCAGGCCGTGAATCGCAGGCCCACGTCGCGCGCGGCAACCAGCCAGGCCTCGCGCTCCGCGGGATCTTCGGGCGCCGGGCCGAGCAGCCCCGCCTCCGTGGCGAGCCGCGCCGCCCCCCACGCGTCCACCGCGGCGACCTCGAGCACCAGGCGGCCGTGGTCCCTCGCGCGGCCCTTCCCGCTCGGCGAGAGCTCGGTCCCCACGTGGATCGATGGATCTCCACGGTAGATCAGCCGGTCCGCCGAGTCCGGGAGCACGCGGTCGAACTCCGCGAGGTAGCACTCCGCCACGCCACGATCCCGGAGCGCCGCCGCGAACTCCAGGCGCGCGGCCGACAGGACCGCCCGTGCGTCCGCCGACGCGTCCCGCCCCACGTACAGGTCCGCGATCTCCAGGGGGATGGCGGCGCCGGCCTCCTGATCGCGGAGAACGGTGCGCCACTCGGCGATCCGGTCGCGGTCGATGGCCGTCGGCTCCAGCGGCAGCGGCGCGTCCAGCCAGCCCTCCCAGCCGACCTCTCCCAGGCGGATCAGCACGTCCTCCGCCAGCTCCAGCTCGGGGAGGCGGAGCTGTGCGGGCGGCGGGGGATCGACCGGGGCCGGAGGCGGGGGCGCCCCGCAGGCCGCGACGAGCAGGATCCACCATGTCACGCGCATCAACGACGGATAACCCCATCCGCAGGTCGGGGGGAGCATGGTCCGCCGCATCGTCCTCGCGGTCGCCGCCCTCGTGGTGCTCCTGCTCCTCCTGGCGCGCCCGGCGCCGGTGCACGGCGTCGCCACCGACTGGCCCGCGTTCGAGGCCGCACATCGCGGGGAGTACGCGGACTTCGTGGCGTTCCTCACGGACCGGGGGGTCGCGGACGTCGTGCCGCCGTGGCACCTCTGGCGGCAGGGCACGGACTGGGCGGCCCTCGGACACCCGGCGTTCGCCGTGCCACCGCGCGAGCTGTGGCCCGCCATCGTGCCGACCCTCGTCACGGTCCGCGAGGACATCGTCCCGCGCGTCGGCCCCGTCGAGGTCGTCTCCGCGTTCCGCACCTTCCGCTACAACCAGCTCGCGGGCGGCGCCCCGGGCAGCCGACATCGCACCTTCGAGGCGGTCGATCTCGTCCCCCGCGCGCCGTGGCCGCGCATGCTGCTGCACCATCGCCTCCGCGCCTGGTGGGCGACGGACGGGGTCGGCCGCCGGGCGGGCCTCGGGCTGTACGAGCGGACGCGGTTCCACGTGGACTGCTGGAAGCACCGGAGCTGGTGATTTGGGTAGGTTCTGCCTGCCCCGCGGTGGCTCGGCTCCCTCCAGGGCCGGGTGCAGCACCCCAGATCCGGCCGAAACGCGAGCTAGCGCCCCGGCTCCGGAAGCTGACCCCACTCGTGCCCCAGCATCACCGCCATCGCGACGAACCCGTAGAGCACCACCGTCATCATCAGCGGCACGTCCCGCAGCAGCGTCTCGTCCGGCGCGCCGCCCTCACCGTGCCGGTCGACCAGGTAGATGTACCGGAAGATCCCGTACAACACGAAGGGGATCGTGGCGGTCATCCAGGTGGTCTCGCCCAGCACCGTGTACAGCGCGTAGCACAGGACCGTCGCGCCCGTGACGATGCTCTGGTACTGCTCGAGCATCTTCGGCGAGTAGTCCGCGAGGTTCTTGCGCGTCCCTCCGTCCGCCCCGATCTGGAGCAGCTCCGCCCTGCGTTTGTTGAACCCGAGGAACAACGCGAGGAACGCCGTGCACAGGAACAGCCACGCCGAGACCCGCACGTCGATCGCCAGCGCGCCCCCGATCGCGCGCCACACGAACCCCGAGCTCAGGAACATCACGTCGAGGATGACCTTGTGCTTGAAGTAGAACGAGTACGACTGCGTGGTCACGAGATAGGTCATGGCGATCGCGAAGAACGCCCAGCCGAGCAGGTACGCGAGCCCGAGCCCGCCCGCCAGCGTAACGCCCATGAGCGCGATGGCCGCAGGGACGGGGAGCGCGCCGGAAGCGATGGGCCGATGCCGCTTGCGCGGGTGCTTGCGATCCGCGTCCCGGTCCAGGTAGTCGTTCAGGATGTAGCCCGACGACGACAGCAGGCAGAACGCCGCGAACCCCACGAACGCCCTGCCGATCGACTCGGGGACCAGGAACTGGCCCGAGAAGATCAGGGCCGCGAACAGGAAGGCGTTCTTGGTCCACTGCTTGGGGCGGAGCTGTTTGAGCGCTGCGATGGGCAACGCGTCGCTCCTCACGTCGGACACCGCTTCGGACACGCCTGCCTCCCCGCCCGGAAGGTGCCATGCCGCGGGGTCCGGCGCTACCCCGAAGATGGACGCGTCAGCGCGGACGGCGCGGTGCGGGCTTC
>CAMCWU010000241.1 GCA_945882675.1 Klebsiella pneumoniae | reverse complement strand
GACCACCAGGCGACCGAGTGATGCGTCAGCTTCCAGCTCTCCATCTCGACGCTGTGGCACGAGCCACACGCGTTGTCGCCCTGGTACTCGCCCGGCCGGAACGCCTTCCACACGTCGCCCGTGACCCGGCCCTCCACGAGGAAGTCGTGCCCAGGCGAATACGGGTACCACGCGTCGCGGATCTGGAGCTTCCCCGCCGACGGCACCACGTACAGCACCGACGGCGTGGACCGCGCGCCGATCGCCGCCACGATCTCGGCGTCGTCGTCGCGGATGACGCGGCCCTTTACGGCGAACGTCCGCTGGAACTCCGCGAGGTCGGGCTGGAGCGCGCGGCCGCTCGCGACCCACACGACCTCCGCCTTCCCCGCGATCCGCTCGGCCAGCCCCACGATCTCGGGCGCCACGTGCCGGCAGTGCGGGCACGTCGGCGAGAAGTAGACGATCACCGTGGGCTTCGTGATGGCGAGCGACGCCGGCAGCCGGATGTCCACGGGCGCCGTGAGGTTCCCCTCCGTGACCCGCGCGAGATCCGCGGCGACTGTCCCCCGCTGCCAGCCGCGCGGATCGGGCAGGTCCGCCGCCAGTAACAGCGCGACCGTCGTGATCAGGGCTCGCGACCTCCACACCGACACGCGCGCCTCCCCCCCGACGAGATAACCCCGCTACGGCTCGATCCACACGACGGCGAGGTCGCGTCGTGTCGCCGCGCGCAGCGACTGCGCTTCGAACCCGTGCACGCCCTCCCGGACCACGAGGCCGGCGGTGGGCTTGGGGCGGATCGTGCCGAGCGGGATGAAGCTCGCGTCCTCCAGGATCCCGCGCTCGATCGCCGCGTACAGCAGCTCGCGGGCGTCACGATCGGGCTCCTGCGCCGCCGTCGTGACGAGCGCGCGGACGCCGGGCGAGACGTCGGCGACCGCTCCCACGTCGGCCACCAGCTCGGCGAGCGCCGGGTACGGGTCGGTTCCCCAGAGCGGACCATAGCTCTCGAGGACGAGCAGGTCGGCGGTCGGCGCGCGCATGGCCGCCGCGAAGCTCTCGAGCGTGAAGCGGACCACGCGCGTGGGGAGCCCGATCTCGCCGAGCGACTGCGCGATCCCCTCCGCGAGCCCGAGATCCGCCTCGAACGCCCCGAGGACGAGCGGATCTCCCGTCCAGCCGCCGGCGGCCTCCACCAGGCGCTCCGCACGGTTCCGATCGAGGCCGAACGCCATCTCACCGGCGTCGAAGCCCATCACCTCTGGCGGCAGCAGGCGCGCGCCAGGGACGAACTCCTCGGCGTCCGGCCCCTCGGCCAGGGCGCCCCGATCGATGGCCATGGCGATCGCCCGGCGCAGGTCGAGGCCGAGCGGCCGCGGGCGGTCCCGAAAGGCGAGGATCGCCTTGACCCCGACGGTCCCGCGCTGCGTCTCCGGCAGGACCACCACGCCCTCCGGGATCTCGTGCTCCGCGAGGAGCGTGGCGTTGGACGCGTCGAACACGTCGATCTCGCCGGCCGCGAGCTCGCGGAGCGCGTCCCCGGCGCTGCGGACCTCGTCCGCGCTGGCGTTGGCCGAGCGCGCCACGATGCCGTCGAGGTACGGGAGCTGGCGTCCCTCCTCGTCCTTGCGCCAGTAGTGCTCGTTCGCGACGAGCTCCAGCACCTCTCCGTCGGCGGGGGCGGCGAAGCGAAACGGGCCGGTCCCCATGGGCTGGCGCATGTCGTGCAGCTGCTCGCACCGCTCGAGATCGACCGGGAGGAGCGGAATATCCGCCAGGTCGCGCAGCGCGAACGGCGAGCGGTGGGCGAGGCGGACGCGCACCGAGCGGTCGTCCACTTCCTCGATCGAGGTGATCTCCGCATGGAACCGCCCCATCTCGCGGCCCCAGTCGAGCGACGCACGCAGATCCTCGGCGCCCGCGGGGCGGCCCTGCGCGGCGAGGCACGGGTGCGGGTGGAACCGCAGGTCGTCCCGCAGCGTGAGGACCAGCGTGTCCCCGGCCTCCTCCCAGGACTCTACGGGGCCCGGCACCACCTGGCCGTCGGCGTCCAGGCCCACCAGCGGCTCGATGGCCGCCGGTAACATCCGCGTGGCGATCGTCGTCGTTCGCTCGAACGGATCGAGGGCGCCCCGGACCCGCGGCCACACCATGCGGAGCTCGCCGCCCCGGGCAGGACCGCCCGTGTCCCGCAGCGCCACCGCCCCGATCCCGAGCGCCGCGACCGCGAGACCGGCCAGCAACAGCGGCCAGCGCTTCCACGGCTTCACGGGGGGCTTCGGCGCGACCGACGGGGTGCGCGAACCGCTCGGGGCCTCCGCCACCGCCGCGAGCACCTGGGCCGCCGACCACCGGCGCTCCGGCGGCATCACGAGCGTGTGGGCGACCACGGCCGCCAGGGTGGCGCTCCGGGGCGCGACCTCCGCCGCCAGGGAAGCGCCGTCCGCCCGCTGGATCGCGAGGACCGCCTGGAGCAGGTCGCCCAGCGGCGCGACCGCCTTGCCCGTGACGGCCTCGTACGCGATGGCCCCGAGCGCCCACACGTCCACCGCGCTGCTCGGCTCGTCGCCTTCGAGCATCTCGGGCGCCATGTACGAGAGCGTGCCCTTCGCGACACCCGGCGCAGTCGTCCGGTTGGACGTGCGATATACCGCGAGCCCGAAGTCGAGGACCTTCACCGCGCCGCTCGCGTCGAGCATGATGTTCGCGGGCTTCAGATCGCGGTGCACGACGGACAGCGGGCGGCCGTCGTCGTCCGCGAGCTCGTGCGCATGCCGGAGCGCGGCCGCGATCTGGCGGACGATGGAGAGCGCGCGCTCGGGCGGCAGGCCGTCCGGCGACCGGTCGAGCAGCCTCTCGAGCGTCTCGCCCTCCACCAGCTCCATCGCCAGGAGATACTGCCCGTCGATCCGGTCGAACTCGTAGACGTCGACGATGTTCGGGTGGTGCAGGCGGGCGCCGATCCGCGCCTCGTTCACGAAGCGGGTCGCGTGCTCGCCGGTCGGCTCACGGATGAGCTTGACCGCCACTTTTCGGCGGAAGCCGAGGTCGCCCTCCAGGACGCCGCCCCACACCTCGCCGTAGCCGCCCTCGCCGAGCCGGGTCTCGAGGCGGTACTTCCCGATGACGCGCATTGCGGTCTATACCACCTTTCCGGTGCGGCCGCGCGATAACGACCGCGGGGTGGACGCCCTCCGCGGGCGGGCCGGCCGCAGGTCGGACCTGGCCCCGCCCCGCAGGTGTTTCACCGGTGAAACACCTTTGCAGATCGACCCGAAACTGCCGAGTCCGCCGGCTTCGGACCTGCTTCATCAGCGCGTCGCATGGCGTCTGCATCGCCGCCACGACGTCGCCGAGTCCGGCCCGCTCCGCGGCGTCGAGCTCGGGGGACTGCCGCGACGGGGGGGCGGGGCCACGCGGATGCCTGCCGCGAGCGCACGGACCGGAGCCCCAGAACCCGGCGACTACGGAGATCTCCCACCCGATTCGACACGCGCCGATCTCTACCAGAAGACCGGCACGCCACCCCACGCCGTGATGGATGCGTCCCGAGTCACGAGCGGGATCTGGTGGACGAGGCGACCGCGCTCGATGAGCAGCAGCACCTCGTAGAACGTCACGGGCGACAGGCACGCGGTCCCGGTCGGCGCGTCCAGCAGCGTCGCCACCGCCCTCGAGAGCTTCTCGGGTTGCAGCTGGGCCCAGACCCAGGCGTGGGTGTCGAGGAGATACGTCACTCCGGAAACTCTCCCGGTTCCCAACCGGCTGCATCGGTGGGCCCTTCGATGTCCGCCGCGATCGTCGCGGTGCCTCGCATCCAGCCGAGCCTGCCGTCTCCGCTCCCGACGGCGAGGTCGCCGAGGCCGGCGTCCACGAGCACCTCCAGGGTCCAGGCGCTGAGCGATTTGCCTCGGGCAGCAGCCGCCTTCTCGATGAGCTCACGCTGTGCGGGAGTGGCGCGGACGTCGAGTCGCGCGGAGCGGGCGCCAGCCATCCGGCACCTCCTGTGCAACGACATATACACGTGCCGTACGTACCACAACCCGGCTCCGGTCCCCACCCCCGGAGCGGGCGATCACGGTGATCCCGCCCGCGCCGAGAACGCCTTCCCGACCCCGCTCCGGACGCTCGACGCGCTGCACCTGGCCACCGCGATGGCCCTGGCGCGCGCGCACCCGGTGGTGTTCGCCACCCACGACCGGGAGCTCGGCACCGCGGCGCGCTCGGTGGGCCTCTCGGTGATCGGCGTGCCGGCCTGAACGGGGCCTACGTGACCCGGCCCCGACCCGACGCTGACACCCCCGCGGAGCTGGCGGTCTTCCGCCGTTCCCCGCGGCGGAGGACCGGGCCACGCGGATGGCTGCCGCGAGCGCACGGACCGGAGCCCCAGGACGCCGCGGCCACGGAGATCTCCCCACCCGATGGTAGGATCGGGCTCCCACAGAGGTGACCGTGGATCTCGACGCGATGTCCCATCCCGATCGACAGCGCGCCGTCGCGGCCCTCGGTCGACGCGCATACGCAGGGGATGCCGATGCAACGCGGTCGATCGCCGAGCTGGCCAGCCATGCCGAGCCGTGGCGCCGCTGGCTCGCCGCGCTCGCGCACCGGGCCGCCTGCGACGGCGGGGCCCTCCGCGACGCGACCCGCGATCCCTCGCGGTGGGTGCGCTCGCGGGCGTGGAGCGGCCTGCTCGCCGTCGGGACCGACGAGCAGATCGCCGCCGCGATCCAGGCGATCCAGGACACCCGCTAGGCGCCGAAGCTCGCGCGCCGCGCGCTGCGCCGCGGCCCGCTCCCGGCGGTGGAGGCGCTCGTCGCGGGGCTGGCGGGCCGGGACCGGCCGGACTGGCTCGACGCTCTCCCCGCGTGCTCGGAGGAGCGCGTCCCGCTGCCGCTGATCGACGAGCACGGCTCGCCGGCCGCCTGGGCGCGGATGGCGATCTCGCACCCGCGCCCGACCGCGCGCCACCTGGTCGCCGCGGTCGCGAAAGGCCGGGACTCCCGCGTACTGTGGCGCGTCCATAGCCTGCTCCCGGCGCTGGTGGGCGCGGACCCCGACGCCGCGCTCGACGTGGTGGAGGCGCTGTTCGCCGTCGAAGGCCAGGCGCACGCCATCCGACCGGCGCTCCAGCGGCTCGCGACGGTCCGGCCGCAGCGCACGTTCGACCTGATCCGGCAGCGCCAGGCGATGGGGCTGCCGGCGCCGCTCTCCGGCCTGTTCGGCCTGGTCGTATTCCATCGCGCCGAGAAGCTGGGTCTCGAACGCTTGAAGTGGGCCGTGGCCCACGCGCCGGCGGCGCTGCCGGACAGCTCCGCCGGTCGGGACTGGCTCCGACGCCTGACGGTCGCGGACCGCGACGCCCTGGTCACCGAGTGGCTCGCCCGCGGCACCAGCTCGTGGGGCGCGTTCCTGTTCGCGTCCGTGCCCGAAGGTCCGGCCCGGGAGCGCTCTTACCTGCGGTGGCGGACCGCGGCCGAGAACCGGGAGGGCGTCGTCGCGGTGCAGCGCCTGGACGACCTGCCCTGGGACCTCCGCGAGCGGGAGGCCCGCCGGCACCTGAGCGAAGTCGTCTGGCTCCAGAGCCGGCCCGTGGAGCGCCGCCCCTACGCCCGGCTGCTCCCGTGGGCCGAGGCGGAAACGCAGCTGTCCCCTTGGATCCGCCACCCCGAGGGGGAGGAGCGCGCGGCTGCGTGGCGGGTGCTGCTCGCGGTCCCGCGCCACGACCGCGTCGGCGTGCCGCCCGCGCTCGCGGCCGTGCGGAAGCGGAAGAACGAGCAAGATCCCGTCCGGCT
>CAMCWU010000240.1 GCA_945882675.1 Klebsiella pneumoniae | reverse complement strand
GCGGTGGCGGCGGTGGCGGTGGCGGCGGAGGCGGCTGAGCGCGCTCAGTACGCGACCGCCGCGAGCTCCTCGTACAGGTGGACGTTCGCGAGGATCGCCTTGCGGAACACGCCCAGGTGCAGAGACTCGTTCGGCCCGTGCGCGGTGGTCAACGGGTCCATCACCCCGTTGAGGATGAGCGGGAGATCGCCGTACTTCCGGCCGAACAGGGCAACGAACGGGATCGACCCACCGACGCCGACCTGCACGAGCGACTTCCCCCACGCTTTGACGTAGGCGCGATCCGCGGCGTCGAACGCCGGCCCCTTCGGGGTGTACAGCCACCCCTCCCCGCCCTTCGGCGTGTGCGTGCCGTGGGGCGCGCAGGTCACCTGGACCCCGCCCGGGGGATCGCGCTGGAGCTCCGCCACGATCGCGTCGTAAAGCGCCTGGGGATCCTGCCCCGGGGCGACGCGCACGCTGAGGACGGCCTTCGCGTCGCGCCGGAGCGCGTTCTTCTTCTTCTCGTAGGGAGGCAGGTTCGTGGCGATCACCGTCATCGCGGGCTGCCACCACATCCACTCGGCGGCCGACCGATCGCGGACCGGCACGGGCTCCACGCCGTCCATCAGGTGGGCGCCGCCGCGGATCACCTCTCCCGTGAGCGGCACGCGCGTCGCCGAGTCCTTCCGGGCGGCGTCCACCTCCACCCGACCGACCGAGAGCCGGCCATCCTCGTCCGTGATCCGCGCGATCAGCCGCATGAGCGCGATCGTGACGTCGGGCACCATGTTGCCCCACAGGCCGGAGTGGCCGTCGGCGTCGAGCGCGCGGCAGACCAGCTCGATCTCCATCAGGCCGCGGAGAGAGACCGTGAGACCCGGTACATCCGTCGACGGGTTCTCGCAGTCGGTGAGGATCATCACGTCCGCCGCGAACGCGTCCGGGTAGGCGTCCATGAACCGCTCGAGGTTCGGAGAGCCGATCTCCTCCTCGCCCTCGACGATCACCGCGACATTACACGGGAGCGAGCCGGTCTCCTCGAACCAGGCGCGCATCGCTGCGATGTGGCTGACCCAGCCGCCCATGTCGTCGGCCGCGCCGCGCGCGAACAGTCGCTCGCCCACGACGGTCGGCACATGCGGCGGGCTGTTCCAGTCGGGCTCGTCCGCCGGTTGCAGGTCGAGGTGGCCGTAGATCAGGATCGTCGGCTTCCCGGGCGCACCCTTCCACTCGGCGGCGACGCACGGCAGGGCATCCGGGAGCTCGAGGACGCGCGACCGCTGGAGGCCGAGGGCGGTCAGATCGTCTGCCACCCGCTTCGCGAGCGCCACGACGTCCTCCCTGCGCTCCGGCTTGGACGAGATCGCGGGGAAACCCACATAGTCCGCGAGGCGCTTCAGCGCGTCGTCGAACTGGCTCTCGGCGCGGGCGGCGACGGCATCGGACCTGGACATGCGACCTCCGGGACCGTCTGCCTAACCCGTCAGATCCCGGCGGACAGCACGATGCCCTCGGTCACGCCCGCCACATTCCACGCGCGCTGGTAGCCGACGGTGAAACGGACGCCGTCGAGCTGGACGTTGAGGGCGCCGAGCAGCGTGAGCTCGTGGAACGGCCCGACGCCGCCGCCCTGGCGGTCCTCGTCGAACGCCCAGCCCGGCACGGCCCGGGTGGTGATCGAGAAGCCCTTCGCCAGCTTGAACAGCACGGTCGCCGGCACGTCCAATCCCAGGGAGTACGGCAGGTAGTACCCGAACGATTGCGCGTTGCCATAGCCGTTGTACCACAGGTCGGGCCCGATCGAGAGCCGCGCGATCTTGTAGTCCGGCCCGATGAAGCTCCCGCCGCGCACGTCCATCCCGTACGCGAAGTCCGTGAGGCCGAGCAGCCCGAGCCCGCTCGCGCGCGTGGTCCACACATAGTGCGGCTTCTTCCGGTAGCGGCGGATCAACCCGCCCTCCAGGCCGCCGGTCGCCTGCGCGAAGCCCGTACCGTTCACCGACACGTAGCCGAGGTTCAGGTGCGGCCGGACGTAGGTGCGATCGCGCCAAACCGACCGCGCGGCGTCCTCGGATGCTGCCCCGTCCCTCGATGGGGTCGGGCTGGCGGCCAGCGCCGCGGCGATCCACCAGATCATGGCCCCTCCGCCCTCAGCGTACCACGACAGGCGTGTCGCGGCCGGCGCGGAGACTGCCAACGGTCGCTAGCATCGATGCAGTCCGGTAGCCGAGAATCAGGCAGCGCGGGTCTGGCACGCCCGTTGCATACGTACGAGATGTCCGCCGCCGACGTCCGTGCCCCTGAAGCGGTGGCGGTCTCCGGGGGACGGGTGGGGAATGGTCCCTGCTCGTTCCCCGGGTTCTCCCTACTCCTCCGGCAGATCCGACAGGTCGTCGTCGAGCGCGCTGTCGTACGAGCGGGTCGGGAGCTCTTCCTTCTCGTTGCGCGCGGTCGCGACGGGCGGGGCCGCGGCGGGCGACGGCGGGCCGAGCAGGTCGTCGATATCCAGCAGGTCGGCGTACTGGGCGTTGGACGCAGCGACCGGGGCCGGCGGCGGCACGTAGGCGGGGGCGACCGGGGCGGCCACGCGAGCCGTGAGCACCGCGGGGTCGACCGTCGGGAAGTACGGGTTGCCTGCCGGCTCCGGCTCCTCCTCCAGGCGGCCGGTCGCCGGCTCGGCCGGGACGAAGGCGTCCGGGAGCAGCGCGGACGTGGGGGCGGCCATCGCGGTCGGCATGACGGCGGCGTACATCGCGCTCGCGGACGGGAGGTAGGACGCCGCGGTCTCGAAAGCGGACATGGGGCGGTACTCGGCGGGCCGCGCGGCGACCAGATCGGCCTCGGGCAGCGTGGGATCGCACATCGTCACGTACCAGCCCTTGAGGACCTTCGAGCCGTCGTCCAGCCAGGCGCTGTGGCTGGGGAGCGAGCCGCCACCGAGCATCTCGCGGACGCTCGGCGTCGCCTGCCCGGTGCGGACGCACTGCATGAACTGGTCCTTCAGGCGCGAATCCTGCAGCCGCGCGAGCACGTCCGTGCGGCAGTCGCCCATCTTCTTGCGGCCGCCCTTCTCGCAGATGGCGAGCTGGGAATCGCCGAGGAAGCTCGCGTACTTGCTGCTGCTCGCGTCGTCCCGGGCGACGCGGGCGATGGACACCTGGTCCTCGTACGCGGCGCGGTTCTGGGCGACGGCGACCTCCGCGACTTCGAGCTGCTGGCGGGACTGCGTGAGCGAGACCACGAGCTGGTCTTTCTCGCTCGTCAGGCTCGCGTACTGCAGGCGGAGCGACGCGAGCTCCTCCTTCGCCTGGCGGAGCTCGGCGGCGGACGCCGTCTTCGCGCCACCCTTCGCGGTCGCGGTGCGGGCTTCGAGCTCGGCGACGCGATCCGCCTTCTCGGTCACCTGGTTGCGGAGATCGCCGATCTCGAGGTTCAGCTCCTCGATCCGGTTCGCCTTCTCGGCCACCATGGGCAGGCACGCCTGCTGGAACCGGATGTCCGCGAGGTCGTACGTGGGCGCCTCGGGGGCCGCCGCCTGCGGGGCGGGCTTCGCGTACCAGGCGACCGCGCCGCCGAGGCCCACGCCGACGATCAGGCTGGCGACGGCGACCATCGGCACCAGGAGCGTCACGGCGAGGAGGCCGCGACCGGTGGCGGGGACGGCGGTATCGAGCTGCGAGTCTTCGTCGTACATGGCGACCTCGGGGAGGATGCCAGGTCGTACAGCAAGAGCCGGGCCAACGGTTGTCGATCGGGAGATCGGCTCCCGGAGCGTTCTTTCACTGTGCGGTGAAAGGGGTGCGACAAAATTGCCGCACCTGCGCTGGTCACTCGGCGGTCAATGTCCCATCCGTGCCCGCGGGCGCCGGCGGCCCGCCCGTCGTGAGCTGGGACACCACCCGCTCGAGCGGCCACCTCGTGTCGTCGTACCGCTCGATCAGGCGTCCGTCCGAACCAATCACGAGGAAGCGGATCCCGTGGTCGAACCGGGCGCCGCCGTCCGTCATCAGCCTCCGGAGCGCCGCGCGCTCGGCGAGGCCGCGCAGGGGCTCCTCGTCGAGGCGGCCGAGCTGGAACACCGCCGGATCGGCGACCTTGCCAGCAGCGTACTGCTTCAGCACATCGAGGGAGTCGAAGTCGGGGTCCAGGGTCACGGCCAGGATCCGGGCTCCCTTCCCCGCGATCTGCTCCTCGAGGGCCTGCAGGCGGCCGATGATCGCCGGGCACGCCTCCGGGATGGGGCACCGCGTGTAGACGAACGTGACGATGGTGGCCGGCTGGCCCTCGCCGACGGTCCAGACCGTGCCGTCCGCGACCGGGACCTGAAACGACGGGAACAAGGTCCCGGGGCGCACGGGGCCGCCCTGCTCGAGGGGAGCCGCCTTCGGGGGCTCGACCTCTCCGGTGACGCGGAGCTTCACGATCTTCATGCCGTCCTGCGCGATCTCGAGGCGCCCGACGACGACGGATCCGGGGTGCAGCGGCTCCAGCAGCCCGGGATCGGCCACCTGGAACGGCATGATCATCGCCCCCATGCCGAGGCCGGCGATCGGCTGGTGGTCGAGGACGACCTCCGACGGCGGCCGCACCTCCACGACGGTCCCCTCGACGATGTAGGACGGCACGGGCGTGCCGCATCCGAGCAGCAGGGCGAGCGCGAGCGTCAAGGCCGTTCCCTCCGGTCGTCCGGAGTAACGCGGTCAGGCCGGAGCCGGGACGCAGCATCGAGCAGCGTCCGCGCTTCGTGCCCGTGCGGAGCCGAGGATTCCCCGCCCCAACGCGTGCGGTACAGCAGGTCCACGAGCCGCGCGTAGGCCGCCGCGCCGTCCGCGTCGGTCGTGCGCTCCGCCACCCACCGGGCCGCCGCGAGTGGCGGCAGGCTCGAGGGGATCCGCCATCCCCCGCGCGCCAGCCGCCGGCGCACGCGAGCGTGCGCGCGCTCCACCGGGTCGGTGGGGAGCCCGCCGAACCGCCTCCACACGACCCCCAGCGCGACCACAGCGCCCACGGCCGCGCCCACCGCCCACAGCGGCGCCGGAACCGCACCCCAGGGCGTCCACGCCCGCTCCCCGAGAGCCGCCACGACCGCGGCAGCAGCAGCCGCCTGCCCCGACACGTCGTACGCGAGCCACTGCTCGAAACGTTCCTCCAACGCCAGATCCCACCGTGGCAGCGCCACCGTCCCGCCCGGCCCGGGCGTAGCGTCGAGCCGCACCCAGCCTCCGTCCACCCAGGCCTCCACCCAGGCGTGGGCGTCCGCGCTCCGGATCTCCGCGATCCCGCCTGTCGCCACCGCCGCGTACCCGCTCACCACCCGCGCCGGCACGCCTGCGGACCGCAGCAGCACCGCGAGGCCGGACGCGTAGAACTCGCAGTGCCCGGCCTGCCGCTCGAAGAGGAAGGTCACGAGCGGATCCTCGTCCGTGGGGAAGCCGTCGTGGGTGTACGCGAAGCCTTGGAAGTACGCGAGCGTGTAGGGGACCGCGGCGTCCCCGCGCCCCAGCGTGGCCGCGAGCGCCGGGATCCGGGGATCGAGCGGCGGAAGCGCGAGCCAGCGCGCGGCGTCCCCGAGGTCGCCGTCGACCGCGCCCCGGTCGCCGAACGGGCCGTCCACGCCGAGCCGGTAGTGCCGCACCGGATCGTCTAGGAGCAGGCTCCCGGATCCCGTGCGGAGCACCCGCGTCCCCGCGTCGATGCCGCGCACGCGCCCGAGCGTGAACAGCCCGTTCCCGGGCGCCTTCACGTCGACGTCGACCGTAAAGGTCCCGGGCCCCGTCGGCGGCCGGATCGGCGCGGGATCGAGGTCCGAGCTCCACCCGCGGCCGTC
>CAMCWU010000239.1 GCA_945882675.1 Klebsiella pneumoniae | reverse complement strand
GGCGATCGCCCGGTCCTCGGCCTGCTCCCGGTCGATCCGGGCGCCGTGGTGCGGTACGAACTGCTGCGCCTGCTGGTGGGGCGCGCGTGGCTCGTGCCGGCGGTCGCGGCGCTGCTCCTCCCGATCGGCCTGGCGGGCGCCTGGGCGCTCTGGCTGGCGGCCGTCGGCGTGGTGCTGGAGGCCTGGATCCTCGGCGCGTGCGTGGCCGCGGCGACTGCGCTGCTCGCCATCGACGTCTCCGAGGATCCGCGTTGGGAGGGGATCCTCGACATGCTCCGCGGCCCGGGGCCCCGGCAGCAGGCGGCGCTGATCTGGGCGCCCGGGGTCGTGCTCCTGGTGACCGGCGGCGTGCTGTTCCAGGCGGCGGGCGGGGCGGTCCTGCTGGCCACGGGCGATGGCGGCGCGGCCGGGTGGCTGGGGGTGCCCTGGATCCTCGCCGGGATCTCCCTGGCGCTGATCCCGCGCCTCGCGACGCGGAGCTGGTTCCGCGGCAGCGCGCTCATCGCCGAGATCGACGCCCGCTACGCCGTCCTCGGCCAGCGGGACGAGTCGGCGGCGGTGTACCTCGACTGGGCGGTGCGCTGGCTGCCGGGGGCCATGCGCGTCTGGGCGCTCCTCGACCTGAGGCACGGCTGGCGCGGGCGGCGCAGCTGGATCTCCGGCGCGTGGCTGGTGGGCGTCGGCGCGCTCTTCGCGGGGTGGACGCGCGACCCGGACGCCGTGGTGCGCGTGGTGGTAGTGGGCGGCGCGGGCGCGTGGCTGCTCGCGTCCGTCTCGCCGCTGATGGATGGGGACGAGCCGGCTTTCACGCGGGCCTGGCTCCCGGGCGGGGGAGCGCCGCGGCTCGGCGCGCGGTGGGCGGTGCTCGTCGCGTGGCTGCAGCCGTGCGCGCTGCTGGCGACGTTCGGCCTGCTGGTCCGTCACGGCGCAGGTGCAGCTGCGCGGGGCGTGGGGTCCGTGGAGCTGGCGGTGCTCGGGGCGGCGACGCTCGCGGTCACGTGCCGGCGCCTGGGGCTCGGGATGGGCGTGTATGCGCCGGTGGCCGCGGTCTTCGCGGGGCTCGGGGCGGTGGGCGGCTGGCTCGTCGGGGGTGCGCCATGAGCGGGTTCGCGGTCGAGTGGCGGGGTGTGCGGAAGACGTTCGGGAAGGTCGTCGCGGTCGATCGCGTCGATCTGGCGGTCGAGCCCGGGACATTCCTCGGCCTGATCGGGCACAACGGGGCAGGGAAGTCCACCTGCCTCGAGATGCTGATGGGCCTGCTGCAGCCGACGGAGGGCCACGTCCTCGTGGCCGGCATCGACGTCGTCGCGGATCCGAAGGGGGCGCGCGCGAAGCTCGGCGCCGTGCCGGAGGAGCCCGGGCTCTACGACTGGCTCACCGCCCGCGAATGGCTGGAGTTCGTGGCCGAGATCCGCGGCGGAGGCGACGTTCGGGCCGCGCTGGACGTCAGCGATCTCGGCGCCGACTCGGACCGGCTGATCCGCGAGTACAGCCAGGGCATGCGCCGCCGGACGGCGCTGGCGGCCGCGCTGCTCGGCGACCCGGCGGCCATCGTGCTGGACGAGGCCCTCAACGGCCTGGATCCTCCGTCTGCGGCCCGGATCAAGGGGATCCTGCGCGAGCAGGTGCAGGGCGGCCGGACCGTCATCCTGTCGACCCACGTGGTCGAGACCGTCCAGGCCGTGGCCGACCGCGTGGTGATGCTCGCCCACGGCCGCGTGGTGGCGGACGCGAAGATGGCGGAGCTCGGGTCGAAGGGCCTCGAGGAGCTGTTCCTGACGAAGCTCGCCGAGACCCAGCGAGAGGGGCGGGCCCGCTGATCCGGCGTTATCCTCGAAGGAGGAGGCGCTCGTGAAGCCGATCCTCGCCCTGTTGCTCGCGGCCTGCTCGGACCCGGAGAAGGCGGACACGTCCGCGGTGGACACCGACACCGAGCAGCCGATGGGCGGGGGCGTCGTCGAGCTCGAGACCCGCGACGGCATCACGCTGGTGGCGGACGCATACCCCGGCGATCCGGGCGCGCCCGGGATCGTGCTCCTGCACATGATCCCGCCGGGCAACGACCGCACCACCTGGCCCGCCGACTTCATCGACACGCTGCACGCCCACGGCTGGTCGGTTCTCGTCGTGGACCGGCGCGGCGCGGGGGACTCGGGCGGCGCCGCCGAGGACGCGTACGAGGGCGAGAAGGGTCGGTACGACCTCGAAGCCGCGGCGCTCTGGCTGCGCGACTCGGGCGCGGGCCCCCTCGCGGCCATCGGCGCGTCGAACGGCACGACCACCGTCCTCGACTATGCCGTGTGGGCAGACGGGGAGGGCCTCCCGCCGCTGGTCGCCGCCGGCCTCATGACGGGCGGCACGTACACCGAGAACAACGAGAGCTTCTCGGACATGCCGGAGATCCCGACCGTCTTCACGTTCTCGACCGCCGAGCGCGCGTGGTCCGCGGACCAGCAGGGCGGCGCGCCCGCGTCCTGGGCGTTCGAGGAGTACGCCGACGGCGACCACGGCACCAGGATGGTCGACGCCGCGCCGGAGGTGACGGCCGACCTCGACGCCTTCCTGGCGCTCCACCTCGCGGGCTCCTGACCGCCGTGCCCGAGGGTCCCGAGGTCCGGCGCCAGGCCGACAGGATCGCCGCCGCGCTCGCCGGCAAGCCGCTCACCGACGTCTGGCTCGGGTTCGACCACCTGGAGCACCGCAGCGAGAGCCTGCGGGCCGCCGGCCTCGTCGGCGTGGAGACGCGAGGCAAGGCGTTCCTCCTGCGCTTCGGCGACGGCAGCACGCTGTACGTCCACCACCTGCTGTACGGCCGCTGGACCTTCGGCGGCGCAAACATCCGGAAGAACGGCAACCGCCGGCTCCGCGTCCGCGTCGTCGCCGGGGACGCCGGCGCCTACCTGTGGAGCGCCACGGAGGTGGAGTTGCTGGACGACGTCGGCGTCGCGCAGCACCCGTTCCTGGCGGGCCTCGGCCCGGATCCGCTCGATCCGGCCATCACGCCCGAGCAGGTCGCGCTCCGCCTCGCCGACCCCCGCTTCCGCCGGCGCACCCTCGGCGCGCTGTACCTCGACCAGAAGTTCATGGCCGGGATCGGAAACTATATGCGGTCCGAGATCCTGTTCGACGCCCGCGTGCGGCCCGAGCGGCGCCCCATGGACCTCGACCCCGCGCAGCTCGAACGCCTGGCGCGGTCCACCCTGGTGATCTCGCGGCGCGCGTACGAGCAGGGCGGCGTCACGTCCGACGCGGCCCGCGTGAAGGCGGGCAAGGCGGCGGGCCTGCCGCGCTACGCCTGGCGGCACTATGTGTTCGGGCGGACCGGGGCCTGCCCGGAGTGCGGGGAGAAAGTCGCGAAGCTCGTGTCGGCAGGCCGGCGGATCTACCTCTGCGACGGCTGCCAGCCGCTCGCGGAACCGTTGTCGCGGTGTGGGGTCTGAGGACGTGGACGGCAAGGCAGCCCGGAGGTATCGGTCTGCATGATCGACCCCCGCGGCGGCGCCCGGGTGCTCCTCCTCGTCCTGGGCGCTTGTCGCCAGCCTGCCCCGCTGCCCGACGCGTCGCCGCCGCCGGGCACGGAGAACGGCCCGACGAAATTCCATCTCCCGTCTGGCGACGGTCCCGAGGGCGCGGAGTGCCTCGTGGGTAGCGAGTGCCAGAGCGGAATATGCGAGGGCCAGGGCTGCGACGTGCCCGGACGGTGCGTGCCCGTCATCCGCTCGTGCCACCACGACGTCAAGTTGTACTGCGCCTGCGATGGGCGGACGTGGGGGAGCAGCGGCAACTGCCCGGGCTTCCGATACGCGCACCGGGGACCGTGCGAGGCGGACTGAGAGGTCCCTCCCCCCTCGGGGTTCGACCAGATCAACCAGCCATGGCACCGCTGCCGCGCGTCATTGCGTAGCTCGAAACACGCATCTGGGGTGGACCAGCCGACCGCGGGTGGCCGGGCGCCGGTCCGCGCGCGCGCGGGGTCCGTGCGACAAGGAGCAGGGCGAAGCCCCGAAGGGGCGAGTCTCTGCGACGACTCACGAGCGACGCGCCGACGGGCTCCGTGCGACAAGGAGCAGGGTGAAGCCCGGAACGGGCGAGCCTCTGCGACGACTCAGCACGGATGCTCGGCCCGCAGCGGGCCGAAGTCGGCGTGGCGCGGCGACGGGGACGGAGCTCGGCCGGCATCCGGCCGAAGGGAGCGCGCGGACCCAAGGGAAGACGCGCGCCCTGACAGGACCAGAGCCGCCTTGAACCGGACGGATTCTCACCAGAGCCCCCGCGAACCGGACTTCACGGTGCTCTACGTGAGATCCTGGCGTCGATCACCGGCGTTCCATCGTGGACGCAGCTGCGGGGAGGGCCGTCGGATGGCAGATCTGTCCGGTTCGGGAGGGCTCTGGTCCGGATCTGTCCGGTTCGAGCCGGCTACGGTCGGACCGGACCGCCCAGGCCGCCACATCCACCTACCGGAGCTTGAACGCGATCCCCACCGTCGTCCGCACCGGGCCCGGCTTCCCGTCGACGACCGGGGGGCTCCACTTCCACCGGATCAGTGCGTCGCCCGCGGCCTCGTGAAAGACCTCGGGGCATCCGTCCACTTCGACCTCCGTGGCGGACCCGTCGGCATCGATCGTGATCGTCGCGAGGCACCGCTGATCCGCATAGCCTCCTTGGGTGGCTTCCGAAGGGTACTTCGGCATGACCTGCTTCTTCGCCTCGAGCTCGTCGGCCAGCGCGAACGGGGGAGCCGCGACCTCCTCCGGGTCCGGGGGGGCGCTGGGGTCGAGCGGGATCCCGTGGCGGACGACGCCGTACCACGCGTCCTCCCAGCGGACCGCGGTGGGGAGCGCGGCGCCTGCCCGGCGCGGGACCCGGGCGAGCAGGGTCGCTTCCCCCTCGGCGGAGGTGTGCGTTCGGCACAGTTGGTACGCCAGGACGTCGGCGCGCTCGTCCGGGCAGGCACGGATGACGCGGGCCAGCAGGTCGGCGCGCTCGTCGCAAGCTCCCGGCAGGTCGCGCAGGGGCAGCCGGAACTGCGTGCACCGCGACGACGCGCCGCCGAGCTCGGCCTTGCGCAGCGCGCCACCCGGGCACATCCCGGCCATGGCCGCGACGAGGTCCGCCCCGATCGGCGGCGGTTCGACCGAGCCCGCGGGGGCGACCGCGACGAAGTCAGCCTCCGTGCGAAGGATCTCGGCCACCACTCCTTTCGCGGGGGCGGCCCGGTCCGCGACCACCACCGTGGCACCGTCCTCGACGGGGAGCTGCGCCGTGCGGATGGACCCGTCCGCGGCCACGAACACCAGCGTCCCTACCGTGGGCCTCCGGGACGTGAACTGCGCGATCTCCGGCAGGTCGACCGGCGGGGCCGGCAGCCGCGGCACGTTGTCGGCCGAGCACGTCCAGTCGAGGAGCGCGTCGTCCGCCGTCGGCTCCTTCGCCCCCGCCGTCGCCGCGAGCGCGAAGAGCAACGCGACCCGCCCCAGGTATCTCCGCATGAAGCCCCCACATCCGCGTATGCGCGAATCGGGCCGGGCGCAATCCCCCGCAGAATCGGGGTGCGAGCACGGTCACCGAGGTCACTGGCGTACAAAGAGTGATAATCGCGTGCTAGGCGCCTAGCATATGCGATCTGGGTGGCTCGAGCCCGCCGCGGCTGGCCGGGCGCCGGTCCGCGCGCCCCGACACGCGCTGGCAGCGTGAACGTCGACTCCGGCTGGATCGAGCGCAAACCACAGAGGCACAGAGGAGCAGAGGCTGCGTAGAGACGTCGCTCCGCCCCGGAAACTCCCACCCGGAGATCCACCGTCCCGTGCGCGCGGAC
>CAMCWU010000238.1 GCA_945882675.1 Klebsiella pneumoniae | reverse complement strand
CGTAGCGATCCGCGACGCGTCGAACGGCCGCGGCGCGTCCAGGTCGAGGCCCGTCGAAGGCCGGCGGTATACGCGCAGGATTCCCAGGTCCAGCGCCACGATCGGGGCCGCCGCGAGGGCCATCAGCAGGACCGTCCCCGGGCGCGGGCCGAGCGGGACCCACCAGACGAGCGCGGCCGTCCCCGCGAGCATGGTCGCGAGCCCGAAGAGGTTGATCCTGAAGTCCGTAGCGGACGGCGGCAGCGTCATGGCGTGCTCCCCGCTTCGATGGCGCGGAGATCGTCCTCGCCCCCGATGCCGACGCGGACGTCGTCCAGCAGATCCAGGCGGTGATCGCGGGCCTCCTCCGCCCAGCGGCGGGCCCACGAGCGCCACGGCTGGAACGAGAGCACCGCGGAGAAGCGGGCATACGCCGTCTCCCAGTCGCCGCGGGCGCGCGCTTCCCGCCCGTCCGCCAGGAGGCGCTCGGCCACGGGCCCGCCCACGCGGGCTAGCTCGGGGCTCTCGAAGTCCCACCGATGCGCCCGCGCCAGGGCCGTGACGGGCTCGGGGTCGGCCTCGGCGCGGCGTGCCCAGCAATCGGCGAGGATCCTGCCGTTCTCTACGCCGACGGTGTCGTGCCACGGCCAGTCCACGGGCCGATGGCGCTTCAGGCGGATCCAGCCGTCCTCGGCCCGCTCGCATACGCCAGCGTCCGCGTTCCGCGCGATCTCCGCCTGCACCACCTCGATCCGGCCGGCGAGCGCATCCGCGGCCACAACCTCCACCAGGCCCGGGAACCGGACCTCCCCGCGGGCGAGGACCGGATCGTCCGCGACAGCGCCCGGAGGAACGTCCTTCGCCGGGATCACGAAGCCGCGCGGCCCGAGCAGCACCACGCCGAGGTCGTACCGGCCCGGCGCCATCTCCGCCGGCACCGCGACGGAGAACCGGCCGCGGAACACCTCTCCCGGCGCCCACCGGTCCATCGGGAGGAGCCCGTATCCGGGATCGAGGGGCCAGCTCGCGGCGACCACCCCGTCCCGCGCGACGAACGCGTACACCGTGATCTGCTGCTCCGGCGTGCGGGCGACGCTCACGGACAGCGGCAGCTCGAGGTAGCCGCGGCGGCCGGGCGTCCACGGCGCCGGGGCGTCCGCCCCCTCGAGCGCGATGCCCCACTCGAAGCCCACGCGCCGCCCCGGAGTGCCGTCCCACGTGGGCGCGACCACGAGATCGCGCCGCGCGAACACCCCGTGGAACCTCCCTTCCGGGACGGGGTAGCCCGGTGTCTCGAAGTACGCGGCCTGCCACTCGGCGTAGCGCCGCAGTCCAGTGTAGCGCACCCAGTACCCCCCGACGTTGGAGAATGTAGGCTTGCTCTCGCGAAAGACGTGCTCGCGGACGAAGTCCCGCTGCTGGAACCAGTGCCGCGCCATCGGGATCTCGACCAGCATGCCGATGTCGAGCTGCCGGAAGCGCGGCGCCCAGAACAGGAACGCGCCCTGGTCGATGTCGAGGTTCACGACCGGATCGTCGTGGAATGTCTGGCGGGTGATGTCCGTGAGGTAGTCGACGCGGCGTTTCACCCATTGCGGCGTCTCGTCGCGGTTGAACAGCAGGTGATCGCGGGTCTGGGAGAGGTTGGGCGGAAAGAGCAGCGCGGCGCCCACGCTCGCGGCGATCCAGCCAGTCGGGCCCCAGGTCGCGCCGCCGGAGACGCGGCGTTCGAGCTCGTCTGCCAGCGTGCTCGCCCCCACCGCGAACAGCACCGCGAGGGGCCCAGACACGAGGCTCAGGAAGCGGTACGCCCCCATCCAGTCCCCGTTCGCCACGACCATGAACAGGAGGCCGACGTACGCGCTCGCCGCGCACAAGGCCCGGGCCGGACCGCCCGGCGTGCCGAGCCCCAGCAGCGGGATGAGCGCCCCCGCCGCCAGGAACCCGAGCACCCGCACGATCACCACGGCCTCCGGCGCGTCCCGCCACAACAGCGAGAGCGCGAGGACGCCCGCCACGCCCAGGCCCACGCGCGGCCGCCAGCCAGCCACACCGGTGACCCCGACGATCGGGATCCACGCGAGCCAGCCCGTCCAGAGCCGGTCCGCCCAGTCGCGGAGCTGCATCCACCCGCGCGACGTCCAATCGAGCGGGGCGATACCCTTGCTCGCCACCTTCGCGTAGAACGGGTTCGGGAGCGGCCAGGCGAAGTACCAGAGCCGCGCGGCCTCCACCAGCGCCAGCGGGACCGCCACGACAGCGAGCCAGAGCGCCACGGGCGCAAAGCTGCGCTCCGGAGCCGATCTCCGCGCGTCGGCCGTGCCCGCCACCAGCGCCAGGAGCCCGACCCCAGCGTACACCAGCCCCTCTGGCCGGGTGAGCGCCAGGCCCACATAGAGCGCCGCGGACCACGGGAACCCGCCGTCGCGGATCTCCACGAGGGTCCGATGGATCGCGCCCGCGAGGAACAGCGAGAACAGCGCGTTCTCGAGGCCGCTGGCGCTCCAGATCGCGAGCTGCGCGCTCGCTGCCAGCGCGACGGGGGCGAGGAGCGCGCCCGGCCCCTGGTGCTCCGGCAGCGCGAGTCGCGCGGTCCGCCAGGAGATCACCAGCGTTCCGGTGGCGAGCAGCATCGCCAGCGGCTTCGCCGAGGAGAAACCGTCGATCCCGACGGCCTCGAACACCGCCAGCAGTGCCACCCAGGCCGGATCGCTGAAGGCCTCCACCCGCTCACCGCCCGGCGAAGGCACCAGCCCGTGGCCGGCCACGAGGTTCCGCGCGAAGGCGTAGCAGATCGCAGCGTCCTCGATCGTCCAGCTCCAATGGGTGGCCTGATGGAGGATCTGGGCGAAGGCGCAGGTCGCGACGACCGCGAGCTCGCGCAACCCGCGGGCGGACGGCAGCATCCTCCTTCCCTATCCGGGTCCCCGCGGATATGCACGGCGAGCCATGTCTCGCCTCCCGACCGCGCTCCAGGTGGCAGCTCCCCTCCTCGCTGCCCTCGTGCTGCTCGCGGTGCTCGCGAGCGCGTGGGCGGGGCGCGTGCCGTACCCGTTCGACCTCGAGTGGATGGAGGGCGGGATGCTCGCCCACGCGTGGCGCCTGGACCGCGGGCTGCCGCTGTACGTGGCTCCCAACCCGGACTTCGTGCCGTACGTGTACCCGCCCGGTTACGCGGCCGTCGTGGCCCTGCTCGGGAAGATCGTGGGGCTGTCGCTTCCGCTCGGGCGGCTGGTGTCGCTCGGGTCCACGATCGCGGCGGCCGGGGCGATCGCGTACGGCGCCCGCGGAGCGCCGCCGGGGCTGCTACTCCCCTTCGCGGCAGTGTTCCTGGGTACCTGGCCGCAAGCGGGCGCATACTACGACATCGTGCGGCCCGACGCGCTCGCCATCGCGCTCATGGCGTGGGCTGTCGTCGTCGGGCGCGAAGATCGGCGGGGGGCGCCGGTGGTTGCAGGGTTGCTGCTCGCGGCCGCGTTCCTGGTGAAGCACAACTTCGCGCTGCTCGGGGTGCCGCTCGCGCTCGGCATCGGCGCGCGGGACTGGCGGGCGGGCGTGATCTTCGCGGCGTCTGCCGCCGGTCCGGCGCTGGCGGCCGTCGGGCTGCTCCAGGCGTGGTCGGACGGCGGCTTCCTGGTGTGGCTGCTCGATGTGCCCGCGGCGCACAAGATGCTCTGGGAGCGCGCGTGGGTCGACACGCCGCGCGAGTGGGGCACGGCGCTCCCCGGCGCCTGGGCGGGCGCGGGGCTCGCGGCCGTAGCGGCGGCTGCGCGCCGGCATCGGCTCCCGACCTGGATCACCGCGACCGTTCCGGTATGGGCGGGCATGGCGGCGGCGTGGTGGTGGACCTACGAGCCCGCGCCCGACCTCGCACTCCGCCCGACGGCGTACGGCCTCGCGTACTGGGCGCTCGTGGCGATCCCGCTGGCGCTCGCCCTGGACGCGTTCGGAGCGTTGCTGGAACGCCCATCGTGGCGCATCGCGTGGCGGACCGTCTACGACGTGGGCGTGGTCGGGACGGCAGGCTGGATGGCGCTGGTGATGCGCGTGCACGACTCGGGGTACGTGAACGTCCACGCGCCGTTGTTCTGGTGTCTCGCGCTGTTCTCGGCGGATCTGGTGGCGCGGTGGTGGCAGGACGCCCCGGCGCTCCGCCCGCTGCTCTCGGCGGGGCTCACCGCGCAGCTACTGTGGTCCGCCGCCCAGATCGACGTGGGCAGGCTGGTCCCGACGCCCGCCGACGAGGCCGCCGGCTGGGAGCTCGTCGCCGCCATGCGGGAGGTGGACGGCCCGATCCTCTCGCCGTTCTCGGCCTGGACCCCTACGTATGCCGGCCGCGATCCCTCGCTGCACGCGATGGGGATCTGGGATTGCCTGTACCCGGACGGCCCGTACTTCGCGGAGCTCGACGTCGTGGAGGACGCGCTGCGGGAGCACCGCTGGAGCCTGTTCCTCGCGGGGCCGCACCGGCTGCTGGGGGACCCGGATCGCTACTACGAGGAGGTCCGAGTCGCGTTCCCGCCGGGCGACCCGCGGATGCTGCCGCAGACCGGCTTCATGGCGCGCCCGACGCGGCTCCTGACCCCGCGCGAGGAATGGATCCCTTAGTGGCGTCGTGTAGGATCTTCGGCCAGTAGGCAGCCGGATCGAAGCGCCCGCCGTCGCGGTCGCCGTCGTGGCAGGTGGTGCAGCTCGCGGGATCCGGTGCGAGCGTGATGTTGGCCTTCGCGGGGGCTTTCACGTGCGCGGCGCCAGCGCCGTGGCAGGTCTCGCACTGCACGTCGCGGAACGGGCCGACCTCCGCCGGCTCCGTGGGGCCGCCGGGCTGGTTCGCAGCCGTCACATGGCACGACCAGCACTCGGGATCCTGCGTGCGTTTCGCGACGTTCAACGTGGCGTATGCGTGAGAGTGCGGCGTGCCGGCCCACTGGGCGTGCTCCGCGCGGTGGCAGGACGCGCAGGCGTCGCTCCCGGCGTAGTCGCTGCCGTCGGGCATCCGGTGCGCCACCATCATGGGGTCTGCGCGACCTTCCTGGTCTTCGAGCGAATCCTTCGCCTTCACGACCATCGCCAGGGTCGGGCCGTGGTCCGGCACGTCCGTCCCGAGGGGGATCTGCCGGTAGCCGACCCGGTTCCCGACCGGCGCGGCCCGCATGCGGGCCAGGATCGCGCGGTCGCGCTCGAGCTGGCCGAGGTACGCCACCTCCTGCGCCTCGAGCTTCTCACGCGCGGCCGGATCGGTGCTGGCCGCCAGCCGCTCGCGCACGCTCGCGAGGCGGGACTCCTCCGTCGCGATGCGGGTCTCGAGCTGCGCGTCCTGGTCGCCGAGCTGCCAGCCCGTGGCCCCCGGGGCCCAGGACAGGGTGAGGACACCCATCTCTTTGCCGCGGATACCCGCTTCGAACGCCGTGGTGTTGCCGTAGGGCACCGCCGGGCCGCTCCTGCCGCCGGACGGCAACGCCACCTGGATCGGCAGGTTCGCGCTACCGATCCGCCCGAGCACCTCCTGCGCCACCGGCGTCAGCGCCAGCGTGAAGTCCACGGGCCCGAGCTCCGCCACGGCCGCCCGCAGCGCGTCCACCGGGTCGCCCACGTCGCAGCCGTCAGGCGCGCCCGCGGTGATGCCCACGACGCCGATCCGGCGGCCCCCGACGTCGATCACCTTCCCGCCAGGAAACGGCTTCTCGCCGCCACAGGTCAGGTTCGCGGCCAGGATCGGGAGACCGTTCCGCTTGACCGCCTCCCGGACCCACTCGCTCCCGAGCGTCCAGTCGTTGGCGCCGAGGGCCATCGCGTCGATGCCGCCGGCCACATACGCGGCAGCGATGAGATCGGCCTTGATCCTGCGCTGCTCGATGAGCTCCGCGCTCGGTG